>JAKAZL010000002.1:0-148528 GCA_021815925.1 Pseudomonadota bacterium | reverse complement strand
GATCCGCCGGCTCGATTTCGGCGTCGGCCAGGGTCAATGGCGCGCCACCGAGTGGCTCGGCAATGCGGTCACCGTGCGATTCGCGCTGGATATGACGAGCGCGGCGGGCTGACGAGCCCGAAGTTCCGTGCGTCCGCCGTGCCTGCGCTGACGGTACCGCACAGCGGCGGCATCCAGTCGCTCAAGCTGCAAGCACAGTGTTGGCACCGGTTGCCGACGGGGCGATGCGCTGACTCGCGCGAAGACCGTCGGTCAGCGCCACGATCGCACGGCATGGCCCGGTCCGCCGAACCTCATGAGGGTCTGCCCCGCAGCTTCGAGGTGCACAGGTCATAGATCGCCTCGGTCAGCACCCGCACCGTATGACACATGCTGGCCTCGATTCCCTTCAGTGCCGCGGCGCGCAGCGCGACGCGCAGACACGCCGCATGCTCGGCTGTCAGATCCTGCGGCACGCCGGCCGTCACGCGCAGCGGCGGAACCTCCTCCACGATCCGCCGCAGTACCTCGTACAGGCAGTTGGCCTTGGCACGCATCAGCGCTTCGTCATCGCCGAACAGCGCGCCCACGGCGGCCAGATTCTCGGCCCACTCGCGTCGCGCGTGCTCCCAGTCGCGATCAGGTCCTGATGTGACCTCGATGATCTCGCCCATGCGTGCCGTCCCCTCGTTCCGTATGCACTCGCCCGTGCCGACCGGCCGGTCGCCCCGCGAGGGCCGTTGCCAGCGTAGCGCCATGGCCGCGTGCGGCAGGAGGGGACATGTGCGGCGCGAACGTGCAATTTCTCGGCTGGCGCTGGCGGCAACGGCACGGTGTTACCATCACGAGGCGCGCAATCGTCCGGCGGGACACGTCCTTCACCGCACACCGGGGAGTCGACCCATGCTGATCGTCACGACCGAGAATGTACCGGGCTATCGAGTGAGCTCCGTCAAGGGTCAGGTTTACGGAGTCGTGGTGCGCAGCCGCGGCCTTGCCGGGAACCTGATGGCCGGCCTGCGTTCGCTGGCCGGCGGGGAGATCTCCGAGTACACGCAGCTGCTCGAGGAGGCGCGCCGTCACGCGGTCGACCGCATGGTCAAGAACGCGGCCCTCATGCAGGCCAACGCCGTGGTCATGATGCGCTTCGACTCCTCGGAAATCGGCCAGACCATGAGCGAAATCGTGGCCTATGGCACGGCCGTCGTCATCGAGCCGACCGCTTGAGGCTGCGCACGGCGATCATGGCGCTGGCGACGCTCCTCGCCCTGATCGGGGCGGGCACGCTGTGGGCGGGGCGAGCGCAGCCCGGCGTGCAGCTGCTCGCCGGCGGCGTGCTCGTGCTCCTCGCGACGGTCTTTGAGCAGTGGCGCTACCGCAAGCGGCTGCCGCCGTCGGCCCGCTGGCAGCCGACCGGCGAGCGATTCGAGGATCCTGCCACCGGTCAGCCGATGGAGGTTCTCTACGATCCGCTTACGGGCGAGCGACGCTACGTGCCGCTCGAGCAGCACCCGCGTTGAGCCCGCCGGGCCACCCCCTCAGCGTCGTGCCCGAGGTGCGCGCTTTGCCTTCACCGGCCGACGCGTGCCGACGCCGCGGCGGGCCCCAGCGGACCTGACGGGTTTCACGGGTCTGCGCGCGGCGCTCGCTCGGGCAGCGACCGGCTTCGCCCGCGCCGACCGTTTCCGCGCCGGCGCCGCTGCGGCGCGCCGGGGCGCCGCCCGGCGCTTCGCTCGCCGGGCCGCAGGCTTGGCCGCGACGCGGCGGGTCGTGGACGCGGCCGCCTTGCGAGACCTTTTCGCCGTGGTCACGCGCTTGCGCGCCGAGGAGTTCGTCTTGGACTTGGGGCGCCGCGCGACGGAGCGGGTGCGCTTGCCGGCTGCGGGCTTTCCCGCCGGCCGCGCCGCGGCTGCGGGCTTTGCACGCACCGCTGCCGGGGCAACCTCCTGTACGCCGCGCAACTGATCGAGGATGGCGGGATTCTCCAGGGTGGAGAGGTCCTGCGTGATGTCCTCGTCACGGGCAATCGCCCGCAGCAGCCGCCGCATGATCTTGCCCGAGCGGGTCTTGGGCAGATTGTCCGCGAAGCGGATGTCATCGGGCTTGGCAATCGCGCCGAGCTGCTCGCCGACCCACTCGCGCAGGACCTGCACCAGGTGCGCCGCATCGCCCTTGGGCCGGGCACCACGGCACACCACGTATGCAAATACCGACTCGCCCTTGATGTCGTGCGGCTTGCCCACCACCGCCGCCTCGGCGACCCGTGGATGGGCGACGAGCGCGGACTCGATCTCCATCGTGCCGAGCCGGTGGCCGGCCACGTTCAGCACGTCATCGATGCGCCCCATGATCCAGAAGTAGCCGTCCTTGTCGCGGTGCGCACTGTCGCCGGCCACGTAGTAGCGGCCCTGGAACTTCTCCCAGTAGGCGGCCAGGTACCGGTCATTGTTGCGCCAGATGGTCCTCAGCATCGAGGGCCAGGGCTTCTTGATCACCAGGTAGCCGCCCGCATCCGCGCGGGTGACCGGCTCGCCGTGATCGTCGACGATATCGGCCTCGATGCCCGGCAGCGGCTGCGTGCACGAGCCGGGTTTGGTCGGCGTGATGCCGGGCACAGGAGAGATCATGATCGCGCCGGTCTCGGTCTGCCACCAGGTGTCGACGATGGGGCAGCGCCCGCCGCCGATCGTGCGGTGGTACCACATCCACGCCTCCGGGTTGATGGGCTCCCCGACGCTGCCGAGCAGCCGCAGACGCGACAGATCGTAGCGGCCCGGCACCGCATCGCCGAGCTTCATCAGCGCGCGGATGGCCGTCGGCGCGGTGTAGAAGACACTGACGCCGTGGTCCTGGCAGATCTTCCAGAAGCGCCCGCCATCCGGATAGGTTGGCGCGCCCTCGTACATCACCACCGTCGCGCCGAGCGCGAGCGGTCCATAGGCCAGATAACTGTGCCCGGTCACCCAGCCGGCATCGGCGGTGCACCAGAACACGTCCTCCTCGCGCAGATCGAACACCCAGCGGGTCGTCAGTTTCGCCCCGAGCAGGTAACCGCCGCTGGCATGCTGGATGCCTTTGGGCTTGCCGGTCGAGCCGGAGGTGTAGAGCAGGTAGAGCGGATGCTCCGCCTCGACCCACTGCGGCTCGCAGGCCGCCGCCTGCCCCGAGAGCGCCTCGTGCCACCACAAGTCCCGTCCCGGCTCCATGCCGACCGGCAGACCGGTGCGCCGCAGCACGAGGACGTGCTTGATGCTCGGGCAGCCCGAGGCAAGCGCCTTGTCCGCCGCCGCCTTCAGCTCGATGGCATGCCCGCCGCGCCAGCCGCCGTCGGCCGTGATGAGCACCTTGGCCCCCGTGTCCTCGATGCGGTCCTTCAGCGCCGGTGCTGAGAATCCGCCGAACACGACCGAGTGAATCGCGCCGATGCGGTTACATGCGTGCATCGCCACGATGATCTCGGGCACCAGCGGCATGTAGATCGCAACCCGATCGCCGCTCTGCACGCCGAGCGCCTTCAGGGCGTTGGCGCAGCGGCACACCTCGCCGTGCAGTTCCTGGTAGCTGATGCGCCGCACATCGCCCGGCTCGCCCTCGAAGATGATCGCCGGCTTGTGGCCGCGATCGGCCAGATGAACGTCCAGGCAGTTGAACGAGACGTTCAGCTGCCCGTCGGCAAACCAGCGGTAGTTCGGCGCATCCTGTTCATCGAGGGTCACCGTGAAGGGCTTGTGCCAGGCGATCTCCTCGCGGGCCAGCTGCGCCCAGAAGCCGGTGTAGTCGCTCTCGGCGTGTCGCCGCAGCGCCTCCAGGTCCGGCGCCTTCAACCCCGAGCGCGCGCTGAACTGCGCCGGCGGCGGGAATACACGCTCTTCCTGCAGGACGGACTCTATGTTCTTGCTCGCCATGGAAGCCCCCATCAATTCCCATCTCACCCGACGCCGGGCGCCGCCGGCGCGCGCAGCATCATGCCAGAGCCGTGCCGGCCGTCCCACCTCGTCCGCCGCCGGCCAGCGCGGCCAGGCGCTCGCCCTGCCGACGCAGCAGCGGGCCGAAACCCAGACGGTCATACAGCGCGCCGAGCGCCTCTCGGTCCGGGACGCCTGGAGTGAGCTCCGCCGGTCCCGCCGTCAGGGGCATGTCGCACACGATGCGCGTCAGACGGCGCGCCAGGTATACCGCGTCGCGATGTTCGCGCAACCGCTCGCGCAAGTCCCGCCCGCCACGCAACCCGAGCTCGGGAACGCGGCCGAGCCCCGCGTACAGCGCATCGATCGAGCCGAACGCGCGCATCAGGGCCGCGGCGGTCTTCGGACCGACCCCCGGCACCCCGGGGATGTTGTCCGAGGTATCACCGGTGAGGGCCAGGTAGTCGGCAAACCGCTCCGGTGCAACGCCGAACAGTCGCTCGACGTCGCGGTACCCGAGCTGCCCGCGGGCCCCGAAGTCCCAGTACAGATCGCCGTCACGCACCAGCTGAGCGAGATCCTTGTCGCGGGTGATGAACGCCGATCGCACGCCGTGGCCGCGCATACGCTCAGCCAGCGTGCCGATCAGATCGTCGGCCTCGTAATAGGAATCGACGAATACCGCCAGCCCCAGCCGCTCGCACAGCTCCCGGCAGTAATCGAACTGCACCGCCAGATCCGGCGGAGCCGGCTCGCGGTGAGCCTTGTACGGCGGATAAATCTCGCTGCGATAGGAGCGCGAGAGACGCCGGTCGAATGCCACGGCCACGAACTGCGGCCGGGTCCGCTCGAGCAGATCGCCGATGAAGCGCGCGAAGCCGAACACCGCGTGCACCGGCCGCTGCTCGGCATCGAGCATCTCGGGCAGGGGCGAGTGGTAGGCGCGGAAAACGTAAACCGAGGCGTCGATGAGGTACAGCAAAGTTCGCGGTTCCGTCTTGCGCGCACGGCGGGTCTGCCCCGCGCGCGCTCAGCTCAGCCAGCGCTGAATGCGAGCGTGCAGGGGGCTCGAGCGTGGGAAGTGCGCCAACAGGTACTCCATCTGATCCGCGAGCACGCGCCGCCCTTTCAGAAAGATGTACTCGGCGTAGGTCGGCGTGAAGGGCACCGCGACCAGCTGCATCCGCGCCTGCTCGGGGGTACGCGAGGCCTTCTGGTTGTTGCACCGCCGGCAGGCGGTCACCACATTGGTCCAGGTGTCCAGGCCCCCCTGGCTGAACGGCCGGACGTGATCCCGGGACAGCTCGCGGGTAGCGAAGCGCAGCCCGCAATACAGGCAGATGTGCGCATCACGCCGGAACAGGGTCTGGTTATTCAACGGCGGCACGTAATCGTGGCGCGTGCTGCCGGGATTGCCGGTGTGCCCGACGGTGGCGACGATGGAATTGATCTCCAGCACCGTGCGCCGGCCGCTGAGTGCGTTCACGCCGCCGACCAGCGTGTACAGGCGGGTACCGCAGGTGTAGGCAACCTGCTCCTGGGTATAGAGCCGGGCGGCTTCCTTGTAGTCGATCCACTCGAGCGGCATGCCGGAAACGTCCGCGCGCAGCACGAGTTGGGAGAGCCCGCGCACCGCTCCCGTCGCGGCGATCCGCAGGTCATCGCTGAAGCCGGAGTCGGCCCGCTCGAAGTCTATGCCCATCATGACGGGTTTAAGATAAGGCAAGAATGTGCTTGAGTTCAACGTGACAACGTGTAGGGTAGACTGCAAAAAGACGGGGAACCGGTGTCCGGGGCGGACGCCGCTCTGAAAGGGCGATCAATGCCAATCACAATCGGCGCGCTGCGCGAGAGCGCCGCGCGCGAGACGCGCGTCAGCCTGGTGCCTGAAGTGGCCGAGAAATTCGTCCGGGCGGGCGCCGGCATCCTGCTCGAGCGCGGCGCCGGCGAGCGCGCCCAGTTCCCCGATTCGGCCTACCGGGGAGTCGAGTGGACCGATGCCGCGGGTGTACTCGCGCGCGCGCAGGTGCTGCTCACGGTCCAGCCGCTCACCGTCGCACAGATCGATCAGCTCAAGGCGGGTACGGTGCTCGCCGGGTTCCTGCAGCCGTACGCGCGGCGGGACGAAGTGCTGAGGCTGAAGGCGCGGGGCATCACCAGCTTCGCCATGGAACTGGTGCCGCGGATCTCGCGCGCCCAGTCGATGGATGCGTTGTCCTCGCAGGCCTCGATCGCCGGCTACAAGGCGGTGCTGCTGGCCGCCAGCCACCTGCAGAAGTTCCTGCCCATGCTCACCACCGCGGCGGGCACCATCCGCCCGGCCCAGGTGCTGGTCATCGGCGCCGGCGTGGCCGGGCTGCAGGCGATCGCCACGGCCAAGCGGCTCGGCGCGGTCGTGGAGGCATACGACGTGCGCGGCGCGACGCGCGAGCAGGTCCGCTCCCTCGGGGCCCGCTTCGTCGATACCGGTGTCAGCGCCGAAGGCGCCGGCGGGTACGCACGCGAGCTCACCCCGGAGGAGAAGCACAAGCAGCAGGAAGTGCTCGATGCGCGCATCGCCGCCGCCGATGCGGTGATCAGCACCGCGGCGGTGCCCGGCCGGCCGGCGCCGAAGATCATTCTGCGCGGGGTCGTCGAGCGCATGCGGCCGGGCTCGGTCATCGTCGACACCGCCGCCGAGCAGGGCGGCAACTGCGAGCTGACCCGCGCCGGGGAAACGGTCCTCCACCAGGGCGTGCAGGTGCTCGGCCCGGTGAATCTGCCGGCCGAACTCGCCTACAACGCCAGTGAGATGTACGCGCGCAACCTGCTGAATTTCCTCTCGCCGGCGCTCAAGCAGGGCGAGTTCACCATCGATTGGGACGATGAAGTCTTCGCCCGGGCGTGCCTGACGCACGGTGGCGAGATCCGTCACGAACCGACACGTCAGGCAGTATCGGGCTGAGGCACGCGGGGGAACGGCCATGACCGGAATCGTTGCGCTTTATATCTTCATGCTCGCCGCCTTCACCGGCTACGAGGTGATCTCCCGTGTGCCGGTGATCCTGCACACGCCACTGATGTCGGGCTCGAATTTCGTGCACGGCATCGTGCTGGTGGGCGCCATGGTCGCGCTCGGCAATGCGCACACCCCGCTCGAGAAGACCATCGGCTTCATCGGCGTACTGCTCGCGGCGGGCAATGCCGTCGGCGGCTACGTCGTCACCGAGCGCATGCTCGAGATGTTCAAGTCGAGCAAGACGCGCGGCGGCGCTCGCGAGGAGCGCTAGATGCCGACCGCCTCCGCCGCGCTGTGGAGCGCGAGCTCGCTGATCCAGGCGAGCTACTTCCTCACCGCCGTCCTGTTCATCACCGGGCTGAAGCGCATGAGCTCCCCGGTGACCGCCCGCAGCGGCATCGTATGGGCCGGCGCCGGCATGCTGGTGGCGACGCTGGTGACCTTCGCCTATCCGGACATGAGCAACTACCCGCTGATCGGCGCGGCGATCCTGATCGGCGCGGTGCTCGCCTGGTGGAGCGGCAAGCGCGTCGCGATGACCAACATGCCGCAGATGATCGCGCTCTACAACGGCATGGGCGGCGGCGCGGCGGCCTCGATCGCGGCGGTGGAGCTGTACCGTAGCGGCGGCGGAAGCGCAGTCACCACGACGCTCGCGGTGGCCGGCGGGCTGATCGGCGCGGTCTCCTTCAGCGGCAGCGCCATCGCGTTCGCGAAACTGCAGGGACTGATCAAGCGCAGCATCCGATTCCGGGGCCAGCAGATCGTGAGCCTGCTGCTGCTGGCGGCAGCACTGCTGCACGGGGTGTTCGAGGTGGCGCATCCGGGAGGCTCGCCGACCTACGTCACCGGGCTGCTCGTCTTCGCGCTGCTGCTGGGCCTCGCCATGACGCTGCCGATCGGCGGGGCAGACATGCCGGTCGTAATTTCGCTCTACAACGCGCTCACCGGGCTCGCGGTCGGCTTCGAGGGCTTTGCCCTGCACAACGCCGCGATGATCATCGCCGGCACGGTGGTCGGCTCGGCGGGCACGCTGCTCACGCAGCTGATGGCCAGGGCCATGAACCGCTCGCTCGGCAACGTGCTGTTCTCCGGCTTCGGCGAGAGCGGCGGGGAGGCCACGGGCGAGGTCACCGGCAGCCTCAAGCCCATCGAGGCCTCCGACGTCGGGGTGATGCTGGCCTTCGCGCAGAAGGTCATCGTCGTTCCCGGCTACGGCATGGCGGTCGCACAGGCCCAGCACAAGATCTGGGAGCTGTGCCAGCTGCTGATCGAGCGCGGCGTCACGGTGCGCTTCGCCATTCACCCGGTCGCCGGGCGCATGCCCGGACACATGAACGTACTGCTCGCCGAGGCCGGCGTACCCTACGACCTCATCGGCGATCTCGATGAAATCAACGGCGAGTTCGAGACCGCCGACGTCGCGCTCATCATCGGCGCCAACGACGTGGTCAATCCCGTGGCCCGCACCGACAAGTCGAGCCCGATCTACGGCATGCCGATCCTCAACGCCGACCGCGCCCGCAACGTCATCGTCATCAAGCGCGGCAAGGGCGCGGGGTTCTCGGGGATCGAAAACGCGCTGTTCTACCTCGAGAACACACGCATGCTCTACGGCGATGCGCAGAAGGCCGGCGCCGAACTGATCGCGGCCATCAAAGCGCTCGGCTAGAGCGCGCGCCCTAGCGAAGCGGGGGGCGCCCGCCGCGTTGCAACGGTAGTCCGCCCAGGCGGCCCTGCCCTGGACCGAAGCGCGGTCCGATCCGCGGCAGCAGGTGCTGGTGCAGCATCCGCCGCTGCATCATCCGTTCTCGCCGCAGCATCTGCCGCCGCATCATCTGTCGCTGCACCCGCTCGATCATCGCGTGCCGCTCGGCCGGCGTGGCGTTGTGCCAGCGCTCGCGCAGCATCGCCCGGCGCCACGGCGGCAGCCGCTCGAAGGCGCGGAAGCTGTGGCGGATCGAGGCGCGCTGCGCCGGCGGCAGCGCCCGGAACTGCTGCCAGCGGCGACGCAGCAGCGCGCGCTGGCGGGGCGACATCTGCTGCCATTTGGCAAAGCGTTGCCGCGCCTTGTGCCGCTCGGCGGGGGTGAGGTGCAGCCAGATCCGGCTGCCGCGCGCCAGCGCCCGCTGCCGGGCCGGCGGCAAACTCGCCCAGCGACTCTGCAGCGGGGTGAGCAGCTGCTGCTGGGCCGGCGAGAGCGAGGACCAGGCAAGGGGCGCCGGCGGCCCCGCCGCCCAGGCCGGGGCAGCGGCGAGCAGCACGGTGAGCAGCGCGATACGCCAGCGCCCGGCCATCACCCGTGCCCCTTCTGCTTGGCCGGCGCGGAGCCTGCCGGGGCCTTGGGCGGTGCGCTCACGGGTGCCGGCGGCGGGAGGTTCAGGTCCGAGAGAAAGGAGAGCCACTGTCCGCCCTCGGCACGGGATGAATGGCCCGTCGGGTCGCTCTGGCCGAGAAACTCCAGCAGGCTCATCTGCACGGGCTGGCGCGCCGGCGGCGGAGCGGCTGCCCGCACCGGTGGCACGAGCGCCGCGGCCAGGAGCATCGCTGCCGTTGCGCCGTGGCATCGGTCAGCCGCCATTCTGGTCCGACCCGTCAGCGGTGGCTGCCGAGCCCGTCGCGCTGCCCGCCTGCGCGGCCGCCCACTCGTAGAACTGCCCATCGTCGCTCTCGACCAGTGCCAGTCCGTCCCGATCCGTCAGCAGCGCCATGTCCTGCGCCCGCACGAGCGCGCCACCGCCCGTCGGCGGCGCTTCGGCAGCCCGATGGGGCACGAGGATCATCGCCCACACGGCGGCCGCGGCGAGCACCCCGGCGGCCGGCAGCCAAAGACGTCGCCCCGTGCGGCTACGCCCCTCGACCGCTCGGGCGAGCGCGGCGTGGCGAGCCTGGGTCAGCCGCGAGCGCACCCGACCGCTGCAGGCATCTGCATGCTGCTGCAGCAGCCCGCGCAGCCGCCGCTCGAACAACGCCGGATCTTCGGATGCGCTCATATCAGCTCACCCAGCTGCGCGCGCAGCGCGCGCAGCGCACGGAAATAGTGAGTCTTCACGCTGCCCTGCGAGCACCCCATGGCCCGCGCGGTCTGTGCCACGTCCAGACCCTCCAGGGTGCGCAGCAGGAACACCTGCTGTTGCCGGCGGGGCAGCGCGGTGAGCGCTCGCTGCAACGCCGCCATCGTCTCATCGAGCTCGAGGCGCCGCGGCGCCGGCAGCTCCGGACTCTCGGCCATCGCGATCGGGTCGTTCGCCTCCTCGGCGTCGGTCGCAAACGGCAGCCAAGCCATCACCCGGTCGCGCACGCTGCGCCGCCGCTGCAGATCGCGGATGCGATTCTCCAGGATCCGGTAAAAAAGCGGCTTCCATTCCTCCGCCGGCCGATCGGCGTAGGCGCGCGCCAACTGCAGCATCGCGTCCTGCACCGCATCGAGCGCGTCGTCCTCGTGTCGCAGCGCCGCCTGCGCGATGCGAAATGCCTTCAGTTCGACGCTCGCCAGGAACTGGCCGAGCGCGTGCTGTGCAGTGTGAGCATTCGAAGGTGACCGATCCACGTCGCCGCGTAAGGCAGCCGGCATGCTATAAGGCGAGGCGAGCGTAGCAGAGTCTGGCATAGCCCGTATAACGCGGCCCCATCGTGTCGGTTGACGGCGACGACGAGCGCGACCGGCCGATTTTTCCGCTGATTTTTCAATAACCTCGCATGCCTCCCGCCCCGATCCTTCGCGTCGCGCTGCCGACGCCCCTGCGCCAGCTGTTCGACTACCGCAATCCGGGGCATCCGATGCGCCCGGGCATGCGCGTGCGCGTGCCCTTCGGCCGCCAGCGGCTGGTCGGGGTGGTCATGGCCACCGCCGAAACGACCGATGTGCCCGCGGAGCGGCTCAAAGCGGTGCTCCAGCCGCTCGATGACCGCCCGGTGTTCGATGCGGGGCTGCTCGAGCTGCTGCGGTGGGCGGCCGGCTATTACCACCATCCCATCGGCGAGGTCGTGGCGGCGGCGCTGCCGAAGGCGCTGCGGCTCGGCGCGAGCGTGAGCGCCTGGGAGGAGCGCTGGCACATCACCCCGGCGGGACGTGCGGCGCACCTCGCCGGCGAGCCGAAGCGCTCGCCGCGCCGTCAGGCGCTGCTTGCCGCGCTGCTCGGAACCGAGCGCACCGCGGCCGAGCTGCGCGAGCAGCTCGGGGAGTCCTGGCGGGCCGCCACCCGGCCGCTCGCGGAGCGCGGCTGGATCGAGTCGGCCCAGGTGCCCTGCGGGCCGCCGCCGGCACAGTCCGGGCCGCCGGGCCGCGGCCCCGCGCTCAACGAGGAGCAGCGCGCGGCCACCGAGCGTATCCAGGCCTCGCTGGGACGGTTCGACGCATTCGTCCTGCAGGGCGTAACCGGCAGCGGCAAGACCGAGGTCTACCTGCGGGTGACCGAGCAGGCCCTGGCCCTCGGCCGTGGCGCGCTGGTGCTGGTACCGGAGATCGGACTCACGCCACAGCTCGTCGGCCGGTTCCGCGAACGTTTCGGCGTCCCGCTCGCGGTGCTGCACTCCGGACTGACCGACCCGGAGCGGCTGCTCGCCTGGCGCGCGGCCTTCACGGGTCACGCGCGTGTGGTGCTCGGTACACGCTCGGCGGTGTTCGCACCGGTAGCCGACCTGGGCGTCATCATCGCCGACGAGGAGCACGATGCCTCGTACAAGCAGCACGACGGCGGCTTCCGCTACTCGGCGCGGGACCTGGCGGTGATGCGCGCGCGGGGCGCGGCGGTGCCGGTCGTGCTCGGCTCGGCCACGCCAGCGCTGGAGACGCTGCACAACGTCGCGGCAGGCCGCTACACGCGCCTCGCGCTCACCCGTCGCGCCGCCGAAGCCGCACCGCCGCGGATCGCGCTGATCGACCTGCGCGCCCATGCCCACACCGCGGGACTGTCGACGCCGGCCGCCCAGGCCATCGAGCGCCATCTCGGCGCCGGCGGTCAGGCCCTGGTGTTTCTCAACCGGCGCGGGTACGCCCCGACGCTGCTGTGCACCGCGTGCGGCTGGATCGCCCCGTGCCGTGACTGCGATGCACGGCTCACGGTGCACCTCGGTGCGCGCGAGTTGCGCTGCCATCACTGCGGTGCGCACGCGCCGCTGCCCGAGCGCTGCCCGCAGTGCGGATTCGCGGTCAAGCCGGTCGGCCAGGGCACCGAGCGTCTGGAGGAGGCCCTCGCGCAGCGATTTGCCGGCGTGCCGTGCGTGCGGCTCGACCGGGACGTGGTTCGCCGCCGCGGCGATCTCGAGGCGGCCGTGCAGCGCGTCGTCTCCGGCGAGGGCCGCATCCTGGTCGGGACCCAGATGGTCACCAAGGGACACGACTTCCCCAACGTGACGCTGGTGGTGGTGCTCAACGCGGACCAGGGGCTGTTCAGCACCGACTTTCGCGCCCCGGAGCGACTCGCGCAGACGATCGTGCAGGTTGCCGGCCGTGCCGGGCGCGGGACGCGGCCCGGGGAGGTGCTCATCCAGACCGAATTCCCGGATCACCCGCTGCTCACCGGACTGCTCGGCGAGGGCTACGAGGGGTTCGCGCGCACCGCGCTGGCGGAGCGGCAGCAGGCGGCCTGGCCACCGTTCACCCGCCTCGCCGCCGTGCGCGACTCGGCGCGCACGGCAGAGGCAGCCCTGCAATTCCTCACCGACGCACGGGCGCTCGCGGGCGGCGCACGCGGCATTCGTCTGCTCGGACCGGTGCCGGCCGCGATGGCCAAGCGCGCCGGCCGCTTCCACGCGCAGTTGCTGCTCGAGAGCCCCGGACGCGGGGGCCTGCACCAGTTCCTCGAGGCGTGGCTGCCGCGGCTCGAGGAACTGCCGAGCGCGCGCCGGGTCCGCTGGGCGCTCGATGTCGATCCGATGGAGCTGTTTTAATCGGGTAGAATTTACGGTTTCCCCCGGTTCGGACCCCATTTCCTTGAAGCAGCAACTCGAGCAACTCCTCACCAGCGCCCTCGCCACCCTCGGGGAGTCGCTGAGCGAGCCGCCCGCGGCCGCGACCGTCACGGTCGAGCGCAGCCGCGATCCGCGTCACGGCGACTTCGCGACTAACATCGCGCTGCGCCTGGCGAAGGCCGCGCGCAGCAATCCGCGCGAGCTGGCGCAGCGCATCATCGCGGCGCTGCCCGCGAACCCGCTGGTGCAGCGCACCGAAATCGCCGGCGCCGGGTTCATCAATTTCTTTCTGTCACCGGCAGCGTACGGGCAGGAACTCGCCGCGATCCACGCGCAGGCCGAGCGCTACGGGCACAGCGCTCTTGGCCGCGGCGAACGGGTGCTGCTCGAGTTCGTGTCGGCCAATCCCACCGGCCCGCTGCACGTCGGACACGGCCGCCAGGCGGCCTACGGGGCGACACTGGCCAACATCCTCTCGGCCGTCGGCTTCAGCGTTGCGAGTGAGTACTACATCAACGATGCCGGCCGCCAGGTCGACATCCTCGCCGTCAGCGTCTGGGTACGCTACCTGCAGGCCTGCGGCGAAGCGCTGCCGTTTCCGGAAAACGGCTATCGGGGCGAGTACGTGCAGCCGATCGCCGCGCAACTGCGCGCGAGCGAGGGGGAGAGCCTGCGCCACCCGGCAGAGCGCGTGCTCGCCGGTCTGCCGCCGGATGCCCCGGCAGGCGACAAGGAGGTCTACATCGATGCGCTGATCGCGCGGGCACGGGAGCTGCTCGGACCGCAGGTGTTCGCGCGCGTGCTGGAGCGCTCGCTGGAGCAGATGCTCGTGGACATCCGCGCGGACCTCGAGCAGTTCGGCGTGCGCTTCGATCGCTGGTACTCCGAGCGCGAGCTGGAGCGCAGCGGAGCGATCGAGCGGGCGCTCGAGCGCCTGGAGCGCGAGGGGCGGTTGTATCGCGAGCAGGGCGCCACCTGGTTCCGCGCGACGGAATTCGGCGACGAGAAGGACCGGGTCGTGGTGCGCGAGAACGGCCAGAAGACCTACTTCGCTTCCGACATCGCCTATCACCTCGAGAAGCGCGAGCGCGGATTTCAACGGCTCATCGATGTGCTGGGCGCGGACCACCACGGCTACGTGGCGCGCGTGCGCGCCGGGCTCAGCGCGATGGGCGAGCCGGGCGAGAGCCTGGAGGTGATCCTGATCCAGTTCGTCAGCCTGTTCCGGGGCGGCGAGAAGATTCCGATGGGCAAGCGTGAAGCGCAGTTCGTGACGCTGCGCCAGCTGCGCGATGAGGTGGGCAGCGACGCCTGCCGCCTCTTCTACCTGATGCGCAGCCACGATCAGCCGCTCGACTTCGATCTGGAGCTGGCAAAGTCGCGCACCAACGAGAACCCCGTGTACTACATCCAGTACGCGCACGCGCGTGTGGCCAGCGTCCTGAAGCAGATGACGGCCCGCGGCCTGCTGTTCGACCGTACCGAGGGTCTGGCGAGCACCGCGTTGCTGACCGGCACGCACGAGCAGGCCGCGCTCGCGTGTGTCACGCGTTTCCCGGAGGTGCTCGAGCAGGCCGCCGTAAACCGCACGCCGCATACGTTGGTGCACTACCTGCGGGAGCTCGCCAACGCGCTGCACACGTATTACAACGCCGAGCAGTTCCTCGTGGAGGATTCCAAGGTCCGCAATGCGCGTCTCGCCCTGGTGAGCGGCATGCAGCAGGTGCTGCGCAACGGGCTCGCCCTGCTCGGCGTGAGCGCGCCCGAGAGCATGTGAGCCGATGTCGCAGCTCACCACCCGCGACTACAAGGGGGCCGGCCGCCGTGCGGGCCCGCCCGCCGGACTGAAGGAGTTTCTCCTCGGGGCTCTCGCCGGCGCGCTGCTCGCCGGCGTGGGCACGGCGCTGGTGATACGCCACGCGCACCGCTCGGCGGCGACGTCCTGCACGCCAGTCACTGCGACGAGCGACGCAGCAGCGCCGCCCCCCTCCGGTCCGCCGGCGCATCACCGCGCAGCGCGCCCGGCCCACTCCCCGGGCCCCGCAGCGCCGCCCGGACGGACCCACGCCAAGGAGGCTCACGCCGGCAGCGGCCCGCAACTTGCGCGCACGGGCAGCGCCAGCCCGGCCGCGCAGGGCGCGGCGGCGCCGGCGCAGTCACAATACGATTTCTATCAGATGCTGCCGAACCTGAAGGTCACCGTGCCGCACCCGAGCGGCGCCGGCGCAGCAGCGGCCGCCGGGGGACGCAGCAGCGCCAGCGGTTACATCCTGCAGGTCGGTTCGTACCGGGACGCGGCGCAGGCGCAACGCATCGTCGCCGAGCTCGACAGCCTCGGAATCATCGCGCACATCGACACGGTGCCGGACGGGCGGACCACCCTGCATCGCGTGCGGATCGGTCCGCTCACCGATCCGGCGGAACTCAATCGCATCCGCGGGGTATTGAAATCAGTCCGCCTGCCGGCGATCGTCATGCCGGCGGGCGCGCGCTGAGGCGCGCTCCGGGCGAGGCGCCGCGCCGCACCCACCTCAATCCTCGCCGACCGAGCGGAAATCCAGCCCCAGCGAGCGCAGCTTGCGGTACAGGTGCGTGCGCTCCATCCCAACGCGCTTGGCGAGCTGCCCGACCTTGCCGTTGCAGAGCAGGAGCTGCTGCTGCAGGTAGGCGCGCTCGAACTGCTCGCGCGCCTCGCGCAGCGGCAGCGCCAACAGGTCCTGCTTGACGAGCGGCTCGCCGGCCGGCGCCTGCACGGCGAGCTCGCGCTCGACCTCCTCCAGCCCGATCTCCTCGCCACCGCCCTGGATCAGCAGTCGGTGCACGAGGTTCTTAAGCTCGCGCACGTTGTCCGGCCAGGGGTAGTTGCGCAGGCGGTTCTGGGCCGCCACGCTGAAATGGCGCAGCGGCAGCCCCTCGGAGTCCACCAGGCGATCGACGTGATGGCGCAGCAGTTCCGGCACGTCCTCCGCGTAATCGCGCAGCGGCGGCACGCGCACGATCAGCGTGTTGAGGTGGCCGAGCAGATCGCGGCGCAGCGCCGAGCCGGCGCGGTTCTCGACACCGGGCTGCGCCGATGAGACCAGCCGTGCGCGCAGCTCGATCGGTTCGCCGCCGCCGACCGGGGTGAAGCGCCCGGATTCGAGCGCCCCGACCAGCAGGCGCTGTGCCGCCGGCGGCAGATCCTCGAGTTCCTGCACGAACAGCGTGCCATCGGCGGCCTGCTCGAGCAGACCGGGCCGGCGCGCGCCGGTGTCGACCGAGCCGAACAGGCGGCTCTCGGCATCGGCGTCGCGCAGGCTGCTCGCCACCAGCGTGACGAACGGCGCACCGGCGCGCGGGCCGCGTCCGTGCAGATAACGGGCGAACAGCTCCCGCCCCGAACCCGGCTCGCCGATCAGCAGCACCGCGGAGGTGTGCGTGGCGATCTGCTGCAGCTCGGCGCGCAGCTGCTGCATCAACTTGCTCTTGCCCGCCGGCACCATCAGATCGGGGACGAACAGCTTGCCGGCCTGACGCTTGCGCCGACCCGCATCGAGCGCGCGCTCCACCGTGCGCAGCAGCTTGGCGAGCGACAACGGCTTTTCCACGAAGTCGAACGCGCCGAGGCGCGTCGCCTCCACCGCCGTCTCGACGGTGCCGTGGCCCGACATCATCACGACCGGGCAGCCGTCGGCGGCAGTGCTCGACCATTCGCGCAGCAGCGTGATGCCATCGACGTCGGGCATCCAGATGTCGAGCAGCACCAGGTCGGGTGTCTGCCGCGCGCGCGCTGCGCGCGCCTGCGCCGCGTTGGCCGCGACCTCCACCAGGTAGCCTTCCTCGGAGAGGATCTCCTTCAGCAGGCCACGGATGTCCGCCTCGTCATCGACCACCAGTATGTGTGCCGCACTCATGCTTGCTCGCTCCGCAATGACTGTCGTTCTTCTTTCGCCCCGGAACGCTTGCCGAACGCCACCGGCAGGGCCACCCGGATTCGGGCGCCCCCCTCGGGACGATTGTCCGCGTCGATCCGGCCCCCATGCTCCTCGACGATCTTCTTCACGATCGCCAGACCCAGCCCGGTGCCCTTGGGCTTGCTCGTGACATACGGATCGAAGATCCGTCCGAGCAAGTCCGCCTGGAACCCGGGCCCATTGTCACATACGCTCATCAGTCCGAATGCGGTCGCACCGCCCTCGAACCGCGTGCTGATCTCGACCTGCGGGTCCGGATGGCTCTGGAGCGCCTCGAGGGCGTTGGTCACCAGGTTGTTCAGGATCTGGCGGACCCGGCCGCGATCGGCCTCGATCGCGCTCAGCCGCTCATCCAGGTCGAGCACGATGTTCGCACGCGGATCCTGCGAGCGGTACAGGTCGGCCACCTCGGTCACCAGCTCGTTCAGGCTGAAGCGGCTGACGCGCATCTCCGGCGCCCGGGCGTACTCGCTGAAGGCATTGACCATCTGCTGCATGCTCTCGACCTGCTGCACGATGGTATGCGTGGAGCGATCGAGGAACTCGGCCGCCGGCGGCGCGAGGATCGGCAGCAGCCGCCGCCGCAGCCGCTCGGCGGACAGCTGGATCGGCGTGAGCGGATTCTTGATCTCGTGCGCCAGCCGCCGCGCCACCTCGCCCCAGGCGGCGTCGCGCTGCGCTTCGAGCAGCGCCGTGATGTCGTCGAAGACGATCACGTAGCCCATGTCGCCGCTCTCCCCAGGCAGCGGCGTGCAGGCGCACATCAGCGTCGCCATCCGCCCCGGCTTGCCCAGGTCGATCTGCTCGCGCCACTCTTCCCGGCCGCGCGCGAAGCGCACGGCGATCGCCGCCACGAACTGGCCGAGCTGCTCGTTGCCGGCCGACAGATCCGGCAGCGCCCGCCCGGTCGCCACCGACAGATCGGTGCCGAGGATGCCCCCGGCCGCCCGGTTGGCCATGCGCACCACCAGGCTGCGGTCGATCGCCAGCACGCCGGTCGAGAGGCGCGCCAAGATGATGGCGAGCCGCTCGCGCTCGCGCTCGACGGCCTGCTGGCTGCGCGTGGCCTCGTCGTGCGCGCGTCGCAGCCGCTTGGTCATGTCGTTGAAGGAATGCACCAGGTAGCCCATCTCGTCGCGCGACGGCAGGGCAAGACGCGTGGCGAAGTCCCCCTTGCCGACCGCGCGCGTGCCGGCGATCAGGTCCTGCACCGGGCGGGCGAGACGCTCGGCGGAGAGGATCGCGCCGTGGATCGCCGCGAGCATCGCCAGCAGCAGCACCAGGGTGAGCGTGAGACGGAAGCTGTATTTCAAGGGCTCGCGCAGCGCCGTCAGGTTGCCGTAGCGTGAATAGGAGCGCTGCACGGCGTTCGAGAGCGCCGAGAGCTGCTCGGGCACCGGGTAGACCGCCATGAGGTAGCGCAGTCCGGCGCCGCGGGCCGACTGGGCGAGCGGCACACCGATGCGGATGACGAACCGGCCGTTCGGCCGTGGCTCGAGACTGACGTAGGTCTGTCGCTCGCTCACGGTCCGCACCAGATCGGTCGGCGGTGCGAGCGGCACGTCGGCGAGCGGATCCTCGAGGCTCGCGGCGAGCACCCGCTCGTTGGCCCCGTAGAGCACGATCTCCCGGGCGGAGTCCGCGCGGCGCGCCTGATCGAGCTGTCCCTGGATCTGCAGCGCCGAGCGCCCAAGGAGCGCACGGGCGAGCACCGCGGTGCGGCGCGATTCGGCCTGCACGCGCAGGTCCAGAGCCGAGCGTGACAGCACCAGTGCGTCCTTCAGTCCCTCGCGGACCTCGACCCGAAACCAGCTGTCGATGCCCCGGTCGATGAACTCCAGCGAGGAGAAGTACACGATCAGCAGCGGCGCGATCACCAGCGCGCCGAAGATCATGACCGAGCGCGCGGTCAGGCGCGAGCCGGGGACGTGGTTGCGGAAATCGCGCACCAGCTGCCACAGCTTGCGCGCCAGCAGCACGATCAGCACGAATACGCCGATGACGTTCAGCAGCACGATCCACGGCTGCAGGCGACCGAATTCGGAGGAGTTCTGCGCGCTCTTGGCGAGCAGCAGCAGCGCCGCGAGCCCGATGATGCTCCACAGCGCGATGGCTGCGATGGCGCGCGAACGGCGCGGCGTTTCGCTCACACCGGCAGCGACCATGAATACCACGGACTCTCGCGCTGCCAGTCATCCGTCCAGAACAGCAGCGCGCGCAGGGAGGCCGGCAGCTTGCCGCGGCGCACGTCGGCGCGAACACTGATGACGTAGCGGCCGCTCAACAGCTGCGATTCCACCAGGATCGGCCAGTTGTGCACCGTTTCGAGGTAACGCAGCGCCTGGCGCACGTCGGCGAAATTGCGCTCCCCGCCGCTCTGCACGTCCCGCACCACGTAGCGGCGCGTGAGAACGTGGTAGGCGAGCTCACGGTGCAGCGTCACGTCGATCACCGTGGCATTGAACCAGAAGCGCCGCACCTGCTCGACACGCGCCTCCACGTCGAAGCTCAGCGTGACACCGTTCTGCAGCGCCTTGCGGATGGCCGGATTCAGCGGATAGGTCACCTGGGCGTTCAGCTCGATCACGCCGTGATCGAAATTCACATACGCCGACCGCACCGCCAGTGCGCCATCGAGCGCATCAGCGAACGCCGCGGCGCGCAGCACCCCGAGTGCCAGCAACACCAGTGTCACAGCGAGCGCCGGCCTGCGCGCTCGGACCGAACCGGCTCCGGGCCGACATCGCGAGCCGACCCGTGGCGACCATGCAACGACCGAACGCGTAAAGCCCCCTTGCATCAGATGGAATCAGGCTGCCGACGTTGTCTTTTCGAGACAAGCATAATAAAAGCCGTCCGTCTCCGCCGCACCCCCGCCCAACAGCTGCACGCCGTGGCGGCAGCGGAGCGTCCCGGAGGGCAACTGCTCCGCCTCGAGCGGTCGAGCCAAAGCCAGCGGTTCGGCGGCGAGGCACTTGTCCACCACCTCCTCGTTCTCCGCCGGCAAGACCGAGCAGGTGGCGTAGAGCAACCGCCCGCCGGGGGCAAGCATCCGGAATGCCGCACGCAGAATCTCCAGCTGCGCCTGAGCCAGCGGTGCGAGGTCCGCCGCCCGACGCAGCAGCTTGATGTCGGGGTGCCGGCGGATCACCCCGGTCCCCGAGCAGGGCGCATCGACCAGGATGCGCTCGAAGGGTCGAGCGTCCCAGAAGGTCTGCGGTGCGCGCACGTCGGCCGCGGTCAGGCGGGCAGCAAGGCCCAGCCGGGCGAGGTTCTCCCCCACGCGCGCCAGGCGCCCCGGATCGACGTCGAGCGCCCAAAGGTCGAGCTGCGCGGTCCGCTCGAGCAGGTGCGCCGCCTTGCCGCCGGGCGCGGCACAGGCGTCGAGCACCCGCATGCCGGGGGCCGCATCGAGCAGGGGTGCCGCCAGCTGTGCGCCCGCGTCCTGCACCGACACCCACCCCTCGCGAAATCCCGGCAGTGCCGCCACCGCCACCGGCGGCTCGATCCGGATCGCGGTCGCAGCGACCGCGCCCCCCTCGCTCCCGCAGCGCCGGCCGCTGAGCCCGGCATCGGCCAGGTCCTGCAGATAATGCTCGATGGAGCGCCGGTTCGGATTGAGCCGCACCGTCAGGGGCGGGTGTGCGTTATTTGCCGCCAGGATCGCCTCGACCTGCGCGGGCCACGCCGAGCGCAACGCATCGAACAGCCAGCGCGGATGCGCGGCGCGGCGGGCCGGGTCCTGGTCGACCCGCGCCAGCAGGACTTCGCGCTGCGCCACGAACTTGCGCAGCACGGCGTTCACCAGACCCGAGGCATGCCCCTGGCGCAGGATCCGGGCCGCGTCCACCGCCGCGTGCACGGTCTGCTGGGGCACGTTGCGCGAGTACTCGATCTGGTGGGCGGCCGTGACGAGCAGCGCACGCACGTCGCGCCCGAGGGCAGCGGGGCGCGCGAGCAGGCTGTCGACCGCCGGCAGCAATCGCAGAGACCAGCGGATCGTCCCCAGGGCGATGGCACGCACCACCGCGCGGCGCGGACTGCCCTCGAAGGCAGCGAGTGCCGCGTCGGCCGACTGGCCGGCGAGCACCCCCGCTACCGCCCGGGCGGCGTCGGCCAGCGCGGCGGCGGCCGGATTCTCCGGGCGGGTCAACGCGCCCGACCCAGCCGCATGTGCGGCTGCAGCGGGCGGTGGCCACTCGCGAACACCCCGGCGCTCTGCGGCGAGCCGCCGGGCCGCTGCAGCCTGAGCAGCTCGAGGCTGCCGCTGCCGCACTGCACGCGGATGTAGCCGTCCTGATGACTGCCGTGCACGGCGAGAATCTCGCCCGGCTCGGCCGCCGGGCCGGTCCGGGGCCCGAGGCGCGCGGCATGCACCAGCAGCCGCTCCTCGGCAGCGCTGTCAGCATCGAGCCGCACGGTTTCGGCCGTTGCCCGCGGTCGCAAGGCCCGGATCTGGCGCTCGATCTGTTCGGCCGGGTCGCCCCAATGGATCTCGGCATCACGCTTGTCGAGCTTGCGCGCGTACGTGACGCCCTCGTCCGGCTGCGCCCGGGCGGTCAGCGTACCGTCCGCCCACCCTGCCAGGGCCTCCAGCAGCAGCGGCCCGGACAGATCCGCCAGGCGGTCGCGCAGACTGCCACCGGTGTCGAGCGGCTCGATCGGCACCCGCCGCTGCAGCAGGATCGGGCCGGTATCGAGGCCGGCCTCCATGCGCATCACCGTCAGACCGGTTTCCGCGTCGCCGGCGAGCAGTGCGCGCTCGATCGGCGCCGCACCGCGCCAGCGGGGCAGCAGCGAGGCATGCACGTTCAGGCATCCGAGCGGCGGCAGATCGAGCACGGCCTGGGGCAGAATGAGCCCGTAGGCGACCACGACGAGCACATCCGGCCGCCACTCGAGCAGGCAGGCCCAGTCGGCCGGTGTCTTCAGCGAGGCGGGCTGGTGGACGGGGACACTTGCCTGAGCCGCGAGCTTGACCGGCGAGGCGGTGAGCTGCCGACCGCGACCCTGCGGGCGGTCGGGCTGAGTCAGGACGCCAACCAGACGATGGTGCGAATGCAGCAGCTCGAGCAGGACGGGCAGTGCGAACTGCGGCGTTCCGGCGAACGCCACCCGCAAGGGAGTCGGCTCGAGCACCGCAGCGCCCAGTTACAGCGCCGCGGAGGTCGCGCGGACGCTGCGCTGCGTCCGGCCCTTGCGCTCCTTCTCCAGCTTCTTGCGGATCCGGTCACGCTTGAGGTTCGACAGGTAGTCCACGAACAGCTTGCCGTCGAGGTGGTCCATCTCGTGCTGGACGCACACCGCCAGCAGCTCATCGCAGTCCCGCTCGAAGACCTGGCCGGTACGGTCCTGGGCACGCACGCGGATGCGCGCGGCGCGCATGACCGCATCGAAAATGCCGGGCACCGAGAGACACCCCTCCTCGGTGCTCGCCTCGCCCTCCCGCGCGATGATCTGCGGATTGATCAGGACCAGCGGCTCGTTGTGCGTCTCCGAGACATCGATGACAATGAGACGCTGGTGCACGTCGACCTGCGTGGCCGCCAAGCCAATGCCCGGCGCGGCGTACATGGTCTCGAGCATGTCCTCGATCAGGCGGTGCAGGCTGGCATCGAAGCGAACGACGGGCTGAGCCCGCGTGCGCAGCCGCGGGTCGGGAAACTCGAGTATCGTTTTGAGCGCCATGAAGGTTGGAGTCGCGATTGGGGGAACGGGTTCCTGGGGGCCCGACCGGACCGCCGGTCGCCCCGCGACCGTGACCGGATGCACAGCTTGACATTAAATCGCCGTACACGGGGTGCCGACATGCAATTATACGCGGCCATGGCGTCGAAACAGATTCGCTGTGCCCGCCTCCTGCTGGCGGGCGGGTTTCCGGCCCTCCTGGCGGCCTGCGCCGCCGTGCACGGGACGAGCCGGACCGTCGCGGCTGCCTCAGCGCCGCCGCCCCCTCCACCGCCGGCCGCTGCGAGCGCAGCGCCGCCACCGGCCGCGGCGGCTGTGGATGAATCGGCTCCGATCATCCGCCGCAGCGCGCCGATGACCTATACGGTCAAGCGGGGCGACACGCTATGGGGCATCGCCTCGATGTTCCTGCGCAACCCGTGGGACTGGCCCGAGGTCTGGTACCTCAATCCCCAGATCCACAACCCCCACCTGATCTACCCCGGTGACGTCCTGGCACTCAGTTACGGCCAGGGCGGCAAGCCCTCGATCCGCCTCGTGCATGCCAGCTCCCTGCGCCCGCCGGCCGGCGGGGAGCCGACGGTGCGGCTGGAGCCGAGCCTGCACAGTACGCCCATCACGGCCGCCATCCCGACCATCCCGTACACAGCCATTGCTGCGTTCCTCGCCCGTCCGGTCGTCCTCAGCGCCGGCCAGGTGAGCCGGGCCCCGCACGTGATCGCCTTCCGCAGCAAGCACCAGGTCGCCGGCAACGGCTCGGTCACCTACGTCAGCGATCTCGGCCGCCATCCGCACGCGCGCTACAGCGTGATCCACGTCGGCGAGAAGCTGCGTGAGCCCGGGGACCTCGGCTTCGGACACGTATACGGCTATCTGGGCACCTACACGGCCACGGCGGTCATCACCGCCGATGGACCTCCGGGGACCGCCCGGCTGACCGATGCGGCGCGCGAGACCTTCCCGGGCGATCGGCTGATCAGCACCGACGCCCCGATCCCGCTGACGATGGAGCCGCGCGCGCCCTCACGGCCCGTGCGCGGCAAGATCCTCTGGGTGATCGGCGGCACCGGCGGGGCCGACCTGGCCGGACAATACGACATCGTGGTGGTGGATCGCGGCACCCGCGCCGGGCTTGCCCCCGGGGACGTACTGGCCGTCGATCATCATGGCTCGGTGGTACACGACACTCACGGGACGTTTGCGTGGCTGTTCCACGCGTTGGGCTCGGGCAGCAGCGCATTCGCACCGCGCGTGAAGCTGCCCAACTACCGTGCCGGTACGCTGCTGGTCTTCAAGACCTACCGCGATCTGTCGTTTGCGCTGGTGGTCGCCGCCTCGCACACCATCGC
The DNA here is from genome assembly GCA_021815925.1 of Pseudomonadota bacterium. Taxonomy (GTDB): domain Bacteria; phylum Pseudomonadota; class Gammaproteobacteria; order Steroidobacterales; family Steroidobacteraceae; genus 13-2-20CM-66-19. The sequence goes on along the minus strand of JAKAZL010000002.1, from coordinate 124,743 downwards.
CAACGGCGATGTCGTAAAGAACCCCTAACCGGCTGCACCGCCCGGCACCGAGGTGCGCCCAGTGAGCGCCGCGAGCACCGGGGCGGTCAGCGGCCGCACGCCGCGCCACAGACGGAACGACTCCGCAGCCTGCTCGACCAGCATGCCCCATCCGGGCACCGCGTCGCGGCATCCGAGCTCACGCGCCCAGCGCGTGAACGGGGTATCGCCGCGACCGTAGGCCATGTCGTAGCACAGCGTGTCGGGGCCGAACGCCGCCGCGGGCACCGCAGGCAGCTCGCCGGTGAGGCTCGCCGAGGTGGCGTTGATGATCAGCTCGAAGCGCTGCTCCCCGAGCTCACCAAAGCCGCAACCCTCGAGGGCCCCCAGACCGGCGAATACCGCAGCGAGCGCCACCGCCCGCTCGGCGGTACGGTTGGCAATCACGATGCGCCGCGGCGCGAGCGCGAGCAGCGGGGCGATCACCCCACGTGCGGCACCGCCGGCGCCGATCAGCAGTATGGAGCGATCCCGCACCGGCCAACGCAGGTTGACCGCCAGATCCTGCACCAGCCCCGCCCCGTCGGTATTGTCGCCGAGCAATGTGCCATCGCGGCGGACCGCGAGGGTATTCACCGCTCCGGCCAGGCGCGCCCGTTCCGTCAGCTCATCGGCGAGCGCCAACGCACGCGTCTTGTGCGGCAAGGTGACGTTCACACCCCGCCCGCCGGTGGCAAAGAACTCCCGCACGCGCTCGGTGAACTTCTCCGGCGCGACATCCATCAGGCGATAGGTCAGCGACTGCTCGGTCTGCCGCGCGAACAGCGAATGGATGAAAGGCGAGAGGCTGTGAGCGACCGGGTGACCCACCACGGCATACTGATCTGCACTGCCTTCCATGCCTGGATTCTGCCCGTGCCCCGTGCCTCTGTCACGCTCGCGCCGGCGTGAGCGGCTGTACCGCGCAGCCGCCTTGTGCCGTGCCGCCCAAGCAACGGTACAGCTCGGGCAACCACTGACTCATGCGCTCATCGAGTTGGTATGGGGGATTGACGATCAACAGCCCAGAGCCGTTGAGCGCGACGCGCGAGTCGCACGGGTGCAGCCAAAGTTGCGACACCAGCGCCTCGCGGTCGAGCTCGCGCGCCACAGCCTCGAGCCAACGATCGGTGTCGCGGGCGTGTTTGATCGGATACCAGATCGCCACGACCCCGGTGGCAAGCCGGCGCAGCGCCTCGGCGAGTCCGATCCTCACCCGCTCAAAATCCTCGCGGGTCTGCTCGTAGGGCGGATCGATCAGGATCAGCGCGCGGCGCTCGACAGGCGGCAGCTCGGCGCGCAGGCGAGCAAAGCCGTCGCCGGTCTCGATGCGAACCCGCCCGGCCACCGGCCCCAGCGCCCGCTCGAGGGCGCGCGCCTCCTCGGCGAGCGCCTCGACGAGCACGCCGCGGTCCTGGGCGCGCAGCGCGCTGGCCGCGAGCCAGGGCGACCCCGGATACAGGTGCTTCGAGCCGCCCGCGCGCCGCAGCTGCGCGACCCGATCGAGGTAATGCCGCAGCTCCGGCGCCTCGCAGGCGACCGCCTCGAGACGCGCGATTCCGGCGCGCGACTCGGCCGCCGACTCGCCGAGGTCATATACGCCGCGGCCGGCGTGCGTCTCGAGGTAGAGCAGGCCCTTCTCCTTGCGCTGCAGCGCCGCCAGCAGCGCCAGCAGCGTCACGTGCTTGTGGACGTCGGCAAAGTTGCCGGCGTGATGGGCGTGGCGGTACTTCATGTGCGGCCACACTAGCAAACTCGCGGCACGCCAGCGGACCGACCACGGCCCTGCGGCAGGCAGGCCCCGACGAGCCGTCCTCGCCCGGCAGCGTCCGCCGCCGGGCGACAGGTCACATTTGCCCAGTATATTCAGTGACTTATGCAAAATCCGAGCGCGACCGGATTGGACAAGGAATATGAAATGCTGTTAGATGCGCTCGGTTTTGAACCCGTGACCCACGACACCCTCGCGGTCCGATCAGGCCTGTTCGGCGAGGCGATGCCCTCGATGTTGCCGATGCCCGGGGTGCCGGGGCGCGTCACGCCGTACCCCGGCGGCCGCCATGGCTGAAGCGCTTCGCACTGACTGCTTGATTCAATGACAACCGGTTGCGTTCTCGACGTACTGATCTACGTTTACGACCATTACATGATGTCGGATCCGGCCGAGGTCCCGGCCCGCCGGCAGATTTTCTCGGCGCTGGCCCGCAAGGGGTTCACGCTCGGGGAGGTCGCCGAGGCGATGGAGTGGCTCTCAGTGCTGGCCGCCGGATCCGAGGGCTCCGCGGTGGCCGCGCCGGCCGCGAGCGAGCGGGCCGTGCGAGTGTTCGCCGACGGGGAGCTCTGGCGGCTCTCGCAGGAGTGCCGAGGCTTCCTCACCCGGCTGGATCGCGACGGGGTACTCACGCCCGAGCAGCGCGAGCGGGTCATCGAGCGCACCCTGGCGCTCGATGTGGTGGAGCCGACGCTCGAGCAGCTCAAATGGGTGGTGCTCCTGGCGCTGTCCGTGCAGCCCGGTGAGGACGCCGCACTGGCACGCTTCGAGGCGTTGATGGCAAGTGAACGGCAACTCGTGCGGCACTGATCGGACGCGAAATCACATGGCAGAAAATCTGGTCGTCGTTGAGTCGCCCGCCAAGGCAAAGACCATCAAGAAATACCTGGGCAAGGATTTCGAGGTGCTGGCGTCCTATGGGCACGTCCGCGACCTGGTGCCCAAGGAAGGCGCGGTCGATCCCGACCACGGCTACACCATGCGCTACCAGGTGCTGGAAAAGAATGAGCGTCATGTCGAGAGCATCGCCCGCGGGCTGAAGAAGTCCAAGGCGCTGTATCTGGCGACCGACCCGGACCGCGAGGGCGAGGCGATCGCCTGGCATCTGAAGGAGATCCTGCGCGAGCGCGGCGAGCTGGACGGCAAGACCGTGCATCGCGTCGTGTTCTACGAGATCACACGCAATGCGATCCGCGAGGCGGTGGAACGGCCGCGCGAGCTGTCACTCGACCTGGTCAATGCCCAGCAGGCGCGCCGCGCGCTCGATTACCTCGTCGGCTTCAATCTCTCGCCGTTGCTCTGGAAGAAGGTTCGCCGGGGCCTCTCGGCCGGCCGGGTACAAAGCCCGGCGCTGCGCATGATCTGCGAGCGCGAAGCGGAGATCGAGGCTTTTGTCGCGCGCGAATACTGGACGCTCGATGGCGAAGGGAGCAGCACGAGCGCGGCCGGCCGCGCTCCCTTTCCGCTGAAGCTCCTCGAATACCGCGGCCGCAAGGTCGAGCAGTTCTCCTTCACCGACGAAGCCACTGCGCGCGAGGTCCAGAGCACCCTGCAGCAGGCCTGCGGCGCGCGTGGCGACAGCGCGCACTTCGCGACGCCGGGGCAACTGCAGGTGCTCGCGGTGGACCGCAAGCAGCGGCGGCGCAGCCCCGCCCCGCCGTTCACCACCTCGACGCTGCAACAGGAGGCGGCGCGCAAGCTCGGCTTCAATGCCCGCCGCACCATGCGCCTGGCGCAGCAGCTCTACGAAGGCCTCGACCTCGGCGACGGCAACGTGGGACTCATCACCTACATGCGTACCGACTCGGTGTCGCTGGCGCAGGAGGCGGTCCAGGAGATCCGCGCCGTGGCCGCGCGACTGTACGGCAAGGAGGAGGTCGCCGAGGAGCCGCGCATCTTCAAGACCAAGTCGAAGAACGCCCAGGAAGCGCACGAGGCTATCCGGCCGACCTCCGCGGCGATCACCCCGACGGACGTCGAGGGCCGGATCGACCATGATCTGTACCGGCTGTACGCGCTCATCTGGAAGCGGGCGGTCGCCTCGCAGATGGCCGTGGCGGTCTTCGACACCGTGGCGGCCGACATGCTCGCCGGTCCGGACGGACCGCAGCGCCACCTGCTGCGGGCCACCGGCTCGACGCTGATCAAACCGGGTTACATCTCCGTCTACCAGGAAGGCACCGACGACGCCAAGGCCGACGAGGAGGATCACGCGCTGCCGCCGCTGCACGAGGGCGATCGGGTGGACCTGGTGGCGTTGAATGCCGCGCAGCACTTCACCGAGCCGCCGCCTCGCTACAGCGAGGCGTCACTCGTCAAGGCCCTCGAGGAGCACGGCATCGGCCGGCCCTCGACGTATGCAACCATCATCTCGACGCTGCAGGACCGCGAGTACGTCGAGATGGACAACCGGCGATTCATCCCGACCGATATCGGCAAAATCGTCAACCGTTTCCTCACCGATCACTTCCACCGCTACGTCGAGTACGGCTTCACGGCGGCCATGGAGGACGAGCTCGACGCCGTCTCGCGCGGCGAGGAGACCTGGACCGCGCCACTCGAGAAGTTCTGGAAGCCGTTCATCCACCAGGTGGAGCAGACGGAGAAGAACGTCACGCGCGAGCAGGTCGCGCAGGCGCGCGAACTCGGCACCGACCCCGGGAGCGGCAAACCGGTGAGCGTGCGTATGGGCCGCTTCGGGCCGTTCGTGCAGATCGGAACAAAGGATGACGCCGAGAAGCCGCGGTTTGCCGGCTTGCGCCCGGGACAGAAGATGGACTCGATCAACCTCGAGCAGGCGATGGAGCTGTTCAAGCTGCCGCGCACGCTCGGGACGACGGCCGAGGGCGAGACCGTGGTCGCGAACGTCGGGCGCTTCGGCCCCTACGTGAAGTACGGCAGCAAGTACGTCTCGCTGAAGGAGGACGATCCGTACACGGTGACGCTGGAACGGGCGCTCGAGGTGATTCGCCTGAAACAGGAAGCGGATGCCAACCGCATCATCCACGACTTCGGCACCGACAACATCCAGGTGCTCAACGGCCGGTACGGCCCGTATGTCACCGACGGCAGCAAGAACGCCAAGATCCCCAAGGACCGCGATCCGAAGTCGCTCACCCTGGACGAGTGCCGCACGCTGCTCGCGAACGCACCGGCACGCGGCCGCGGCCGCTTCGGGCGTGGCGCAGCCAAGCGCGGCGCAGGATCTCGACGGAACGCGCCCGCCGCCGCAGCACCGGCCCCGACCGAGCCGGCGGCTGCGCCAGCGCGCAAGGCTCCGGCAGCGCGCGTGCGCGCCACGGCGCCGGCTGGCGCGGCCAAGACCCGCGCACGCGCGCCGGGCAAGCGCGCCAAGAGCCCCAAGAGCGCCGCAAAGCCCGCTCGCCGCACCCGCCCGGCCCCGTGATCCGCGAGCGACACTCGTGACGGGCCGCTCTTGAGCGCATTCGACCTCATCGTCATCGGCGGCGGCAGCGGCGGTCTCGCCGCGGCACAGCGCGCCGCCGAATACGGCGCGAAAGTGGCGCTGCTGGAATCGCACCGCCTCGGCGGCACGTGCGTGAACGTCGGGTGCGTGCCCAAGAAAGTCATGTGGTACGCGGCCGACCTGGCCGAAGGCCTGCGCGATGCGCGCGGCTACGGCTTCACGCTCAGCTCGGACGGTCACGACTGGCAGCTGCTCAAGGACAAGCGCGACGCGTACATCGAGCGCCTCAACGGCATCTACGCGGCCAACCTGGCCAAGCGCGGCGTGAAGCTCATCCGCGCGCGCGCGGCGTTTGCCGACCGCGGCACGGTGATCGCCGGGGCCGAGCGCCTCAGCGCCCCGCACATCATCATCGCCACCGGCGGACGCGCCGTGCTGCCCGGCATCCCCGGCGCCGCACACGGCATCACCTCGGACGGATTCTTCGAGCTCACCGCCAGGCCGCAGCGGGTCGCGGTGATCGGCAGCGGCTACATCGCGGTCGAGCTGGCGGGCATTTTCGCCTCGCTCGGCTCGAGCGTGGCGCTGGTCCTGCGCACCGCAACGGCGCTGAAGCAGTTCGACGCGATGCTCGGGGAGTCGATGCTGAAGATCCTCACCGAGACGGGCGTCGAGATTCACCAGCAGGCCGTACCGGCCGCCCTCGAGGGTGAGCCGCGCGAGTTGACGCTCCTGACGCGCGACGGTCGGCGGCTCGGCCCGTTCGACTGCGTGCTGTGGGCGGTCGGCCGGGCCAGCGCGGTCGCGGACTTGAATCTGCCGGCCGCCGGCGTCGCCTGTGACGCGGAGGGCTTCATCCAAACCGACCGGTACCAGCTCACCAGCGCGGCGGGCATCTACGCCATCGGCGATGTGACCGGGCGGGCTCAGCTCACACCGGTGGCGATTGCCGCCGGGCGCCGCCTCAGCGACCGCTTGTTCGGCGGCCAGCCCGACCGGCATCTCGATTATCACAACATCCCGACCGTGGTGTTCGGCCATCCGCCGATCGGCACGGTGGGACTGACCGAGCAGGCGGCCCGCGAGAACTACGGCAATGGCAACGTCGCGGTATTCAAATCGAGTTTCGTGCCCATGTACCACGCCATGACCGACCACAAGACGCGCTGCGATATGAAGCTCGTGACGGTCGGGCCCGAACGGCGCGTGGTCGGCGTGCACGTCATCGGTCCGGGTGCGGACGAGATGATGCAGGGCTTCGCGGTGGCGGTGCGCATGGGAGCGACCAAGGCCGATTTCGACGACACGGTGGCCATTCACCCCACCAGCGCCGAGGAGTTGGTCACGATGCGCTGAGCGGTCCGCAGAGCGCGCGAAGCAGTTGCGCCGGCACGCCGCTCGGGCAGAATGAGCCACATGGACAATCCTCTGCTCACTCAGGATCCGCTGCCGCCTTTCCCGCGCATCGGTGCTGCCGACGTCGAACCCGGTGTGCGAGCGCTGCTCGCCGAGGCGCGCGCCGAAGTCGCCGGCATCGCAGCCCGCCAGCCGCCCTCATTCGCCACGGTGGTCGAGCCGCTCGAGGAGCTGCACCATCGGGTGGCGCGCGCATGGTCGCCGGTAAGTCACCTCAACGCCGTGCTCAATTCCGAGGCACTGCGCACCGCCTACAACGCCTGTCTGCCGCTGCTGTCGGCTTACCAGACCGACCTCGCCCAGAACGAGTCGCTGTACCAGGCATACCGCAGCATCGAGGCCCGCGAAGGCGCGAGCCTCGATCCGGTGCGCCAGCGCGTCATCGCGCACGCGCTCCAGGAGTTCACCCTGGCCGGGGTCGGGCTGGCGCGCGCGAGCAAGGAGCAATTCAAGCAGGTGATGCTCGAGCTCACCCAGCTGCAGGCGAAATTCGAGGAGAACGTGCTCGACGCCACCAACGCGTGGAGTCACCACGTCACCGATCAGGCGCAGATCCGCGGCCTGAACGACGTCGTGGCCGAGCAGGCCCGGCGCCGCGCGCATGAGAACGGTTTGGCGGGCTGGCTGCTGACGCTGGACCAGCCAACGTATGTCGCGGTGGTGACCGACGCCGAGGCCCCGGAACTGCGCCGCGAGTTCTATCGCGCCTGGACCACGCGCGCCTCTGACCAGGGGCCGCAGGCCGGCCGCTGGGACAATGCCCCGATCATCGAGCAGATCCTCGCCAAGCGGCACGAAGCGGCACGCATCCTCGGCTTCGAGAATTTCGCCGACTACGCCCTCGCCAAACGCATGGCGCGCACCCGGGGAGAGGTCATGGGGTTCCTCGAGGAGCTCGCGCGCGCGGGCCGACCCGCCGCCGAGCGTGAATTCGCCGAGCTGGAGGCGTTCGCGGGGCGCCGGCTCGAGGCCTGGGATCTGGCCTTTTACGCCGAGCGACTGCAGAAGCAGCGCCACGCCGTGTCCCAGGAGGAGCTGCGGCCGTACTTCCCGCTGCCGCGCGTGCTGGCCGGCCTGTTCGAGGTCGCCGAGCGGCTGTTCGCAGTGCGCATCGAGGAGCGCTCCGACGCCCCGGTCTGGCACCCGGATGTGCGCTATTTCGAGATCCGCGCCGACGGCAGGCCGGTCGGCAGCTTTTACCTCGACGCCTATGCGCGCCCGCACAAGCGCAGCGGGGCGTGGATGGATGAGTGCGTCGGACGCAAGCACCTGGCAAGCGGGGATGCACTGCCGGTGGCCTACCTGGTGCTGAACGTCCTGCCGCCCGGACAGGATCGCCCGGCGCTGTTGACGCACGACGACGTGCTGACGCTGTTCCACGAGTTCGGCCACGGCCTGCACCACCTGCTCACCCGCGTCGACTATCCCAGCCTCGCCGGCATCAACGGTGTCGCCTGGGACGCCGTCGAGCTGCCGAGTCAGTTCATGGAGAACTATGCCTGGCATCCGCAGGTGCTCGGGCGTATCTCGGGGCACTACCTCACGGGCGCGCCGCTGCCCGCCGAAATCCAGCAACGGCTGCGCGATACGCGCAGCTTTCATGCCGGTCTGCAGATGGCGCGTCAGCTGGAGTTCGCGCTGTTTGATTTCCGTCTGCACGCCGAATACGACCCGGCGCGCGGCAGCCGGGTGCTCGAGATCCTCGGCGCGGTCCGCCGTCAGGTCGCGGTCGTCCCGGTGCCCGACTGGAACCGCTTCCCGATGAGCTTCGGACACATCTTCGCCGGCGGCTACGCGGCCGGCTATTACAGTTACAAGTGGGCGGAAGTTCTGGCGGCAGACGCCTATTCTGCGTTCGAGGAGCGCGGCGCATTCGACCGTGCGACCGCCGAGCGTTATCTCGACACCATCCTGTCGCGCGGCGGCAGCTGCGACCCGTTGGCCGCGTTCATTGCATTCCGCGGGCGCGCACCGCAGGTGCATGCGCTGTTGAAACAGCACGGCATCATCGCCCCCGAGACCGTAGCGTGACCTCGGTCGCGGTTCGCGGCGCGGATCGGACGATTCTGAGCAGTGGCTCTCGGATTCAGGGGGGGCTTTGGCCCAGAGTCATTCGAACACCACGCAGGCCGGTGGCTCGGGGCACCGGCGCACACACCCGCAGAATGTCCAGTGCCCGGCGCAGCGATTTCGACGTTACCGACACCGTGCAGGTCAGCTCCCCGGCTGCCGTGCTCGCGGCCGTCGAGGCGTTGTTCGCACCCACCTGGCCGAGCACCTCGCTCGAGCCGCTGCGCCGCGCCTTCGAACACTTCGAGCGGCTGTTCGCCGGCGATGTGCCGGGCTTCCACGGCGTCGACACCGTCTATCACGACCGCCAGCACACTCTGGACATCACCCTCGCCCTGGCACGCCTGCTGGTGGGCTTCGAGCGCCAGGCCGAGCCTGCCGCACGGCTCGGCGGCGAGCGGGCCGTCGCCGGGCTGATCACCGGGCTGTTTCACGATGTCGGTTATCTGCGCCGCAGCGAGGATCACGACTCGCACAACGGCGCGGAGTTCACCCGCGTGCACGTCTCGCGGGGCGCGCGGTTCCTCGAGGAGTATCTGCCGAAGATCGGCCTGGAGCGCTGGGTGAGCGTGGCCCGTGACATCATCCATTTCACCGGCTACGAGTTCCCGGCGGCGCAGATCGAGGCGCGACTGCACGACCGGCGCGACGTCATCGCCGGGCACCTGCTCGGCACTGCGGACATGATCGCGCAGATGGCCGATCGGTGTTACCTGGAGAAGTGCCGCGATCGGCTGTATCTGGAGTTCGTGCTCGGCGGGGTGGCCATGCCGAGCTCCGCCAGCGGCCAACCGGAGGTCCGCTACGCCTCAGGTCTGGATTTGCTGCGCCAGACACCGCAGTTCATCGAAGAGGTGCGCGCCAAGCGGCTCGACGGCGAATTCGGCGGCGCCTACCGGTACCTGGAGACCCTCTACGGGGGGCACAACCCCTACATGGAATCCATCGAGCGCAATCTGGCCTTCCTGCGCCGGGTCCTGCGCAGCGAGAACTGGCGCCTGCTGCGGCGCCGCCCGCCGATCTTTGCCGCCACCGCCGACCCGATGTCCACCATGCGCGGCCTGATGGTGGGCTACCTGAAGCGCGTCTGGTCGAACGCTCGCTAGCCCCGCCCCGCCTCCCCTCGAGCCGGCGCCCACCGGCACCAGCGTTGACGCCCGCCCGGACGGACTCTATTCTCCAGCCATGACCCCCTATGCCTGGGCACCTGGGCATGGAGAGCGGCTCGAGCCGCCGGGTACCGCTGAGCCCGGCGCACCGGGGCAGACATCGACGGTCTGCGAGCGCGTCGATCCGATACGGTCACCCCTGAGGCCCTGGTCCCGCGACGGGGTTGTCCGGCGAGGGGAGACGCGACGGTCCCTTTTTCAGGTCGAATTCGGCCAAGCGAGTCATCAGCGGTGAGCCGCACCTTCAGACATATCGGTCCTGCGCTCTGGGCCTTCGCAGCGACACTGTTCGTCGCCCTCGCCACGGGCGCGGTGGCGCTGTGGGGGCACTGGCCCGGCAGCTTGGCCGTGAGCGCAGCGGGTATCGTGGCGCTGCTCGGCAGCACGCTGCTCGCGGTGCGCAGCTGGCGCAACGCTCGCGCGCTGGACCAGGCCACCGATGCCCTCACGCGCAGCGCCCTGCGCATCGGCCAGGGCGATTACGCGCGTCCCGTCGAGGCGCACGGCGATGACTCGATGGGCGAGCTCGAGCAGGCCATGGAGCGGATGCGCGCGCGGCTGCGCCAGTCGACGATCAACAAGGACTACCTGCGCAGCATCCTCGACAGCATGACCGATGCGGTATTCCTCACCTCCCCCGACGGGGTGGTCAAGACCGCCAACGCGGCGGCCTGCAAGATGCTCGGCTTCGCCGAGGAGGAGCTGCTCGGCCGCGGCATCGTCTCGCTGCTCGACCCGAGCGTGCGCGCGGACTTCGATCTGCTGCAGGCCGCCCAGGACACGCGCGAGACCGTGGTGCGCACGCGTGATGGCCAGACGATTCCGGTGTCGCTCGCCGGCTCGCGCGTCGAGACCGACGATCCGCAGTTCCAGGGCAACATCTTCGTCGCCCGCAACGTCACCGAGCGCAAGCGTGCCGAGCGGCGTATTCGCTATCTCGCCCGCTACGACACGCTCACCAAAGTCGCCAACCGCATGCAGTTCCAGCACCTGCTGCAGCAGACGATCGCGCGCGGACTGCGCAGCGGACGGACGGTGGCGTTGCTGTACCTCGACATGGACCGGTTCAAGGAGGTCAACGACACCTTCGGCCACGCCACCGGTGATCGGGTGCTGGAGGTGCTGGCCGAGCGGCTGATCCGCACCGTACCGCAGACGGCGATCCTCGGGCGGCTGGCTGGCGATGAGTTCGCGTTGTGCGTGCACGGACTGCCGGCGGAAACGGACAACCGGGTGCCGGTCGGACAGCTGGCGCGCACCATCCTCAACGAGGTGGCACGGGCCTTCCAGCTCAATCAGCAGGAGGTGTTCCTCACCGCCAGCATCGGCATCGCCTTCTGTCCGCGCGACGCGGAGAACGTCATCGACCTGATCCGCAACGCCGACGCGGCCATGTACCACGCCAAGCAGAACGGCGGTAACACCTTCACGTTCTACTCCCCGGAGATGAACGCCGCGGCAGTCGAGCGCCTGATCCTCAAGAGCAAGCTGCGCCGTTCGGTCGAGCGCGACGAGCTGGTCATCCGGTACCAGCCGAAAGTCGCGCTCGCCAGCGGACAGGTGGTGGGCGCCGAGGCGCTGCTGCGCTGGCGCCTGCCGGGCCACGGCGACATCCCGCCATCGCGCTTCATCCCCCTCGCCGAGGAAACCAATCTCATCCTGGACATCGGCGAGTGGGTGCTGAACCGGGTGTGCATGGACTACCGCCAGCTGAAGACCGCCGGCGGGGAGCCGGGCCGCATCTCTTTGAATCTCTCGCTGCGCCAGCTGCGCCAGGCGAGCTTCATCCTGCGCTGCCGCTCGGTGTTCCGCCGTCACGGCGTCTCGCCCACGGCGCTCGAGCTCGAGATCACCGAGACCACCCTCATGGCCGACAGCAAGAACACGCTGCGTCTGCTCGAGGAGCTGTACGCAATGGGACTGCACCTGTCGATCGATGATTTCGGCACGGGCTACTCCTCGCTCTCGGCGCTGCAGCAGTTTCCGATCGGGACGCTGAAGATCGACCAGTCCTTCGTGCGCGACGTCGAGCACAACGCCGGCAACGCGACCCTGGTGCGGACGATCATCGAGATGGGACACAGCCTCGGGATGATCGTGGTCGCCGAAGGCGTCGAGACCGCGAGCCAGCTGCAGTTCCTCGAGGAGAACGGCTGTGACCAGGCCCAGGGACGGCTGTTCGGCGAGCCCTGCGCCGCGGAGGAGCTGCTCGCGACGCTGCAGCGTCAGGGCGCCACCGGCGCGCCTTTCGGGCACCTGCTGCGCCGCGCCGGGGCGCTCGAGCGACCCGCCTAGCCTGGCGCCGGCGCACGCACCGCAGCGACCCTGCCGACCCTCGAGCACGCGCGCTGCGGGGACCTCCTGCCGGCACGGCCTGTTGATTCGTACGCGCACGCCGGGCGCCGCAGGGTGATAAAGGGCGCCGATCGGCGCTAGAATTACGGGTTTTCCCCGTACGGATCACGCACACCATGAAACCCGCACTGAATGTCGCGATCACCGGCGCCGCCGGCCAGATCGGCTATGCCCTCGCTTTCCGCGTCGCCTCCGGAGCACTGCTCGGCCCGGATCAGCCGATCAATCTTCACCTCCTGGAGGTCACCCCGGCGCTGCAGGCGCTGAACGGGGTGGTCATGGAGCTCGCCGATTGCGCCTTCCCCGGCCTGAACCGGATCGTCGCGACGGATGAGGCCAAGGTGGCGTTCCGCGACTGCCACGTCGCGCTGCTGGTGGGCGCGCGGCCCCGGGGTCCGGGCATGGAGCGCAAGGACCTGCTGCTCGCCAATGCGCAGATCTTCTCCGCTCAGGGCAAAGCCCTCAACGAGGCGGCCGACCGCAACGTCAAGGTGCTGGTGGTGGGCAATCCGGCCAATACCAACGCCCTGATCGCCCGGGCCAACGCCAAGGACCTCAATCCGCGCAACTTCACCGCGATGACCCGCCTGGATCACAACCGCGCGCTCTCGCAGCTGGCGGAGAAGACCGGCACTCACGTCACCCAGATCCGCCGCATGACCGTCTGGGGCAATCACTCCGCGACGCAGTATCCGGACATCACGCACGCCCGGGTCGAGGGCAAGCCGGCCACCTCCCTGGTCGATGCGTCCTGGGTCGAGCAGACTTTCATCCCGGTGGTTCAGCAGCGCGGTGCGGCCATCATCAAGGCGCGCGGCGCCTCCTCGGCCGCCTCGGCCGCCTCGGCCGCCATCGACCACATCCACACCTGGGTGCACGGTACGGCCGAGGGCGACTGGGTGAGCATGGCGGTACCGTCGGACGGCAGCTATGGCATCCCCGAGGGCGTCATCTATTCGTACCCCGTGACCACCCGCAACGGGGAGTACCAGATCGTCCAGGGGCTGAGCATCGAGGCCGCCAGCCGCAAGCGCATGGATGCGACCCTGGCGGAGCTTCACGAAGAGCGCGACGGCGTGAAGGCTCTGCTGGGCTGAGCGGTCGGCGGCAGCGCCCGCACGACGCTCGCTGACCCAGACCCGATGGCCGGTTCACGGGCGCCCGCGCAGGCTGCGCGGGCGCCCGGGGACTCGAGCCGGCCCGCCCACCTCGGCGGGAAAACCGCTATAGTGCGGCCGCGACGTTTCCACCCAAGCCCTCTCGGCACGAAGGAGATTCCATGCTGGGTGCACTCCTGGCGTTGATCGCCGCCGTGGCCATCGGCTATGCCGTGACCCAGGCGGGCGGCGTGATCACCCTGATCCTCATCGTCGCGGTGCTGTACCTCGCTTACCGCCGCCTCTCGCTGCTCGCCTTCACCGCGACGTTCACCGTGCTGCTCCTCGCCTACAGCTACTTCGGCGAGAACAACGCCGCGGCGGCCACCTGGAAAGGCTTCCTCTGGCTGTCGCTGGCGGGACTGTGGCTGCTCAACGTCCGGCCCCTGCGCAAGGCGCTGATCACGCGCCCGTTCATGAAGGCTTATCGGCGGCTCCTGCCGCCGATGTCGCAGACGGAACGCGAGGCGCTCGAGGCCGGCACGGTGTGGTGGGACGGGGAGCTGTTCACCGGGGCGCCGCGCTGGAGCAAGCTGCTCGAGGCACGCGCGCCGCAGCTCAGCGCCGAGGAGCAGGCGTTTCTCGCCGGACCATGCGAGGAGTTGTGCCGGATGCTCGATGACTGGAACATCACGCACGAGCGCGGCGATCTGCCCCCGCACGTGTGGGAGTTCATCAAGTCGCGCGGCTTCTTCGCCATGATCATCCCCAAGCGTTATGGCGGCCTGGAGTTCTCCGCCTACGCGCACTCGTGCGTGCTGACCAAGATCGCCAGCCGCAGCGCGACCGCCTCCTCCACCATCGCGGTGCCGAACTCGCTGGGGCCCGCTGAGCTGCTCAACCACTACGGCACGCAGGAGCAGAAGGACCACTACCTGCCGCGGCTCGCGCGCGGCGAGGAAGTGCCGTGCTTCGCGCTGACCGGTCCGCGCGCCGGCTCGGACGCGGCCTCGATCCCGGACACCGGCGTCGTCTGCCGTGGCTCGTGGCAGGGACGCGAAGTGCTCGGGATGCGGCTGAATTTCTCCAAGCGCTACATCACGCTCGCGCCGATCGCAACGGTGGTCGGACTGGCGTTCCGGCTGTTCGATCCCGAGCGGCTGCTCGGCGGCCCCGTCGACATCGGCATTACCTGTGCGCTGATTCCACGCGACACGCCGGGCATCACCATCGGTCGGCGGCACTTTCCGGTGAACGTCCCCTTCCAGAACGGCCCCATCCAGGGCCGCGACGTGTTCGTGCCGCTCGAGTTCATCATCGGCGGAACCCAGATGGCCGGCGCTGGCTGGCGCATGCTCGTCGAGCAGCTTTCGGTCGGGCGGTGCATCTCGCTGCCCTCGAACGCCACGGGCGGTGCCAAAGCGGGGGTGTGGGCAAGCGGCGCCTATGCGCGTATCCGCCGGCAATTCAACATGCCGGTGGGCCGCTTCGAGGGCGTTGAGGCGGTGCTGGCGCGCATGGCCGGCCTCACCTACACCATGGACGCCGCCCGCTCGGTCACCGCCGGGGCAATCGACGGCGGCGAGAAGCCCTCGGTCCCCTCGGCGATGCTCAAGTATCACGTCACCGAGATGGGACGGCAGGTCGCCAACGATGCCATGGACGTGCACGGCGGCAAGGGCATCTGCCTCGGCCCGAAGAACTATCTGGCGCGCAGCTACCAGGTCGTGCCCGTGGCGATCACCGTCGAGGGCGCCAATCTGCTCACCCGCAACCTGATCATCTTCGGTCAGGGCGCGATCCGCTGCCATCCGTTCGTGCTGCGTGAGATGAATGCGGCGCGCGATCCGGACCACGCCCGCGGCGTCGAGGAGTTCGACCGGGCGCTGTTCGGCCACATCGGCTTCACGATTTCCAACGCGGTGCGCTCGCTGATCATGGCGCTGACGCATGCCCGCCTCACCCGTTCCCCGGTGACCGGGCCGACCGCACGCTACTACCAGCACATCGTGCGCTTCAGCGCGTCCTTCGCTTTCACGGTGGACGTGGCGATGCTGACGCTCGGGGGCTATCTGAAGAAAAAGGAAAACCTCTCGGCGCGACTCGGCGATGTGCTCTCGGCGATGTACCTCGCCTCGATGGTGCTGAAGCACCACGAGAATCAGGGCCGTCCGGCAGACGACCTGCCCCTCGTGGAGTGGGCCTGCCGCAATCTGCTCTACCATGCCCAGGAGCAGCTGCACGGATTTCTGCGCAACTTTCCCAACCGGCTGCTCGCCGGGGCGATGCGCGCGATCGTCTTTCCGCGCGGCCGGCATTACTCCGCCCCGTCCGACCGGCTCGGCCGGCAGGTCGCCGAGCGGCTCACGCAGCCCTCGGCGACGCGTCAGCGGCTCGGGGAGTACATCTATACCACCGTGGAGCCCGGCAATCCGCTCGGACTGCTCGAGGAGGCGCTTGCGATGGCGCTGCAGATGGAGCCGCTGGAGAAGCGGATCCGCATCGAGGGCGTGAAGGCCGGCCGGATCAGCGCGCTCGACCTGCCCGGACAGATCGAGCAGGCACTCGCGGCGGGCCTGATCAGCGACCCGGAGGCGCAGGCGCTGCGCGCGTTCGACCGCAAGGTGATGAACCTGGTGCACGTCGACGATTTCGCGCCGCACGAGCTCGGCACGCAGGCACTTGCGGACGCCGCACGCGCCGGCGCCGCGACCGCGCTCGCATGAACACGCCGGTGGCAACGCCGGCGCTCGCCGATGCGCGGGTCCCGATCGTGCCCGCGGGCGCGGCGGGCCACCTGTGCACCAACTGCGGCACGCCGCTCACCGGGCCGTACTGCAGCGAGTGCGGTCAGCGCCATCACGACCACCCGGTGCACTCCTTCTGGCACTTCATGCAGGAGGCGACCGAGGATCTCACTCACGCGGACTCGAGGTTGTGGCGGACGCTCTATGCGCTGCTGCTGCGCCCCGGACTGCTCACCCGGGAATTTCTCGACGGGCGGCGGGCGCGATACCTGCCGCCGGTGCGCCTCTACCTGGTGGTGAGCCTGCTGTTCTTCCTGATCGCCGGGCTGGCGGCCTCGCTCGCCCCGCACGCCACGATTCATGTGGTGAACAACGCCAAGACCTTCCACTACTCCGTGCAGCCGCCGGCCCGCCGTGCCGTTGCGCCGGCGGCGAACACGGCGATCGCGCACCCGCATCAGCTCTGCGCCCGCACCGCGGCCGCCGGCGCGCAGGTATCGCCCTGGCTCGCGCACCGGCTCGAGCACAGCTGCCTCGCGGTGACCGCGGCCGGCGGCATACAGCGCTTCGGCGCCGCGCTCGGACGCAACTACGAGCGGGCGATGTTTCTGCTGCTGCCGCTGCTGGCGCTCGCCATGGTGCCCCTGTACCGCAGGCCGCGCCGCTACTACGTCGAGCACCTGCTGTTCCTGCTGCACGACCACGCGTTTCTGTTCGTGCTGTTCGGCCTGGTTGAGATCGCCGGCATGCTCACCGCCTCACGGGCCGTGAGCGCGCTGCTCAGCTTCTTCGTCACCATCGCCATCCCGGTCTACTACTACCTCGCGCTGCGGCGCGTGTACGGCCAGAGCCGCTGGCGGACCCTCGGCAAGATGACCGGCCTCGGCCTCGCCTACCTGCTCATCGGTGCGACCGTGCTCGCCAGCACGGTCGCCTACAGTTTCCTCTCCCTCTGATCGCCAGGGACCGGCGCCTGCCGCCATGAACCGCGCCATCCTCCATGTCGACATGGACGCGTTCTTCGCCTCGGTGGAGCAGCATGATCACCCCGAGCTCGCCGGCAAGCCCCTGGTGGTGGGCCATGACGGCGCGCGCGGCGTGGTGGCGGCCGCGAGCTACGAGGTCCGCCGCTTCGGGGTCCGCTCGGCGATGCCCATGAGTACCGCGCTGCGGCTGTGCCCGAGCGCGATCTGCGTGCCGCCGCGCATCGCCCGCTATCGCGAGGTGTCCGCGCAGGTCTTCGAGATTTTCCGCGCGATCACCCCGCTGGTGCAGGGTCTGTCGCTCGATGAGGCGTTCCTCGACGTGACCGCGAGCGTGCAGCTGCTCGGCGAGCCGCCGGTCATTGCCCGGCGCATCAAGGAGCAGATCCGCGCGCGCACCGGGCTCACGGCCTCGGTGGGCGTGGCGCCGAACAAGCTGGTCGCGAAGATCGCCTCCGATCTGGACAAGCCGGACGGGCTGACGTTGGTCCCCGCCGAGCGGATCCGCGAGGTGCTCGATCCGCTGTCCGTGCGCCGTCTGCCCGGACTGGGCCGCAAACTGGGCGAGAAAGTCGAGGCGGCCGGCCTGCGCACGCTGCGCGAGCTGCGCACCGCGCCCGATGCGCTCCTGTGGCCGCTGTTCGGCCGGGATACCCCGCGCCTGCGCGAGCGCGCCGCGGGGATCGACAAGCGTCCGGTGTCGAGCGAGGTCGAGGACAAGTCACTCAGTGCCGAGGACACCTTTGCCCGCGACCTCACCGACCCCCGCGAGCTGGACGGGCATCTGTGTCGCCTGGCGGAGAAGGCCGGCGAGCGGCTGCGCGCCAAGGGCTTGATGACCGGCCGGGTCGGCGTGAAGATCCGCTGCCACGATTTCGCCACCTTTACGCGCCAGCGCGCCATTGCCCCGCCGACGCAGGATGGTCGCGCGGTGCGCGACGTGGCCCGGGACCTGCTGACCCGCTGGCTCGCCGAGCATCGGGGTGCGAAACTGCGTCTGCTCGGCGTCGTGCTGGGCGAGCTGGCGCCGGCGGCGCAGCTCGGTCTGTTCGAGCGCACCGGCAACGGCGGGACGACACGGCTCGATTCCGCCCTCGACCAGGTGCGCGAGCGTTTCGGCAGCCGTGCGCTGCGCCGTGGCAACATGCTGGATTGATCGGTAAGCGATGTACCTGTCGTTCTTCGGCCTCAACGAGAAGCCCTTCTCGATCACCCCGGATCCGCGCTACCTCTTTTTGAGCGAGCGGCACGCCGAGGCGATGGCACATCTGCTCTACGGCATCAAAGAGGCCGGCGGGTTCATCCAGCTCACCGGCGAGGTCGGCACGGGCAAGACCACCATCGTGCGCTCGCTGCTCGCGCAGATCCCGGAGAACGCCGAGATCGCGCTGATCCTCAACCCGCGCATGACCGCGCCGGAATTCCTGCTCACCCTGTGCGAGGAGCTCGGCATCGGCGTGCCGGACAGTGCCGCAGGGAGCCTGAAGGACCTGGTCGACATCCTGAACGACTACCTGCTGCGCGCGCACGCGGCGGGACGGCGCGTCGTGCTGGTGGTCGACGAGGCGCAGAACCTCGCCCCCGATGTGCTCGAACAGGTGCGGCTGCTGACCAATCTCGAGACCAACACGCAGAAGCTGCTGCAGATCATCCTCATCGGCCAGCCGGAACTGCGCGAGCTGCTCGACCGCAGTGAATTGCGCCAGCTCGCCCAGCGCATCACCGGCCGTTATCACCTCGATCCGCTCTCGGCGCCCGAAACCGTGGCCTACGTGCGCCATCGCCTGCGCGTGGCCGGCGCGACCAGCGAGATCTTCAGCCGCCGCGCGCTGCAGAAAATCCACCGGCTCTCCGGCGGCGTGCCGCGCGTGATCAACATCCTGTGCGACCGGGCGCTGCTCGGCGGCTACTCGCTCGACCGGCACCGCGTCACCACCTCCCTGGTCCGCCAGGCCGGCACCGAGGTCTTCGGGCGGCACACCGCACGGCCCTGGATCGCCTGGTCGGGGGCCGCTGCGGCCGTGCTGCTGCTGGCGGGCGGAAGTCTTGCGCTGTGGCGGTTCGCCCCCGCCGGGTGGCTCTCGCCGGATGACCCGGTGGCCGCGCACGGACACACGGCGCCAATCCCGCCACCGGCGCCGGCGCCGCACCCGGCCGCGCCGGCACTGCGCGCGGCGCACCCGGTGCACAGGCCGCAGTCGCTCGGTCAGCTGCTGAGCCAGTACGGGGCCGATACAACCTCCCAGGCGGCCTATGCCCGCCTGTTCGCGCTGTGGGGCCTGCCCGACCCGGGGAGCAAGCATCCCTGCCGGCAGGCCGCACAGCATGGCCTGTCCTGTCTGAAGAGCCAGGGCTCGCTGGGCCAGCTGCGCCTCTACAACCGCCCGGCCATCCTGGTGCTGGCCGATGCGTCGGGACATACTTTCCACGTGGTCCTGCGACAGCTGCATCGCACGCAGGCGACACTGGATCTCGGGCCCGCACCGAGCCGCGTCGGACTCGGCGCGCTATCGCGTGACTGGGTGGGTGAATACGTGCTGCTGTGGCGCCCGGCCGACGGCTCGCTGCGCATCCTGTCGGACGGCATGAGCGGCGCCGGCGTTGACTGGCTGCGCACCAGCCTGCAGCACCTCGAGGGCGTGCAGCCGACCGGCCCGGCGAACAACGTGTACGATGCCGGTCTGGTCCGGCTGGTTCGACGCTTCCAGCGCACGCACGGCCTGGCGGTCGACGGCGTGGCGGGAATCGAGACTCAGGTGGCGGTATCGGGCGCGCTCGCCCAGCCCCACACTCCGCGGCTCGACGCGCAGGCCAACGGCGGCTGATATGTCATTCATCCTCGATGCACTGAAGAAGTCGGAAAACGCCCGCCAGCGTCAGGCAGGACCGGCGCTGTTCGAGGTGCGGGTGACCCCGCCGCGCCGCGGGCTGCCGATCTGGGCGATCGTCATCGGCATCCTGCTGCTCACCAATGGGGCTGTGCTCACCTGGATGCTCCTGCGCCGCCCGACGGTGCGCACCCCGGTGCCGGCCACCGTCCGGGCGGCGGCACGCCCCGCGGCGGCAGCCCCGACAGTTCCCGCAGCCCTCGAGCCGAGCGTGCTCACACCGGTGTCCGTCGCACCCGCATCGCCACCCGGCACCGGGATCGCATCGGGCAAGCCGGCCGCATCATCCCCGGTCCCGGCCGCCATGGCCCCTGCCGAACCGGCTGTCTCCCCGTCCGCATCCCCCACTGCCGCGGACCTGGCGCCGGCGGTGCAATCGCCCCCGGCCGCGACGGAGCCGGCCGCGGGCGGCCTGCCTCTTTATGCCCAGTTCGCGGCGGGCCCCGGCGCTCAGCTGCCGGTGCTGCACATGGATCTGCACGTCTACGATCCAGACCCCAGCAAGCGCTTCGTGATGATCAACATGCACAAGCTGCACCAGGGTGATTCGCTGACCGACGGCATCACCGTCGTGCAGATCCGGCCCGACGGGGTCGTCCTGTCGTACCAGGGGCGTAAATTCCTGCTGCCGCGCTGAGCCGATCCCGGCCCGCCGCATCACATAACGCCGGGCGGCAGATGACCTGATTCACAGAATCGCCCCGCAGTCCGCGACAAATACCCCGGCCTGGTCCAAGGTCCCAGACCGACCCATGAATCCCGCAGCGATACGCCTGTTGATCGTCGATCGCGATGCCAAGTATCGCGAGTGGCTGCGGCTGCACCTCGGTATCCTCTATCCCCAGGTCAGCGTCGACACACTCGACCCCACCCAGGACGGCGCGCTCGAGGGTCGCCCCTGCGACGTGCTCGTCCTGGTGGCGGATTTCGGCCCGGGCGGCCAGGAAGAGGCCCCCGAGGGACTGAAGCAGGCGCGCGCCCTGTGCTGCGGGGAAACGCCCCCGGTCCTGGTCGTGCTCGCCGAGGGCGGTGACGAGCTCACCGCGGTGCAGGCGCTGCGCGCCGGCGCCATCGACTACCTTCCCAAGCGGCTGCTCACGCCGGCTCTGCTACAGGTCTCGCTCGATCTCGCCTTCCAGGCGCTCAAGCGAACCGCCATCCCGGAACCGGCCGTGACCGAGGCCGAACCGGACAAGCCCAGCCCATCGTCTCCCACTCCGGTCAGCACGGCTCATCCGACCATCAGCGGCTATCAGATCATCCGGCGGCTGAGCGAGTCGGACAAGGCCATCGTGTACCTCGCCGAGAGCCGCGAGTTCGACACCGACGTGGCGCTGAAGGTGAGCAAGGTGCCCTGCGAGGACCGCGCCAAGCAGGCGCTGGAGCGCGAGTACCAGGCGATCCTCGCGGTGCACGATCCGGCCGTGGTGCGCATCTTCGATCACGGCATCGAGGACGGCTACGAGTACCTGGCGATGGAGTTCTTCCCGCGCGGGGACCTCAAGGCTCGCATGCAGGTCGGGGTGACCGAGTCCGAAGCGCTGCGTTTCCTGGAGAAGATCGCCGGCGCGCTCGCCGTGGTTCACCGGGCGGGGCTGCTGCACCGGGACCTGAAGCCGCCGAACGTCATGCTGCGCGAGAACGACAACATCGTGCTGATCGACTTCGGGCTCGCCCGACAGTTGGATGTCAGCCACCACAGCACCTACACCGGCGTGTTGCGCGGCTCGCCCTACTACATGAGCCCCGAGCAGGCGCTCGGCGAGAAGTTGGATCCGCGTTCGGACCTGTACAGCCTCGGTGTCATCTTTCACGAGATGCTGACCGGCCGCAAGCCGTTCGTGGGCAACACGGCCATGGAGGTGCTGCAACAGCACGTCAACGCCACGCCGCCGCGGCTGCCGCCGGCGGTGAGCGGCTACGCGCCGCTGCTTGCGCGGCTGCTCGCCAAGCAGCGCGAGGGCCGTTTCCGCAGCGCCGACGAGTTGATCTCGGCCTGCCTCGCGCTGCGCAGCGGTACGCGGCGACGGACCCAGTCGGCCGCGTAAACAGCCGCGCCGGCGGCTTCTTGACACTCCACGACGGGGGGCGTGCAATGCGCCCAGGGGAGACGGGCCCCGAGGAACTGGAGTGACCGATGCACCCGTGCCGCCTCGTCGACACCACCCTGTTCTACTCCCCGACGAGCGGCGGCGTGCGCCGCTACCTGACGGCCAAGCACGCCTGGCTCGCCGCCCAGCCGGGCTGGCAGCACACGCTGCTCGTGCCGGGCCGCAGCGAGCACCTGGAGCCGGGCGGGGTCTCCACGCTGGCGGGCCTGCCGGTGCCCGGTTCGTTCAATTACCGCCTGCCGCTCAGCACGCGTCGCTGGGCGCGACTGCTCGATGCGCTCGAGCCCGACCTGCTCGAGGCCGGAGATGCCTTTCACCCGGCCTGGGCCGCGTGCCGGGTGGCACACAGGCGAGCCATTCCGTGCGCGGCGTTCTTTCACTCCGACCTGCCGCGCATCCTCGGCCGGCGCTTCGGCGGCCGGCTGAGCGAGCGCCTGGCGGAACACTACGTGCGCGGGTTGTACGAGCGATTCGACGTGGTGTTCGCGCCGAGCCGTCTCATGGTCGAGTTGCTCGGGCAGCTCGGGGTCGCCAACACCATGCATCAGCCGCTCGGGGTCGACGAGGCGGTTTTTCATCCGCGCCGCCGGGGCGCATGGCTGCGTGAGCGGCTGGGCCTGCCCGCTTGCACCCGGGTGCTGGTGTACGCCGGCCGGTTCACCGACGAGAAGAACGTACCGGTGCTGCGGCGGGCCTTTACGCACCTGGGGCGGCCCTACCACCTGCTCATGATCGGCGGACACCGCACCCGGCGGCTCGCGCCCAACGTCACGCTGCTGCCTTACCGACGCGACAGCGTGGAGCTGGCGCAGTGGCTGGCCTCGAGCGATGCGCTCGTGCATGCCGGGACGCGTGAGACATTCGGCCTGGTGATCCTGGAGGCGATGGCCTGCGGCCGCCCGATCGTGGCGGTGCGCTCCGGGGCGGTGCCCGAGCTGCTCAACGAGCGCTGCGGGTTGCTCGCCGAGCCGGACGATGCCCGCAGTCTCGCCGATGCGGTGGCGGCGCTGTACGAACGCGATCTGGGCGCACTGGGGCGCAGCGCCCGCGAGCGCGTGCTGCAGCGCTTCACGTGGCAGAGGATCTTCCAGCGTCAGCTCGGCATCTATCGCGCGCTGCTCGCCGGCCGCAGCGCCTCGATCGGGCTGGAGGAGGAGTTGGCCGAGACCGGCTGAGCGCCGCTCAGCGGCCCCGCAGCGCGCGCAGCAGGCGTAACCCGGCGCGGCGGCGGGCCAGCCGCAGGAGGGCCTGCCAGAACAGCCGCTTGCCGAGCGGCACGGGGCGCGGCGGCACCGCGCCGAAGAACACCTGACGGACATCGCGGTGCACGTGAAGCGCGCGGGCTTCAACGAGCCACGTGCCCGTGGCGCTCCGTACCTGATAGCACCGGGCACCGAGCTGCACCACTCGCGCCGCCTCGAGCGTCGGGATGTCGGCCGCCTCGGTGCCGACGAAACTGAGGATGAGCCGCCCGGGACTGTGCCCCGCCGAAACGCCGCTCAGGGTCAGGCCCGGCGAGGCACCCGTGTGGCGCGTGCAGTGCACCGGGCCCTCGAAGGCGGCGACGAGACGGTCGGATGCAGGCTCGGACACGCGGCGGCTCCGGGGTCAGTCGACCGCTTCCAGTTCCCAGGTGGCCAGCGGCGCTCCGCGGCGCAGCCAGAACCCCGCGCCCACCTCGCGGAACTGCCGGCGCAGGCGCGTCCGGTACCACTCCCCGGTGCGCAGATGCACATCCGGGTCGGTGCGGCTGCGGTCGCAGTTGCGCTGCCAGTCGCGGCGGGTCAGTGCGGTGAAATACAGCACGCCGCGACATGCACGGGCGAAGTTGGCCAGTGCGCGGGCCGCCTCGCGCGCCTCGAGATACTGCAGCACGTCGTAGCAGATCACCAGATCGAACGGCGCGCTCGGACGGTAGTCCTGCAGGCGCCCGTACACCCAGCCGTGCCGCCGGCACAGATACTCGCTGGTCTCCAACCCCACGTAGGTCGCCTTCGGGAGCGCACGCAGCAAGGGCGCACGCAGCATTCCTGTTCCGCAGCCGGCATCGAGAATACGTCGCACGGGCAGACCGACGTGCGTCGTGAACGCGCTGATGAGACGCGCGCGTGCGCGCATCTCCGCACGGGAGGTCACGGCGGTGCGCGGGTCGTAATAGAAACGCTGGTAGTACGATTGATCGAAGGCCATCGCATCAGGTCGCGGCGCCGGGCGCAATTGAGACGAGACGCGCGCTCAGCTCGGCGAGGCGACGCTGGGCCGACGCATCGTAAGCCTGAGCATGGGCGCGTGCCGGCTCGAGGCCGTTGAAGTATTCGCCGGAGGTCGCAGCGAGCTGCGCGGCACAGGCGAGTCGCAGCACGGCGGTCGCACCGTCCTCGACTGTGTTGAGCGGCGTGACCCCCATGGCGTGGACCATTGTCGTGTTCATATACGTGGCCGGATGCAGACAGGTGACGGTGACCCCGCGCTCGCGCAGCTCGCGCGCCAGGTCGAACGTGAACAGGATCTGCGCCAGCTTGCTCTGCGCGTAGGCGCGCGCCCCGCTGTAGGCACGCTCGAGCATCAGGTTGTCGAAGTCGAGCGGATACTGCGCGCCGGAAGACACGTTGACGATGCGCGCCGGCGCGCTGCGCTCGAGCAGCGGCAGCACCTGGCGCGTCAGCAGATAGCCCGCGAGGTAGTTCACCGCAAAGCGCAGCTCGTAGCCGTCGGCGCTCAGCTCGCGGCCGCGCACCTGCGGGGTGGCCGGCCCAATGCCGGCATTGTTGATGAGCAGATCCAGCCGCGGCAGCGCCTCGAGCACATCCGCGGCCAGTGCCCGCACCTGTGCGAGGGACGCGAAGTCGGCGCGCGCGAAGTGCGCCTCGCCGCCCTGCTCGCGGATCTCACGCACCAGTGTCTCGCCCCGGCCGCTGTCGCGGCCGTGCAACCAAACCCGGTACCCCCGCGCTGCGAGCGCACGCGCGACGGCACGACCCAGTCCGTCGGTCGACCCGGTGACGAGCGCGGTCTTTGCGGTGTTCATGCGAGAGTAGTTTGCCGGATGGCCCGTGTGGCTGCACACTGTCCTCGACGGTAGTGTTCGTTGGACCAGGAGCGAGCCATGCGACCGCGATCGAAGCGCGAGCCCCCGCGAAAGAGGACTCTGGGCGGCGCACTGCTGTCGCTGGTGGTTCCGGCCGCCGCCGCTGCAGCCCTGCCGGCCGGCGGCGGGCGCTTCACCCTGAGCAGCCCCGATCTGAGTGCCGGGGCCGAGGTGCCCCCGGCGTACGTCTATCACCGCAACGGCTGCCGGGGCCGCAATCTGTCACCCGCCCTCAGCTGGCAGCACCCGCCGGCCGGGGCGCGCAGCTTCGCGGTGCTGATCTACGACTCCGATGCGCCGGGCGGCTGGTGGCATTGGCTGGTGCTCGACATCCCCGCCGAGGTGCGCGCGCTGCCGGTCGGAGCGGGGGAGCCGGGCGGGCGCGGACTGCCCGCCGGCGCGGTGCAGACCCGCAATGACTACGGATCGGAGGGCTACGGCGGGCCCTGTCCCCCGCCGGGACCCGCCCACCACTATCACATCCTGCTGTACGCTCTGCGCACGCCCCGGGTGGCGGTTGCCAAGAGCGCCCCGCCGGGGGCCGTCGCCGCCGCCGTGCGCGCCGCAGCCATTGCCGAGACCGAGATCACGGTCGTCTACGGCCGTTAGGCCATCACGGTTGCGCGGGCGGGTCGGCGCGGGTAGGCTGCGCGCGCCGCGCCAGTGCGCGTCCCATCCTTTTCGAGCCACAGCCGTCGCACCATGAACTCCCCGACCCCGCGGCGCGCCGCAGCGCGGCGGCGCAGCCCGAAGATTGGCTTCGTCAGCCTCGGCTGCGCCAAGGCGCTGGTGGACTCCGAACGCATCCTGACGACCCTGCGCGCCGAGGGCTATGAGATCAGCCCCAGCTACGAGCGTGCCGAGCTGGTCGTGGTCAACACCTGCGGATTCATCGACGCGGCGATCGACGAGTCGCTGCAGACCATCGGCGAGGCGCTCGAGCACAACGGCCGCGTCATCGTGACCGGCTGTCTCGGCGCCCGTCCCGAGCGCATCCTCGAGCGCCATCCGCACGTCCTCAAGGTGACCGGCCCGCACGACTACGGCGCGGTGCTCGCGGCGATCCACGAGCATCTGCCGCCGCAGCACGATCCGTTCCTCGATCTGGTGCCACCGCAGGGCATCCGCCTGACCCCGCGGCATTACGCGTACCTGAAGGTCGCGGAAGGCTGCAACAACTCGTGCAGCTTCTGCATCATTCCGGCGCTGCGCGGGCGGCTCGTGAGCCGCCCGATCGATCAGGTGCTGACGGAGGCCGAGCGCCTGGTCACGGCGGGCGTGAAGGAGTTACTGGTGATCTCCCAGGACACCAGTGCCTACGGCGCGGACCTCCGCTACCGCGGTGCCGAATGGCGGGGCAACGCATACGAGTCGCGCTTCATCGACCTGGCGCGCGCGCTCGGCACGCTCGGGGTCTGGGTGCGGCTGCACTATGTGTATCCCTACCCGCACGTGGACGAGGTCATCGGGCTGATGGCCGAGCGGCGCGTGCTGCCGTATCTGGACATTCCGTTCCAACACGGCAGCCCGTCGGTGCTGAAGCGGATGCGCCGCCCGGCGCATGCCGAGAACGTACTCGAGCGCATCCGGCAGTGGCGCCGGCAGTGCCCCGACCTGACGCTGCGCAGCACGTTCATCGTCGGCTTTCCGGGGGAGACCGACGCGGAGTTCGAGGAGCTGCTGCAGTGGCTGCGCGCAGCGCAGCTCGATCGTGTCGGGTGCTTCAAGTACTCCCCCGTGGAGGGGGCCAGCGCGAACACCATCGCGGCGCACGTGCCGGGAGAACTCCAGCAGGAGCGCTACGAGCGCTTCATGGAGTGCGCGGCGGCGATCAGCGCGCAGCGCCTGCAACGTCGCATCGGGCAACGCCTGCGCGTGCTGGTCGATACGGTGGGCTCGGACGGCGCCGTCGCGCGCAGTGAAGCCGACGCGCCGGAAATTGACGGTGTCGTGCGCATTGCGGCCGCGGCCGGGCTCGCCCCGGGAGAATGGGCCGATGTCGAAGTCACGGCGGCCGACACGTACGATCTGCACGCGCGCACCCTGCCGCGCTAGAGACTGACGCAGCGGGGCGCAGCGCAGCCGCGACGGAAATTCGACGAGCAGACAACACCGGGCAGCACGAATTGCTACGCTCGCGCAACTCGGTACGCGCGAAGAGCGCAGGCTGCCGGCCGCGTGCGTACCCTCCACCCCTTCAGCCGCACAAGAGAACGCACATGCCCGCATCTCGCGCACTGATCCTTTCCGCGCTGCTCGCCGGATGGTGTCCCGCTGCACTCGCCGCTGCACCGCCGGCGACCGCCGCGGCACAGAGCCCCAATCCAGAGCAGTTCTGGACCACCGCCCACACGGTCACCACCCAGGGCAGCGTCACCGTCGACGGGCACGCCGTTCACTACACGGCGAAGGCCGGAACGCTGATCCTGCGCGACAAGGCCGGCAAGCCCACCGGCGAGATGTTCTACGTCGCCTATTTCAAGAACGGCGCCAACCCCAACCACCGGCCGATCGCCTTTCTCTACAACGGCGGACCGGGCGGGTGCTCCGCGCCGCTGCACATCGGGGCGTTCGGGCCGATGCGCGTGGTGACCGAGAGCCACGCACACACACCACCGGCGCCGTACCAGCTGGTCAGCAACCAGTACAGCCTGCTCGATGTCAGCGACCTGGTGTTCGTCGATGCGATGGGCACGGGCTTCAGCCGCATCATCGACAAGGCGAACGGCGGAGTGGGCACCCCGAAGATGTTCTACGGCGTCGATGCCGACGCTAACGCGTTCGCCCAGTTCATCACCCAGTTCCTCTCGCAATACAGCCGTTGGAACTCCCCGAAGTACCTGATCGGCGAGAGCTACGGCACGACCCGCTCGGCGGTGGTGGCGGGCATCCTGGAGAACGCCGACAACGTCGATCTCAACGGCGTCGTGCTGCTGTCCACGATCCTCAACTTCGACACGAGCATCGATTACGCCAACGCCAACCCGGGCATCAATCTGCCGTATGCGCTGGCGCTACCGACCTACGCCGCCGTCGCCTGGTACCACAAGCGCCTGGCGCAGGCCCCGGCGCAGCTGCACCCGTGGCTCGATCAGGTGCAGTCGTGGGCGATGGGTCCGTACCTCGCCGCGCTCAACCGAGGCGCTGCGTTGACGGGTGCCGAGGAGCAGGCGATCGCGACCCAGATGGCCGCGTACACCGGGCTGCCCGAATCCTACCTGCTCAAGGCGGACCTGCGCGTGACCGGCCCGCAGTTCGAGCAGGAGCTGCTCGCCTCCGAGGGCAAGACCACCGGTCGACTGGATGCGCGCTTCTCCGGCCCGACGCTCGACCCGTTGGCCGAATACGCCGAGTACGACCCGCTGATCTCCGGCATCGGCTCGGCTTATGTCTCCGCGGCGAACCAGTATCTGCGCGACACCCTGCACTTCGGCGCCGGGCACCGCTACGTGTTTCTCTCGGGAAGCGTGAACAGCGCTTGGAAGTGGCAGCACGTGCAACCGGGCGCGAGCGCCGCTGGACCGATCACGGCGAACGTGCTGCCGGATCTCGCCACGACCCTGACGCTCGATCCGGACCTGAAGGTGCTGGTCAACGCCGGATATTTCGATCTGGCGACGCCTTACTACGCGGCCGTGTACCAGATGCGCCAGCTGCCGATGCAGCCGGCGCTGCAGAAAAACGTCGAGTTCCGCTTCTATCACACCGGTCACATGATCTACGTGCGCCCGCAGGGCCTGGCCCACCTGCACGCGAACATCGCACAGTTCATCCGTCAGACCGAGTGATGCCCGGCGGCGGGGACGCTCCGGTGCGTCCCCGCCGCTATACTCGCCTCCCATGCAAGCGCCCGCTGTGAGGCCGGACGCAGAGTCCAACCGCGGCATCGTCTCGGCGTTGCTCGCGGCACTGCTGTTCGGGGTCAGTACGCCGTTCGCCAAGCTCCTGCTGAGCGATGCCGCGCCGCTGACGCTCGCGGGGCTGCTCTACGCCGGCAGCGGCATCGGCCTGAGCATTTGGATCGCGTTGCGGCCACGCGAAGGCCCCCGCAGCCCCTGGAGCCCCGGCATGATGGGCTGGCTCGCCGGGGCGATCCTCGCCGGAGGCGTCCTCGCCCCGGCCCTCTTGATGAGCGGACTGCGGCAGATTCCGGCGGCGAGCGCCTCGCTGCTGCTGAATCTCGAGGCTGTGTTCACCGCGCTGCTCGCCTGGTTCGTGTTTCACGAGAACTTTGACCGCCGGGTGCTGCTCGGACTGTGCGCGATCGTGCTCGGCGGCGCGGTGCTCGCCTGGCCGACACGACTCGCCCTCGGCGGCGGTGCCGCGTGGATCGCCGGCGCCTGCGCCTGCTGGGCAATCGACAACAACCTGACGCGCAAGGTGTCGAGCGGGGATCCGATGGTCATCGCCGCGCTGAAGGGCCTGATCGCCGGCGCGGTCAATCTCGCGATGTCCGCCTACTTCGGCCTGCCGTGGCCTGCGCCGGGACACCTGGCGGCCGCCGGCGTGCTCGGCCTGCTCGGTTACGGGATGAGCCTGTCGCTGTTCGTGCTGGCGCTGCGGCACCTGGGCGCGGCCCGGACCGGCGCGTATTTCTCCACGGCGCCCTTCATCGGCGCGCTCGTCTCACTGCTGGTGTTCCGCCAGGCGCCGCACTGGCCGCTGCTGCTCGCTGCGGCGCTGATGGGCCTTGGCGTCTGGCTGCATCTGACCGAGACGCATGCCCACCTGCACACGCATCCGCCCCTGCGGCACGCGCACAGCCATCGCCATGACGCACATCACCGGCATGATCATGATTTCGAGTGGGATGGGCGCGAGCCCCACCATCATGAGCACACGCACGAGCCGCTGACGCACGCGCACCCGCACTTCCCGGACATCCACCACCGCCACGAGCACTGAGTGTCGCAGCCGCCGCCGCGCGGCAACGGTCGGTCAGGTGCGCCGGCCTCGTGCCGAGGGCCGGTGGGTCCGCTCGATGCGAAACACCGACGCCGGCGGCAGATTATTCGCCACCCAGCCGATGCGCTTGGCACGCAGGCCCAGCCGCCTGAGGATCACGCGCGGGACCGGACACAACGGTCCGTAGGTGAACTGATAGAACGCTCCGTTGCTGCCGAGACGGCGGAACGAGCCGCGCAGAATGCGCATGATCTCGCGGCGCGGCATCGACAACAGCGGCAGTCCGCTGACCACCGAGGCCGCCACGCGTCCTTCGAACGGGTCCACATGATGCAGATGTCCGGCTTCCATGGCGAGCACCCGGGCCGCCGGAAAGCGGCTCTGCAGCAATCGAGCGAACTGCGGATGCGCCTCGATCAGGACCAGCTGGCGCTCCGGGACACCACGATCGAGCAGCGCGCGCGTGAACACGCCGGTGCCCGCACCGAGCTCGATAACCGGACCGCCGGTCCCGGCGATTTCCGAGGTCATCAGCCGAGCGAGCGCCCGCCCCGAGGGGGCGACCGCACCGACGCGCCGCGGGTCACGCAGTCCGGCCCGCAGGAACGTGAGCGCATCGGCGGAGGATTTCAAAAGCGGGATGCGGAGCCGACCTGCCGCGCGGGCCCGGGCGCTCGGATGAAGCAGCGGCCGCTCGGCCGAATGCTGGGATCGCGCAATGTCCATGGCCTGCTCCGGTTGACTGTCGGGAACGCGCGACGAGGCTGCCGGGCTCACCACGCCGCTCACGTTGGACTGTAGCCAAGCAGGACCGTTCATTCAACCCACGCCTCGTGCGCGATGAGCGCTGCCGCCGCAGTGGGAGCCGGGATCATCGAGCGGCCGACGTCACTGCCGGGCCCGTCCCTGACCCCCGCAGCATGCCGCCGCACCGTGCCGCTCCCGGGGGCCCGGTGGCGCCTTCGGCGCACTATGCGCGCGGCGCACCGGTGAATCAATCCACTTGGCCTGCGGTGCAGCGTCGTTGCGCGAGGCCGGTCGCTCCTGCGTTCGCTTCCCGGCTACGCAGCACGGGTGGCTCAGTCCGCCGAGGGCGAGAGATTCTTGTGTACCGCCCAGCCCTGTCCGGCGAGCATGCCTGCCGAGAGGCCGATGAACGTGCCGGCGATGATATCGCTCAGAAAATGCCAATCGCCCACGATGAGCAGCACCGCGGCGAGCAGCAGCAGCGCACTCAGCGGCCAGATGCTGACGCGGTAGACCCGCATGAACACCCCGGCGAGCGCACCGGCGAGCACCATGTGGCCGGAGGGAAAGCTGCTCTGGCCGGATCCTTTTCCGAATCGAAACGCGTGGTGCACGCCGCGCAGCACCGCCGAGGGATTCGGCACTCCGAAAAACGGCTTGAGCACGTGGCTGTTGATGCTGTAGGCACAGATCGAGGCCAGGCAGGCGAGCGCGACGGTTTCGGCGAGCAGCGACAGATGCCCGCGCACCAGCCGCGCCAGGATGAGCGCCAGAGCGACGATTGCCTCGATGCTCAGGATGATGGGCGCGCCCATAGGCTTGTTCAACGGACGCAGGACATGGCGGAATCGCCAGACGGTTGCGGCCAGCGGGACATCCAGCTTCACGAAGGACAGCAGCGCGAGCGCCGCGCATGCCACGAGCAGTGCGAGCCAGATCTCCAGGGCCCAGGAAAAGCGTTTCACGTTCTCGATACCTCCGCTGCCACGGTAGCACCTCGACCTCCGCGCGGCGAGCCAGGCGGTCGACGGCGCGGCGGCGGCTGGGATCCCATCGACCCTGAGGCACGCGCAGCGCGCCGATTTGCACGCACAGTGGTATAAGGCTCGCGCATGACCGTCAGGTTCCGTTCCAGGGTCGATGCGAAGCTCGCGGTGGCCGCAATCGCCGCGCCCAGCGTCGCGGCCATTGCCGTCGGCACCACCGCACAACGCGGCGCGAGCGTGCCGCTGGCGCTGGCGATCGTGTCGGCCGTCGTGGCCGTGCTGGTCGTCTGGATCGTGCTCGCGACGTACTACGAAATCACCGAGGAGCTGCTGGTCGCGCACTCCGGACCCTTTACCTGGCGCATCCCGCTGAGGAGCATCTCCGCCGTTCGCGCATCGCGCAGCGTGCGCTCGGGGCCGGCATTATCGATGGAGCGGCTCGAGGTCACCTGGGGCGCCGGGCAGGTTCTGCTCATCTCGCCGCGGGACGCCGCCGGCTTTTTGGCCGCGCTGCAGCGACGGGCGCCGCACTTACCCGCCACGATGAGCACTCGGCCGCACCCCTGACCCGGCGGCCCGTCCGGGTCGAGCCGCCGCGATGCGCTCCACAGGCGTCATGACCCTCCTGCGCGCCCCGCAGGCCCGGGCGAGCGGCGCTCGCTCAATCGAGTTCGTGCGTGTAGACGATGAACCCGCGGTGTTCCGCAATCCTGTCGTAGAGCGCCCGCGCAGTGCGGTTGGTAGCCTGCGTCTGCCAGTAAACCCGACCGCATCCCGCGGTGCGGGCCGCCGCGTATACCCCTTCGATCAGCCGCCGACCGACGCCGAGTCCGCGCAGGCGCTCGACGGTGTACAGATCCTGCAGGTAGCAGACATCGTCGATCCGGGTCGTGCTGCGGTGCATGAGGAAGTGCGCGAGCCCGACGAGCTCGCCGACTTGCTCGGCGACCAACGCATGGACCGGATCGGCCGGGCGGAAGAATCGTTCCCACGTCTCGGCGGTGATGGGCTCGGCCAGAGCCGTCGGACCGCTTCGGCCGTAGAACGCGTTATAGCCGTTCCAGAGCGGGCGCCATTGCAGGTAGTCCGTGCGGCGGATGGACCTGATGAGGAACGGTTGAGTCATGTGCGGCCAACCCCCGTATCTTGCGTTGCTGCGGGCACGGCGGGCGCCTGCGCAACGACCATCGGGTTCGCCGCGGCGCCCCGCACTCGCCTCGGGTCACTCATCGCCGAGCACAAGCGATTCGAGCAGTTCCCGGTAGTCTTCGAGGGAGCGCGTGGTCAGACCGGCGATCTTGCCTTGATCGTCACTGCGGCGCAGCAGGACCGCGTCGCGATGAAACGGCTCCGCCTCGAACCGGGCGACCTGCGCCGCTGACATCGGCCCGCCCTGCAGCCTCAGGGTCGTGACCGATGCGGGGCTGAGGCGCGCGAAGTAGTCCTCATCCACGGCGCAGAGATAGCGCTTGGCGGGGACGTGGAGCCGGACCGGCTCGGACACCTGGACGCCGAAGCGCCTCTCGAGCCACCGGGCGCCCGTTTCCTCGTGGCGCGCATCGACCGTCCAGTCCTCGATGTCATCCGGTACGGTGGCGATCAGGTGGCCGATATCGTGCAGCAGTGCCGCGGCGATGAGACGGGGAGTCGCGCCGGCGAGCTGGGCGAAGTGGGCGGCTTGTAGGCCATGCTCGGTCATCGAGACGGGCTCGCCGAAGTAGGCGGCGTCGCCGCGCCGCCGATAGTACGCAAACGCCTCCTCGACCACGCTCATGCGCCGCCCTCCGGCCCGGCAGCGAGCAGCGCGGCGCGGCTGCGGACGCTATCGCGCGTGAGGTAACAGCCCTGCAGATGCCGCGGATGACGCGCCGCAATGAATGCGGTACGGCCGTGCAGAATGCGCTGATTGTCGAACACGACGAGATCGCCTGCGCGCATCATGAAGCGCAGCGCGAAGCGGGGGTCGCGGAGCATCTCGGCAAAGCGCCGGTATGCCCCGTAATACCGCTCTGCCGTGGCAGCCGCGAACGGGAGTGGCGCGATGGAGCGGCTGTTGTAATGCACGGCGATCACTTCACCGGCGCAGGACAGCTGGATCAGCGGCCGCCGGGCTTCCAGCAGAGCGTCGCGCGAGCGGTAGGCGAAGGGCACCGCGGTACGGGTCAGCTGCTCGAAGTCCCCGGGTGACTCCTGCCGCAGCGCCGCGGCGATCGCGAAACCGTCCGCGAACAGGCTCTCCCCACCGTCGGGCGCGGCGACGAGCACGTGCAGAGCCTGAAAGCCCGGCACCGGCTCACGGTAGGGATTGTCGGTATGCAGACCCAGGCCGCGGTCCGAGTAGGCGAGATTCTCCGGTTGGACGACCGAGCGGACGTCGAACACCAGCCCGTAGTTCGTGGCCGCGACCTGCCCGATGGGCGAGAGCGCCGAGACGATCGTGCCGGGCTCCGTCGGCACGTCGGCGAGAAACGCCATGCCCTCGACGATCAGGCGCCGCAGCCAGTCGGCGAGCGTCGCCGGATCTGCGCCCATCGTCCCGGGGGTCGCCCACGCGAAGTCTCGCACCGCATCGCGCGCGGCGCCGTCCGGCCACAGCCTCGCTCGCCAGCGCTCGCTCGGGTCCTCGAGCGCCGCCGCCTGTCGCGCCAGCCACTGACTCGGGAAGCAGGCTTGCGCGCACTCCTGCTCCCACTCGACGCTGAGAGCCCCGGCGCGCAACTCGGCGCGGCGGATGCGGGGCGAGGCAGGCAGATCCGCCACATCGATCAGGCGCTGACCGCTGAACGCATCGCGATCGGCCGGCACATTGTCGCGCAGCCAGATGCTGGCGAACTCCGCCCGCCGTCCGTCCGACCACTCGACCACGAGCATCGTCGGCGTCCAGTCGAGGCGCCGGATGCTCACACTTAAGTCCCCAGGATCATTGCGCATTGAGCCGGTCTCCGCGAGGCGCTCCAGGGTCGCTCTTGAGGAAAAGTATAGCGGGCGCGCGCCGGCGCGTTTCTCGCCGCGCACGGACGGCGGCAGTGGACCGCAACACCGCGCAGCGCATCGGAGCCGGCTCGCGGTTCATGGCTCCAGCGGTGCCCTCGCCGTCTCCGGCAGCCACCTCCAGGTCAACAGCGCACCGAGCAGGCTGACGGCGGCGGCGATGCCGAAGACCGTGGGCAGGCCGGCGCGCGCATCGACGATCGGCAGAAGGAGTGTCCCGGAGATGGCGCCGAGCCGCGAGATGGACGTGGCCGCGCCTTGCGCCGTCGCCCGCAGCCGGGTCGGGAACAGCTCGGCGGCCACGATCCAGGTGGTCGTGTTGGGTCCGGCGTTGATGAACAGCTGAATCGCGACGAACACCGCGAGTGACCACAGCCAGGATGCAGTGAGCCCGTCGAGCGCCAACCAGGCCATCAGCACCGCCGTGCCGAGGAATCCGCCGATCTGCAGAGGACGCCGTCCGAGCGGATCGATAAGCAGATAGGGAATCAGGCAGCCGATCAGGGTGAATCCTGCAACCACGAAGTAGCCCAGGATGACCGCATGCAGACCGCCGAGGTGCAACTGCCCGAGCAGTGTGGGAGTCAGCAGACCGACGCCGTACACCGGGATGTCCACCAGGAACCACGGCACGATCATCACCAGGGTCCGGGGCCAGTTCTCGCGGGTGAACAGGGTGCGCAGCGGCAGCGGCTGCAGCGACTGCGCCTCAACCCAGGCGGGCGCTTCGGGCACGCGCCACAGGGCCAGGGCGATGAGCGCGATCACGGCCGGAATGGCTCCGCTGGCCAGCATCGTCCGCCAGCCCAGGGCAGCGGCGGGCGCGCGGAGCAGCAGCCAGCCGACGAATCCGCTCGCCAGGACCCCGACCCCCCAACCGCTGGAGGCGAGCGTCAGCCGGGCGCCGCGGGTGGCGGCAGGCCCGATGTCCGCCACGTACGAGGCGCTGATGGGATAGCCGCCACCGAGGCCCACGCCGAGCACCAGGCGCCAGAACACGAGCTGTGTCGCGGAAACAGACGCCGCCGACGCAATGGCGGCAATAGCGACCACCCCGAGGTCGATGATGCTCGCCCGCTTGCGGCCGATGAGATCCGCCACGCGCCCGAGCACCACGCTGCCGAGCAGCATGCCAATGGATGTCGCCGCGAGGACGATGCCGGATTCGGCCGGCGTCAGGTTCAGGACCGAGTGCAGCTGCAGCAGCGCGATCCCGAGAATGAAATTGTTGTAACCGGATAGGAATGTGAGCGTCGCGGCCATCGCGACGATCTGCGGCGTGGCCCGATCCGGGGCGACGCCCAATGCGGCGTCGGCGCTGCCCAGCGCGAGGTCTCGGGTCGTGGAATCCAAGCCGCCTCGGTGCGTTTCAGGTTCGCGGTCATCTTAGCGGGAATTGACATTCGTCACAGGAG
This sequence comes from Pseudomonadota bacterium, assembly GCA_021815925.1. Lineage (GTDB taxonomy): Bacteria > Pseudomonadota > Gammaproteobacteria > Steroidobacterales > Steroidobacteraceae > 13-2-20CM-66-19. The sequence continues at coordinate 88,559 of JAKAZL010000002.1, read as the reverse complement.
AATTGCGCCTCTCCGGTGCGCCGGGCAGACCACGCGGCTAGCGCGCCTGACGCGTCGCTCTCGCTCGTGCGGAGACCGCCGCGCCGCGTGACGACTGCGCAGCGATCAATGCCCGAGCGGCCGACTGGAGAATCCGGCTCGCCCCGCGATCCGTCAGACGCCCGTCGCTCGAAAACGCGCCGTCCAGAAGCAGCGCGATCTGGGCCGCGACATCCTCAGGGTGATGCACACCGATCCGGCTCACCAGCGTCCGCAGCCGCTGGAACATCGCTTCCTTGTGGCGGGCGCGGATTTTTCGTGCGGGATGATGGGGATCGGAAAACTCAGCCGACACGTTGATCTGCGGGCAGCCGCGGTAGCCATCGCGGCTGACGCGCTGCCCGACCCACTCGAGCACGGCCATGAGTTCGCGCATCGCATCGCCGGCGGCCGCACTGATCACCTCATCCCACTGCGACCAGAACTCCCGGTCTTCGCGCTCCAGGAACGCGGCGATGAGGTCATCCTTCGTGTGGAAGTGCCGATACAGGCTCGTCTTGGCCACGCCGGATTCGGCGACGATCCATTCGACGCCGACGGCTCGGACGCCGTGCGCATAGAACAGCCGCGATGCTGTCGCCAGCACGCGCGCTGCAGTATCACGCTCCTCGGCATGTGCCGTGGTCAATTTCCCCGCTCCGATGAGCCGGCCCGTGCCTCAAGAATGCACAGGTCGCCGCCAGATCGCCACCCGGGTTGAGGCTTGACCTCGCTACCGATCGGTATCATCATGCGCTACCGATCGGTAGCGTCTGGAGATCGACGATGAGCATCCCCAGCATTGCGGTGTATGGCGCCAACGGGCATACGGGTGCGTTCGTGGTCCGTGAGCTTGAGCGCCGTGGCTGCCGGGCGGTGTCGATCGGCCGCAGCGGTGGGCCGCAGAGCAGTCCAGGCAGGGTGGGCGCGGACCGATCGTGGCGGACCGCCTCGTGTGACGATCCGGATGCGCTCGATCGGGCTCTGCACGGCGCCGAGGCGGTGATCAACTGCGCCGGCCCGTTCCTGGACACGGCGCCGGCCGTGATCGAGGCGGCATTGCGCTGCGGCATCCACTATTTCGACGTTACCGCGGAGCAACGCTCGGTCCGCCAGTCGCTGGCGACCTACCATCAGGACGCCGAGCGGGGCGGCACCGTCGTCGTTCCGGCGCTGGCATTTTACGGCGGCCTCGCCGATCTGCTCGCCGCTGAGCTGAGCGGCGGGCTCAGGTCCATCGATTCCCTCGACATCGCCGTGGCACTCGACTCTTGGCATCCGACCGAGGGCACGCGACGGACCGGACAACGCAACACCGCCCGGCGTCTTGTCGTGACGGACGGGCATCTGGTGCCCATTGCGCAGCCGGCACCGGTGCGGCAGTGGCGCTTCGCCGAGCCATTCGGCCGGCAGGAGGTGGTGGCGGTGCCGCTGTCGGAGATGATCACGATCCACCGCCACATCGCAGTCCGCGAAGCCTGCAGTTATATGAATCGGACACCACTGCGCGACCTGAGCGACGAGCGGACGCCACGACCGGCCGCAAGCGATCCGGCTGGCCGGTCGTCACAACGCTTCCTGATGGAGGTGCACGCCAAAGCCGCTGACGATACTTGGCAGATCGCCGTCAGCGGACAAGATATCTATGCGGTTACCGCCCCGATCATCGTCGAGGGCTGCCTGCGGGTGCTTGGTATGCACACGGTGCGCGGCGGTGCGTATGCGCCTGCGGAGCTGTTCGATCCAAGTGACTTTCTCATGGCGTTGTCGCCGCATCTGACAATCGACCGCTCCCGCCAGGGCCGACCGGAATTGACGAGCCGTGACTGACGGGGTTGCCCAGATGGAATGATCGTGCCGCACCTGCGCCGGGATGCGCTCGACGGCGGGCCGGCCGGGACGCACTGCTCCTCTGCAGCAGAGCGCGCGGGAATCCGCTAGGCTTGGGTTCCTCGTCTGGCACTGCCTGCCGTACCGATGCTCCTGCCCATTGTTGTGCTACTGCTCGCCGGCGCGGCAGCCGGCTTTCTGAGCGGCCTGCTCGGCATCGGCGGCGGTCTGCTCGTGGTCGCGGCGCTCAGTCTGGCGCTGCCGGCACTGGGCGTACCGGGCGCGGAGGTCATGCGGGTGTCGGTCGCCACGTCGATGGCGACGATCGTGCTGACCCTGCTGGTCTCGGCGACGGCGCACATCCGCCGAGGCACCGTGGTCTGGTCGAGCTGGATCTGGCTGGCGCCCGGCATGGTAATCGGTGGTGTTGTGGGCGCGCACCTCGCGCAACTGCTTTCGGCTCGGACGCTGCGCTGGGGGATCACCGCATTCTGCGCGCTGACCGCGTGGCGGATGGCCTTCGGCAGGAAGGCAACAGCGTCCGCCCAAGGGACCGGCGTAGCGCCGCGTTCGCCGTGGCTGCTGAGCGCCGGCGCGGGGATCGGCGCGATCTCGGCCATGGTGGGCATCGGGGGCGGCTCGATGACCGTGCCCTTGCTGGTGTCACTCGGCGTGCGGCCGATCCAGGCGGTCAGCACCAGCGCGGTGTGCGGGCTCGTGATCGCGATCGCGGGCGCGGTGAGCTACGCGCTATCGGTTCACGCCCCGCCTCAGGCTCTGCCATGGGGATCGGTGGGCTACCTGTACCTTCCGGCCGCCGCGGTCGCGGCGGCCGGATCGATGACGTTGGCGCCGGTGGGTACGCGTGCGGCTCACGCCCTGCCCAGCACGGCACTGAGGCGCGTTTTCGCGCTGTTCCTGCTGGTGGTCGGCGGCTTGATTGCCGCTGGCGGCTGAGCGGGGTGCACGCGCCGCCGGCGGCGCCGACCGGCAGCGGCGCGCAACGCTGAATCAGTCGCGTCCAGCCGACTGTGACTCGGGCGGCCGGTAGCGCATCGCGACGTCACAGCGCTGATAATGCCCTCCGAAGCGTCGCATGATCTCGGCGTCATGCACGAATCCCAGTTTTTCATAGAGCTTGATCGCAGCAACGGACTTGCGGTTACTGAGCAGATACAACAGCTCCGCCCCCAGTGACCGGGCGCGATCGATGGCGGCGTTGAGAAGAAACTCGCCGGCCCTCAGGCCGCGCGCCGCCTCGTGGACACCCATCTTGGTGAGCTCGAATTCCCGCGCGCCCGTTTTGCGCAGCGCGCAGGTGCCGATGATACCGACGCCCTCGGCCTGCACGAACAGTATCGCCCCACCCGGCGCGACGATGCGCTCGTACGGATGGTCCAGCACGTCCAGGTCGGCCGGCTCGAGGCGATACATCGACTCGATCCATTCGATGCTGATGTCGCGAAATGCGCCGGCCAGGTCCACGGAGAACTCACGGATCGTGAATGCCGGCGGCGCAACGCCCCGTGACCGCTCGTTGAGCGCCCGTTCGGCGAGCTGAGATTCGACGGCCGCAAGCTGATGGAGCAGCGATCCGGAGAGCTGCTGGATCACTTCGTCGACGGCCGCCTCGACCTGGGGCCAGACCAGCAGCTTCGAGCGGATGAGCACACTTCGGCCCGCCGCGGTCAGCGATATGGTCTTGTGTCGTTGGTCGCGATGCTGCCGCGTGGAGTCGACCAGCCCCAACTCAACGAGCTTAGACAGCGCACGCGTCACCGCAGGCTGGCTGAGCTGCATCGCATCGGCCAACTGACCCACGGTGAGCGGGCCGTAACGGTCCAGGGTTGCGAGCGGGGCGTAGTGGCTCGGCTGCACCGGCAGTCCGGCTCGCTCGACGATGCGTGCCACATCTCCCTGCAGGCGGTCGGCGAGCCGCTTCAGGCGGCTACCGAGAAATAGCGCTCCGCGCTCGCTCACGATGTCGCGGGACACGGTCATGATTCAACCCCATTGCATACCGCGCTATATAATCTGTTATACATATTGGCATTGCAAGGGGTACTCGGGTCCGAGAATCAGGCTGTTTCGCGAGCTTCACGGGGCCCAAACCGCGGCACCCGAAGGCCGTAGACGGGCGGATCGACGACTCCCGCGTACCCTGTGCGCAGCGTCGGAGTCCGCAGCGAGCAGAGCCGAGGACGCGCCGATCCATGGCATCAGGGCCCGCACTCCTCTCGCACCGAGCCGTGTCAATTCCATCTGCGCCACGCCGGCTCATTCGCCAGCGTGGCCGGTGGGGACTCCGTGATCGGTTCGCCGACACAGGCATACGCGTCGAACCCCGTCTTCTTGATCCGCCGCGCACTGCTGCGGTGGATGCCCATCGGACCGCAGTATTTCGCAGGGGACTCGAGGTGCTCATGCCGGAATTTGTGCGGCCCGCAGAAGATCGCACCCTTCTTCATCCGACAGACCCAGAGCGAATTCACGACCGTTCTGCCGGCCGGCACCGTGGTAATCGACACCGTACGGCGCGACGGCAGGAGGTTCGCAGCCTGTCGTCCCTGCATTCGCGCGTGGGCGGTGCCCGTGTAGACCATCGTCACGCCGGCGAATCCCTTCGAGAGCCTGCGGATGTTCTCGGCCATCTCGGCATTGTAATGGACATGCGCCGGCAACTTGTCGGCATTGGTACCACCGATGTGGATCACGCGACCACTCTGGCGGAGCTGTCGCAATAGATAGAGCAACTTCACCATTGCAATGCTGTGCCGCCCGTCTTCCCGATGCTGAGGATCTCGGGATGCCCAGAGCCATTCTCCCGAGCTCACCACACCGGCCATCGACAGGCGACCGCCGACATAGTTTGAGACGAGGCGTGCTTCGGATTGGTTCTGCTCGAGGATGACGAGAACCGGCCTGAATTCGCTGACCGTCGTCACCGCGTCTCCGAAGAACGCCGGCGACTGTTTGCTGCCGTGATATTCACCAAAGAACAATATGGGATGATGCGTCGACGGAATGATGCGCATCAGCCCAGGCACAGCCGACATCTGCCGTGGCGGACGGGCAAGCGACCCGATCGGCAGGAACACAGCGAGTGCACCGCACAGACACACCCAGCGCCCGACGTATGCTCGATGATCGCGCGTGTCCGTCAACTTACGATATTGTCCGCGGTAAAAGGCCGCCCTACCCGCCGCAGCGGCCCGCCGATACATGCCGTGCCAGCGCGCCCTGAGGCCTTCGCTCCCCCGCTCGCCCACTCGGGCCGTGACGGCAGCCATGATTCCTTCCACCGTGCACGTATAAATTCAGACGGCAGATCTAGTCGCTGTTCTCGCCGGTGCGCTTCGGCAGCGGCGTCGACAGACAACCCACTAAACGTTCCATGCGCAGATGCGCAAGCGCACGCCACGCATCCACCGTACGCACGTCGGCAGCCACAGACGGGCTGAGCGTCGCCTCGCGCACCGCCTCGAGCAGTTCATCCAGTACGCCACCCAATTCGCTCGTACGCGCATCGAGAGTGGTCCAACCGAGCTTACGTCCCGCAAGGCGATACGATTCGCGCTCCGCACTGGACCGCGCCAGCGCCTCCAGCTTTTCAAGCCGCACGACGTCTTCCCGCATCAACTGCTCACGAAACAGCCCGGGCTTGTCCGCGATGAGTTTGTTCAGTTCGTCGATAAGACGCATCGGTCCTCTCCGCAGAGCATTGGACCATGGCGCGCATCGGAAGGCAACGATGGGCCGCGCGTCGCGCTATCGAGCGGCAGTTGGCGCGCACCCGCCCTCCTGACAGTGACGTTGCAACGGCTGCTCGACATCAAGGCCCTCCGGCCCAGGCGGTCGCACCAACTCTTGGTTTAGGAGCAGATCGAGGCATAGAGCGCCGATGAGTGAATCCAGGCCTGCAGATCGCGTGGCGTCAATGAGACGCCCGCGACCAACCACAGCGCAAGAGACTGTCTGATGGCGTCTTATTGAGCGCGGCTGCCACGCGCCTGTCATTTGTTGACTTTCCCACTGTGGGCGCATATTTTCCCGCCAGGGAAGGCGCCCGCCAGGTCGCTGAATGAGGGTCTTTCGGTCAAAATGATCCGTGCCCCCCATCCGATTGACCGCTTGCAGGATCAAATTGAGATAAAACACTCCTTGTTGGCTTTGTGGCTATTGCGATCCATCATCATCTCGGCGTTGGCGAAGGGAACTCGATGAATCATGAACGCATTCGCGCAAGCCACCTGGTGTTGAGTGCCGCATGCGCAACCCTCGCGATGCCCTTCCTTACCGGATGCGCCACGGCACCGCCTGAGGTTTCGGTCGGACCGGCAATCACGATAGCGGCCCGGCAGGGCAACCCCATGGCAGAGCTGCTTCTGGGCGAGCACATCGTCGCACGTGCCCATACGGCAGAGGAGCGGACGGCGGGAGTCGACTGGATCAGGCGCGCCGCGGAGGCGAATCTCGCCATCGCGCAGGCCCAGCTGGGCTCGATGTATCTGCGCGGCAGCGCAGTGCCACAGAGTACACCCGATGCGCTCAAGTGGTTGCATCGTGCGGCCGAACGCGGCGCCCCCGCAGCACAGTTGGATCTTGGCGATCTTTATGCTGTGGGCGCTCTGCTGCCTGCCGACAAGGCGCAGGCATACTATTGGTATTCGCTTGCCGCAAAGCCGGTCCGCTCGGACGTCACGATTTTCAATATCCATCAGGTCCGCCGGTACGCATACCAGAGAGCCCGGGCACTCGCGCCGTCACTCACCTCGGCCGAGCTCGCGGCCGTCCGCCGGCAAGTTGCCGCCTGGCAACCGACTTCCAGCGTGCCTTACAGCGGCTCAATACCGTTGACGAGCATTCGACGCTGAGCGCCGGGGGCTGCATCGTTCAAGGATCTCAGCGGCAGCTTTGGGTCATTTTATCCACCACCCGGGCGCTCAAAGGCGATGGCCAGTGATCGTGCGCTCTCTTTTGCGTCACCACGCCCTCGCCGCTTGCGATTAAATCAGCTTGGTCATCGAGCACGCAGATCAGGAGGTGTCGTCCGCTCGATCGTCAAGGGCGGCAGAGTTGCCTGAAGCCCGCATGGGTCATCACGCTGCACCCTTTGGCAGTCGTACCACCATAGCGAGCAAGCGGCAGATCGTACCCGCGGGGCGCGACGCCCACTCCCAGATCAGAGCAATCCGCTTGCCGCCACGGCGACACCGAGCAATGCCGAGAGCATGGAGCCCCAGAACAGCCATGTCCTGCGCGTCAGTACAGTGATAGACGCGAGCGCGACGGCAATCTGAATGAGGGTCATGCCCAACGCCATACGCTCATGGGGGCGAAGCACCCGTTCGGAGCGCTCATTGAACTTCTCCGAATCGCGCTGCAGCCGTTCGGCCGCCTGCTTAATGTCGGACTTCTTCGACGCTTCGTGCTTGGCACGCGCAAGCAGCGCTGCACGCTGCGCGTCGTTGCTCGCGATGCCGGCCATGTCTTCGGCGATGTGCTGCTTGATCGAGCTTGCCTGGTAGAACGCCCACTGATCCGAAGCCTGAGCCTGCTTGCGGATGCTCTCATTCTTCAGGAACATGGCCTGATTCTGGTTGGCACCGGACTGGTAGCTGAGGATCGCGCCGATGGTCGCCAGGATCGCCGTCACCAATGCGACCCGTTGGGCGAGGCTGTCATGTACGGCCTGATGCTCGATCAACTTCTCGTGCGGTGATGGAACTTCGAAGCCTTCTTCTGCCATGGCTGCCCCTTCAGTACCCGTGCCCAACCCGAATCATGTCTGGCGCACGATGCTACGCTGGATTCTTGGGGAGCGCACGGGTCGACGGGCCTGAGGTGAGATTCGGGAAGTCGATCGGGTGAGTGCCGCGACGGGCGCGTGCCCGGCGGGGACCTTATTGGGCTTTCTCGGCATGACGGGGGATTGGATGGACAAGCTCAGCGCGCAAGGGCTGAGAAATCGAATTGAATTCGCAGCCGAACGATGTGTGGCCGGCGCCGAGAGCTCTTGGCCTTCGCTCAATTCCTTGATCGGCTTCGTGATTCACAGCGGCGACCTGCGGATCCAATGAGTGAATTGCGGGATCTTGCAGATTTGATCGGGCGATCGCGATGCCGCCACGGTCATGCGGAAGCTCCCGACCGGCACAAGGACCACGACGGCTCAGGTTACTCATCGGCATTGAAGTATGACCGGAATCAACGGCAACGCGGGGATGGCCGTGATCTTCAGTCAATTGCTAATATGTGGCAAGAAGCGGAGTTGATCGCAGAGGAGTCGGGGCGATACTGAATGCAATCACGATACAAAGGCAGATGAACGGTGTGGCCGCGGGGCGGGCCTCACACTGGAGGGAGTCGTTGCGCAATCGAACGAGATCAAGAGTTTTAGTCGTATCTGCGCAGCGCCTGCCTGCATCGAATCGCTCATGACCAGCGCAGCCGCCAGTCTCACACGCCAGATGCTTGAGTGGATCGAAGAGCGGCCCAGAGCCTACGTTGAGGTCATGGAGGCATGGCGAACTTCTTGTCCGCGCCTGTCCATCTGGGAGGATGCGTGTACGGCCGGCTTGATCGAATACGAAGCCGGCAGCGGAAAAATGACTCTGAGTCGCGACGGCAGAGCATTCTTGTTGAATTCGCGCTCCCCGGAGGCACAGTCCAAATGAAGGTGTCGATCCTGGATGACTATTTCGACACACTCCGAACCCTGCCGTGCTTCGCCCGGCTCGCCGAGCACGAGGTGCGCATCTGGAACGATCACCTCGAGGATGAGGACCGCCTCGTCGAACGACTCGCAGACACCGAAGCGCTGGTTTTGATTCGCGAGCGCACGAAGATCCGCGCAAGTCTCCTGGAGCGCCTACCCCGCTTGCAGTTGATCAGTCAGCGCAGCGTCTATCCTCATATTGACGTCGACGCATGCACTCGCCTCGGCATAGTCGTTTCCTCCGACCTCCATCCCGGCACGCCTTCTTATGCCACGGCCGAATTGACGTTGGGTCTGATCATCGCGGCAGCACGCCAGATTCCACAACAAATGGCGTCACTGAAGAGCGGCCGGTGGCAATGCGGCGTCGGCACCACCCTACGGGGCAAGGTTCTCGGCATTTACGGCTACGGACGCATCGGCAGGGCCGTTGCAGAGTATTCCCGCGCAATCGGCATGGAGGTGCTGATCTGGGCACGCGAAGCATCTTGCGACCGGGCGCGCGCCGACGGCTGGACCGTCGCGAAGAGCAAAGCTCAGTTCTTTTCAGCCAGTGATGTCCTGTCCCTGCATATGCGACTCGTGGAATCCACTCGGCATATCGTCACCGCCGAGGACCTGGCACGCATGAAGTCCTCGGCGACCCTCGTCAATACCAGCCGAGCAGGTTTGATCGAGCCTGGTGCGCTGCTGGCGGCCCTCAAGGCTGGCCGACCCGGATTCGCAGCCCTGGACGTCTATGATGAAGAGCCGATGCCCGCATCAGACCCGCTCCTCCAGCTCGACAACCTCATATGCACGCCCCACATCGGTTACGTCACACGCGAGGAATGGGACCTCCAGTTCACGGACATCTTCGAGCAGATCAACGCGCACGCCGCAGGGGCTCCGTCGAATGTCGTTAATCCGCAAGTGCTCTCCAGTTCCGCGCTGCGCGCGCGTCTGTAAACGCCCCCTTAAATACATCGGATTTGCGCAGTCGGTTCGCAAGATCGAACGCCGGGGCGGACCGGCAATTCACCGTACTTGCCCGCCTGGCCTACGAGTCCGGCTAAAGCACGGAGGGTCCGCCCCCTCGTGGCGTAACGATCTGGAGCGCTGCGCTCTGCACTGCCTCCCGATCTCCCGAACTATTGATGCCGTCCAGAAGCGACCTTCATCCACGAGCGCACAATAATGTACAAGCACAATGCTCACGACATGGAACACAGAAATTACAAGCCAACAGCCAGGCTCGCTGGGCGTTTACTTCTGACGGTCATATTGAGTTCGCTGCTGCCGTTCGCAACAGCAGCAAAGAGTGCGGCGCTGACCGGCTGGGTCGGTGAGAGACTCATGAGCGGCACGGAGAATGCTTGGGAGCCTTTCGTGGCGGCCGACCCAAGCAGCAGCAACGTGTATGCGACCTGGTTCCTGCCACATGGACCGGGCCTCTGCCCGACGTGCCCTTCCTCGAGCGGCGTATTCGTTATGTCGGCCGACAACGGATCAACGTGGTCAAGGCCGGTGTATTGCCCGTTCTGCAATCGTGAGGGCAAGGGCGATTACGACTTGACGATCGAGGTCGTCAAGAATCCGAAGCCAGGATCCCCCGCCCCGGTGTACGTCATGTGGATGGATTGGAACTCGACGGCCTTCAGCAAGTCGACGGACGGCGGCAAAACGTGGAGCCCCGAGACCGTCGTTTCCGGTCCCCACTGGAGCGATCACCCCTGGTTCGGGATGTCGGACGATGGCAAGGATATCTATGCGTTTTGGACGCAGGCGCACGGTTATCTGTACACCGTATCGTCGCATGACTATGGCGCAACGTGGACGTCGCCGCAGAAGATCAGCACCATCGCCCGCAGATACTACTACGCCGAGGGCGTCGTGGTTCTCGCCGACGACACCATCCTCACCGCGGCCGCGGGCTATCCTTGCGGAAGCGGCTCTCCAAAATGCACCGGGCGGATCAGTTACAACATCTTCCGCTCGACGAATGGCGGACAGTCTTACACGCAAGCGGTAGTCGATACGCTCTATACGGGGCGTCAGTACATGACCGACGGTCTCGAGACGATGGCCGCTGATGCCGCCGGTACGCTGGTCATGATGTACAGCGGCGCGTCCTCCCTGAGCGGAGACAATGGAGTGTACGTTCGCCGCTCGAACACCGCAGGTGCCAGCTGGTCCGCGCCGATTCGTCTGACCGAGCCGGGAGCCACCGCGAATGGGTCTTATCCGGCGATCGTGGGTACCCGCGGGGACGGCTTCCGCGCGACGTTCATGGTTGATCGAGCCGGGGAATTCAACGTCTGGGAGCGGCAATCGTCCGATGGCGGAATGACGTGGTCTCCCGAGGTGCGGATCTCCGGGGCAACGTCCGGGGCGCGTTACGTCAATTCCAATGGCTTTGGGGCCCCATATGGCGACTACACTGGCCTCTCGGTTCTCTCCACTGGCTGCACGATCGCAATCTGGGGAGAATCAGCGGCGGGACAAAAGCCCCCGGGTGGGGTCTGGATGAACCGCAGCACCGATTCGGGCGATCGTGGATCACGCGCACGAGGCTGTGGGGAAATCCGCTCAGTCCATCGCGCGCGGCGGGCTGGCTCGGCTCCAGTGGGTACGTCAGCGCACCTCCCGGAGGCGCGTGTGCCTTTCGATTCAAGGCCCGACAAAGTGACGATCGGTTGACGCGCAAGCTTGAGCGTCTGCTATTTCATCCAGCCGGGCGAGAGCCGGCGCTGCCCGAATGGGGGACAGAATAAAGACCATTGCGGTACACGCTCTCACGGCTCAGCGAGACCCCGGGCCTCCTCAAGCACTTGGGCCATGGGCAGCGTCCCGCTGGCGACCCGGTCAACGAAATGGCCGCGGAGCTCCGCCCGGAGCGCGATGATGCACGAGGCGATGCCCGCCGCCGCTTTGGACAGGAATTCGATCTCAGCCTGCGCATAGCGACCCGCCGTCTTCTCGCCGCAGACGAGCACGCCATCCAGCCGCCCCCGGATCGCCAGCGGCAGCGCCAGTCCGTTCGGCCCAAGTTCGCTCGAGAGCCCGAACAGATCAACGGGCGAGAGCGTGGCGCGCAACCGGACCATCGCCACATCGTCCACCGAAATCCGTTGGGGAAGGCCCCTGGCGTGCTCGCTGGCGCCGACCCGCTCGTAACCGTCCTTCCCCGACAGGTACAAGGCGCAGTACCGGCCACCACCGTGAGCGGCAAAAGTCTCCACGGTACGCTCGAACAGCGTCACTGGATGGGCGATGAATCCGGCGTCTCGCAGGAACGTGCTAATCGCACTGCGCGCGCGATACTCGTTCCGAAAGACGACACGCTCGACGTTCTCTTCACCCCATCGATGGATATGATGAATCGAAATGCCGAGCAGCAGCGGGACGACGATGTCGAGCGCCAAGCCCGCCTCCTTGCTGATCACGCTGCGCTCGATCAGGCTCTCGAGCAATGACAGCGTGCCGATCAGCAGCGCGGTGAGAACGCCGAATACCAGCGCTCTGTTCAGCACGAAACGCACGGCCACCAGGCGCTGGCTCAGAGCGGCATAGCTCAGTATCCCGAATACAGCAAACGTCAGCAGGATCTGGGTAACCGCGAGAAGTGCGACCCAGCTCGCCACATGCACGTCTTCCGACTGGAGCAACAGGTTGCAGGCGAGCAGCGGCAGCAGCAGTGCAATGCTCACGATGAACCAGCGAATGCGCAGACGGTTCTCCGGAGTGCTGACCCGGTAGCCTTTGAGCAGATAACTCAGCGGCACAATCCAGGCAACGACGCCCAATATCAATGTGGCCAGCTGGCCGGCGGTGAATAGCGGCACGGGGCGGCCGGCGGCAACGATCAGTTTCGGAACCACTTCCGTCAGATAAAGCAGCAGCAGCGCGCCGAGGTATGCTGTGCGAGCCCACCGGGCCGCACGCGACCTGGAACCGGTGCGCACAAGCGCCTCGGCCGTGAGGTACAGTCCCATGAACGCCCCGGGTCCGCCGATCAGGGTGCCGACCCCCTGGACGACCAGATTCCAAGGGGGTGCGAGCGCCCACTGATAGAGTCCCGCCGTCACGACGCTGCTGAGCGTGAACAGGCACAATCCCCGGCTCGCGGCGGATTCTCCCCGCCACAACATCAGAAGCCCAAAGAGGAGGATGAAGACCAGCGCCGTGCGGGAGGCGATCCGTGAGCCGGTCGGCTGCGTCCGGGACGAAGGGAGCGTGTGCACGCTCACGCTGAGGTGTTCGGTGTCGCGTCGGACGTAGAGGAGGTAATCGCGGCCAGTCGGAACATTGTCGGCCAGCAGCACAGCGCGGGTCGCGAAGGGCTGGTCCGACACCACAATCTCGTCGCCGGTATGCAAGGTGGGCGACGCGGCGCTCGCCAAAACGGAGGTGACACGACAGGAATCGCCGCCGCATGCGGTCCTGAACGGCAGGCTGTTCGAGGCGCTGAATCCCGTCGCGGCGACGGCGGCGATCGCCAGCGCGGAGACGAGCAGCCGGACCAGCCATTGGGACCACGGGGCCGCGTGAGACACGTTTTCGATCGTCTGATCGCGCATGTGAAGTCGCCACCCGCTCGATCCGAGGTGGCAAATTCTAACCGGAAATCTCTCCGGCCGCGAAAGGCTGCGCGGTGCCGGCAGGAGCCCGATCGCCCCCGCGATTGCGCGCCGTTCGTCGCGACGAAGGCGGAAGGGTCATGGAGCCTGCGCAGCAGTCGAACCCCATCGCGTGCACCGTCACCGTGGGCGGCCAGGACCATTGCCCGAAGTCTCCACTGGAACGCAGATCGCCTAGCAGTTCACAACTAATTTTGTGGGCATGAATTGCAGTCGTTTCCTGAGGGTGTAAATTGCTCAGCGAATTCAGCTGTCTGCGATTTCGGTTCAAGCTAGAGTCCTTACCTCTAATGGGACGGACCGCCCGTTCCCGGCAGAATCTCCGGCACCGCAGGAAATGGAGTCGTTGCAGGATTGTCTCGCGTGTCGCTCGCGAAATTTGCTTGGCCGTCCGGCCCGCGGCGCCGACGACTCCCCGGAGTCGGACTCGTCCTGGATTGTGCATCGAGCCCAGCCCCTCCCTTCCCTGAGCCCTGCGAAATTTAGGTAAAAGACCCAATTAGATTTCTTCGTAAGAGATCCTTGCCATGATCAACTGCGTCGCCCGACAGAGGGGGGGAGTCGACATTCTTCGTGTCGCCAGAGCCGAGACACCATTGTCACGGCTTGGACTGATTTTTGAGTTTTACCTGTTTAACGCGGACCTCCATGACGTTGGAATTCAGCTTCTGCAGCAGCCGTTGAACGCCGCGATGTTCACTCGCGTGTCGGTGTTCGCCAGTGCCAGCGGTCTGTTCTTAAGCTCGCCCGCGGGATAGCACTCGGCGTGAATGCAGGGGATCTCGTTCATTGGCGTGCTGCTTGAAGCCCTAATCATCGAAAGCACGGCCGCATTGATTGCCTCACGACGCACCATGACACGGCACCGTCCCGGAATTCGAGTCCCTCTATGGGCGCAGGGATGTTGCAGCGTCTGCTGCGACCACAAGTGCTGCGCCCAGGACTCGTTCCGAGGCGCGACCCGCATGTCCTCGACCAAGGCACTGCGAGCGATATCCAATACCGCGACGGGCAAGGGATGAAGGACCGGAGCGAGGCCGACGTCCCGTTTCCTGGGTTCCGGCTTCCAGCACACCAGCGCGTCGAGAAGGCCGGGATACGCGCGAGGTCGCCTGGCAGGCGGAAATGTGGTCGGGCACTCCGACCAGTAGATGCGCTCCTTGACTATCTGGAGTAACCTCGTCACTCAAACACGACGCCCATTACCGGATGAGTGCGACGAGGCCATGGTTCTGATCGAAATCGCGCTCAGTGACGTGCTCGAGCGTTCCTGAAAGGTTCATATGACCGGTGTAACGGCTTCGGCAGAGAGGCCGCTCGGGTTTCTAATGTGCACGGCGCTCGTCGTGGGCAACACCATCGGCATCGGCATCTTCATGATGCCGGCAGCGCTCGCCCCTTACGGCCTGAACGCCCTCGGCGCTTGGCTGATCACCGCTGGAGGCTGTTTGATGGTGGCATGGGTGTTCGCGGGACTCGCCCGCACCTTCGCCGACGACGACGGGCCGTACGCCTACACGCAACGGGCGTTCGGGAACCGGGTCGCATTCCTCATCATGTGGTGTTATTGGGTAAGCTGCTGGGTAACCAATGCGGCCATCGCCATCGGCGTGGTCGGCTATCTGTCGGCGTTTCTGCCAGCGCTGACCACGAGCCGGCCGCTCGCCGCATTCGCGGCTCTCGGGCTGGTGTGGCTGTTCGTGCTGGTGAACCTTCGCGGGCTGCGCACCGCCGGCTCAGTGCAGGTCGTAGGTACGGTGCTGAAGTTGCTGCCGCAGTTCGCCATCATCGGTCTGGGTGTCTGGCAGCTCTTGGAGCATCCGGCTGCGTACCTAATGCACGTACCGGCGACGCCCGTCTCGCTCGGGGCTCTGAGCAGCGCCTCGACCATCGCGCTCTTCGCCATGCTCGGCGTGGAGTGCGCCGCGGTGCCAGCCGGCAAGGTGCGCGATCCGGCGCGCACTGTGCCGCGTGCGACGTTCGCGGGAACAATACTGGTGGCGCTGATCTACATGCTGATTTCCGCGATCCCGCTGCTGCTGATTCCTCAGAAAGAGCTCGCTTCCTCCAGTGCGCCGTTCGCGGACCTGCTCACGCGGTATCTCGGCAGCGGCTCCGGCGAGCTGCTCGCGGCTTTCATTGTCGTGAGTGGGCTCGGTGCGCTCAATGGCTGGACGCTCGTGACCGGGGAGGTGGCCCAGAGCTGCGCGAAGCACGGGAGCCTGCCGCCGGCGTTGGCGCGACCCAACTCGCATGGCGTTCCCAGCCGGGCCTTTCTGTTCGCCGGTGTGGTGGCGAGCCTCATGCTGCTCATGAACTATCAGGACTCGCTCGCCGGCGGATTCACCTTTCTCAGCGTGGTCGTCACGGCGGCGAACCTGCCGATGTACTTCTGCTGCTCGCTCGCGGTGCTGGTTCTGTGGCGGCGTGGGCAGGTGCCCAAACCCGGGGCACGCGAGGCGCGCTGGGTGATCGCCGCGGCGCTGGCGGTGATCTATTGCCTCTGGGCCTTCATCGGCATCGGGGCGCGGTCGCTCCTGTGGGCGCTCGCCCTCAGTCTCGCGGGCGTACCGGTTTACTGGTGGTACGCGAGGATGCAGAAACGGGCTGGTGAACCAGCCTACCCGCTTCGCCCGTAATCGCGGCGCACCCATCGGCGCACTTGACTGGAACCTCATAGAACAAGTGCGAGCCGGAGGCTACGCAAGCACCCTTCGATTCGTCGCAAGATAGCGCAGTGCGGCCAATGATGGGACTGGATAGACGCAGATTTCCGGACGAATACCCAGAATGCGTGGCTCAGGGCGCGAACTTGAACGATTTGAAGTTCCGATACTTGAACGCACCGAGCGCCGAACCGGCGAGCAGCCACGCGCCGCCGAACAGGAACGTCGTGCGATCGAATCCCGACCAGACGAACGCCACGATAGTCAGGCCAAGAGCTGGGAACACCAGGTAGCTGAAGATCTGCCGGTATCTTTTCTGCTTGAGATAGAAGAACACGGACACCGTCACGTTGAGGAGCATGAACGCCGTCAGAGCGCCGAAGTTGACCAACCTGATAATGACCTTCTCCGGCATCAGCACGGCGACCGTGATCGACAGCACCGCCACCAGCAGCGTGGCGTTGACCGGGGTCTTGAAGCGATGATGCACCCGCGAGAGAAATTCGGAACAGGGTAACGCCTTGTCGCGGCCCATCGAAAAGAGGATCCGTGCAATGGCGAGCTGCGCCGCCAGGGCGTTGGCGATAGCCGCAGAGATGACGCTCACCAGGAGCAGCAGCAGATACAGCCCCTCGCCGCCGGCTTCCCGTCCGATCTGGAAAAAACCGAGCTTCGCATCCAGCGAGTGGTAATCTGGATGCGCCAGCGCGGCAACGTAGGTCTGCGCGATGAATATCAGGCCGAGCAGCAGCAACGCGAGCATCGTGGCATTGCCCACGGTTCGGCGCGGGTTCCTAACCTCCTCGGCGAGCGTGCTGATTCCATCGAAGCCAAGGAAACTCAGCGTCGCGATGGAGGTCGCGGTGGCGATGAAATGCCAGTTCAAGTGCTGCGGCTGGAAGAATGGCGCGATCGACCAGCCGCCGGCGCCCCGTCCCTTGATGAAGACGAAATCCAATACACAGGCGAAGAAGATGGCCAGCGTTACGAGCTCGACGCACAGCAGCACAAGATGCGCCCGAGCCTGTAATTTGATGCCGACGACGTTGACCGCGGTGTTGAAGGTGGTGAATGCCACCACCCACTCCCAATTTGGGACGCTGGGCAGCAGTCCCTGCAGCCACGATGCGCTGAATACGTAGAGGAGTGCCGGGATGAGCAGATAGTCGGCGAGAATCATCCAACCGGCGAGGAAGCCGAGGTAGGGATGCCAACCGCGTTGCACGTAGGTATATACCGAGCCCGCCACCGGGAATTCCGCGCTCAGCCGCTTGTAACTGAGCGCGGTGAACAGCATCGCAACCACGCCGACCCCATACACCAGCGGCACCATCCCATGGCTTTCCTGCGCGACGAATCCGTACACCGCCATCGGTGCGATCGGCACCATCATGATCATTCCGTACACGAGGAGCTGCCGCAGCCCGAGCACACGGTCGAGGGTCGCGGCTGGTTCGCCGCTCCTCATCGCCCGGGCACCGCGCCTGCCACGTCGCGAAGGAAATCGAGCAGCCCGGCCACATAGACGGTCTGATCATCGTACATCGCCATGTGGCTGCCGTCCGGACAGTGCAAGTACCGCCCCTGGGGCAGCGCTCGCGCCATCGCCGCCATGTGTTTCGGATCCATGGTGTCGTGCGCGGCGCCGATCGTCAGCGTAGGCACGCCGATGCGCGGCAGATCGGCCGTGCGATCCCAATGCTCGAGCTTGCCGCTCGCCCCGAGCTCGCTCGGCCCTTGCAGCGGGATGTAGATCTTGGCATTGAGATGCGCGAACGCGCGCAGCACCGGATCCGGCCACTGCGCATGCGGCAGGCGCAGCACGTGCCTCTCGTAGTGATGGGGAATCAGCAGCCCCATGTAACGTGGATTCTCATAGTCTCCGGCGGCCTCGATCGAGCGGACCTCCGCCAAGACCTCGGGCGGGATGCTCGGCATCAGCACCTCGCGTGCGTAGCGGTTGTAGTCGGGAATGCTGCTGACCATGTTGGAGATGATCAGTCCCCGCAGATGCTGTTGATACCGCAGCGCATACTCCGTCGCCAGAATCCCGCCCCAGGAGTGGCCGAGCAGGAAGAAGTTGTCGGGCCCAAGCCCCAACGCCTTGCGCACCTGCTCGACTTCATCGACGAAGCGCGCCGTTTCCCACAGCTCGGGCGCATCCGGCTGGCTGCTGCGGTGGGAGCCCAACTGGTCGTAGTAGTAATACTCCACGCCGGCCATCGGCAGATAACCGTCGAAGCACTCGAAATACTCGTGCGTGGCTCCGGGGCCGCCGTGCAGCAGCAGGAGCTTGATGCGCGGGTTATCGCCGCATCGCTTGGTCCAGACCTGGAACGTGCCGCACGCGGTCTCGACCGGTATCAGGCGCGCGCCGCCACTGAAGGCATCGGGATGCCGACGCCGGATCTCCACCACTTCCAGCGCATGGGAGGCGGACTTGCGAGACTCCGGCTGCCGTGGACCATCGATCATCAATCCTCCGGTTCCAGCACTCAATGCGCGGGATGCCCTTCGCGCCCTCCGAGTTCCCTGCTGAGTGCCTTGGAATCCGTCTGGTAAGCCGATTCCGTCCGCTAATCCGATTGCGTCCGGTAATCCGTGTTTTCCCTGATGCATGATCCTACTCCGGATTGTTAAAGAGCGCACCGGCCGGCTGAGGCGGTGCTGAGAGTGGCGAACTCATCCGGCGTCGGCAGCATCATGGCTTTGTTGCGCGCGTTGCCGAAGATGTAGGTCAGATAGGTGAGCAGTTGACCGAATTCGCCTTGCACGACTCGACCAGTGAGTAATGTATTGCCGCGGCATGACCGGCCGGCTCGGAGCCGACGAAGAGAAATGCCTTTGTCCCGACCGCCACCGCTGTCATGCAGCGCCCGGCGTAGTTGTTTGAAGCATCCAGATGCCCCGCTTCGGTGAGCCTCGTCAAGGCGCTCCAGTGCTTCAGTGTGTAGTAGCGTTGAGGCTCGAAGATCGTGCCGCAAAGCCGGGCAGTAATGGAATATGGGCAACAGCGCTGAACGTGCGCTTTTTGAGTCGATTGCGGGAGATAGTCGGATTCTCAAAGGTGACTTGCCTCGGTCGTGCGTGCGCGGACATCTGATAACCACTGGTTGCTCACGCGCTCCGCTGGATGTCTCCGCAAGGCGGTAGATCAATGCATCGGAATTGTCCTACGTCGCGGGTAGGCACCCCGTAACACCTCACCGCGAGCCTCCCCGCAGGGATTGGCGGAACTCTCGAAGCTGCTGAATTGTGCCATTGCGCAACCGCGTAGCGACAGCGCATCTCGAGCGTTCGGACTCAGGGGTTCCTATCGCAATTTCGGCGCCTCGCGGCTATCCGGTAAATGGTGGCGAGGCCCTCATTTCCCGATCGATGGTCACGTCCCGGTCCAGGGAGGGGGCTTAGTCTTCTCGAGAAATCTCCATGCGCCGGTGCGCGTGGAGTTATCCGCGCTAATCGTCACTCAGAGGGTGTTTCGGGGGCTTCCCGGCATTATCCGTAGCTCTAGTTGCAGTCGTTACCATCATCCGACATGGGTACTGTTGATTTCCCTCCCCTGATCTGTTGTCGACGCGAAATCCGTCGCGACAGGACAGAAGCGATTCGGGGAGGTTGCGCGCAAAGAGGCGGTGTCGCTGGGAGGGGACAAGACTGTAACGGGCCACACAGCTCTCGCCAGAGTCTTTCTCGGGCAAGAATTTTATCTGCGGCAGGCTTGCCGCCCATGAGTCAAGCAGAAGCACAAAGAAGCTTCGCCGGGTCGCCCACTACCGGCCGAGCAGTGCTCCATGTTATGTCATCCCGATGGGGAACGACTCTATTCCATAGGAAACGACTTTAATTACATCCGACAATTATTGTCTCTTTCTGACGCCCAACTACTCAACTGTCACGCTCTTCGCGAGGTTGCGCGGCTGATCGACATCCGTGCCCTTCAAAATGGCGACGTGATACGCCAATAGCTGCAGCGGGACTGTGTACACGGCCGGCGCCTGAAAGTACGTCACGTGCTTGGGCATCTCGATCACCGTGACGCCCTCGCTCGGTTGCAGCCCCGATTCGGGATCGGCAAACACGATGAGCTCTCCGCCCCGCGCACGCACTTCCATGAGGTTGGATTTGAGCTTCTCGAGCAGGTCGTTGTTCGGGGCGACCGCGATGACCGGCATGTCGGCATCGACCAGCGCGAGCGGCCCGTGCTTGAGCTCTCCGGCCGGATAGCTCTCGGCGTGTATGTAGGAGATCTCCTTCAGCTTCAACGCACCCTCCATCGCGATGGGGTAGAGCGCACCGCGACCGAGGAACAACGTGTGGTGCTTGTCGGCAAAGCGTTCTGCGAGGCGGTGCACGACCGGATCGAGCGTGAGCGCCTTTTCGATCAGACCCGGGAGCTCGATCAGGCGGCTCACCAAGCCCTGTTCGCGCTCGACATCGCCGCCATGGTGGCGCGCGAGCGCCACGGTGAGCATGGACAGCGCCGTGAGCTGGGTCGTGAATGCCTTCGTTGAGGCAACGCCGATTTCCGGGCCGGCGCGCGTGAGCATCACCAGCTCCGATTCGCGCACCAGGGAACTCTCCGGCACGTTGCAGACGGCCAAGGTCGAGAGGTAGCCGGACTGCTTGGCCAGACGTAGCGCCGCGAGCGTATCGGCGGTTTCGCCAGATTGGGAGATGGTGACGAACAGCGAGTTGGCGGGCACCAGTGGATTGCGGTAGCGGTACTCGCTCGCGATGTCGACGGCGCAGGGAATGCGGCAGATCTGCTCAATGAAATAGCGCGCCACGGAGGCGGCGTGATAGCTGGTGCCGCACGCCACGATGTGTACGCAGGCGGTGCGCTTGAACACCTCGGTGGCCGCGGGCCCGAAGGCCGCTTCCAGCAAGCGCCCGTGAGCTACGCGTTCGGCAAGCGTGTCGGCGATGGCGCGCGGTTGCTCGTGGATCTCCTTGAGCATGAAGTGGCGGTACGGACCCTTCTCGGCCGCATCAGCGCTGAGCTCGCTTTCCCGCACCGGCCGCTCGACGGCACGACCGCTCGAGTCGAGCACGCGCACCGACTTGCGACGGATCTCGGCGACGTCGCCCTCTTCGAGGAACATGAAGCGCCGGGTGACCGGCAGCAGCGCCGCGACGTCGGACGCGACGAAATTCTCTTCAACGCCGAGCCCGATCACGACCGGGCAGCCCTCTCGGGCCACCACGAGCCGGTCGGGCTCCGCCTCACTGATGACTGCGAGTGCGTAGGCGCCCTGGAGCTCGGCGACCGTGGCGCGCACCGCCTTCAACAGATCGCACTCGCTCTTCAGGTGATGGTGAATGCGGTGCGCGATCACCTCGGTGTCGGTCTCGGAGGTAAAGCGATACCCGCGACCCTCGAGATCCGCGCGCAGTGCCTCGTGGTTCTCGATGATGCCGTTGTGGACGATCGCGAGGCCCTCGCCGGACAGGTGCGGGTGCGCGTTGCGCTCGCTCGGGGCGCCGTGCGTGGCCCAGCGCGTATGGGCGATCCCGGTTCCGCCCCCGGCGGGCGTGGCCGCCAGCGCCTCGACGAGCTTCTGCACCTTGCCGACGGTACGCAGCCGGGTGAGCCCCCCTTCGGCGATCACGGCGAGTCCGGCGGAGTCGTAGCCCCGGTACTCCAGACGGCGCAGACCCTCGATCAGGACCGGGACGATATTGCGCTCGGCGATCGCGCCGACGATTCCGCACATGGCTGAGATCCTGGATACCCGGAAACGGGCCGACAGTTTGCCTGAAGTGCCCGCTGCCGGGCAGAAGCGGCGCACAGTTCGGGTAACGGCCCAGCCAGAGAGCCCGCCGCGGGCCTCAGGGGCGCACGCGAGTGGCCAATGAAACACGCTTTGTCAGCGTATTTGTGAGTGTTCACCGCTGATAGCTGCATAATCATAGCTATTTCGGTCATTGCGGATAGCGCCTGCGAGGCATCGGCCCTAGCCTTTGGCGGTGACCGCGAAATCCCGCGCTCCCCTGCCTGACCCGCCCGACATCCGGCATCTTGCACGCCGGAGCCTCGCCGATGCAGCCGAGCGGCTGGAGGCTCCCCGGCTGTCGGACCGGGCGGTCCACGCGGTGCGTAAGGAGCTGAAGCGCACGCGGGCCATGCTTCGTCTGCTGCGCACCGGGCTCGGCGAGCGGGCCTATCGCCGGGACAACGCTGAGCTGCGTGACGTTGCGCGCTCGCTGAGCGGGGTGCGCGACAGCCGAGTGCTGCTGGATACGCTGCAGGGCCTGTCCAGACATCGGGACGGTGGCGCCGCCGGCGAAGGCCAGACCGACCTGCGTACGCAGCTGCGCCGCGAACATGCGTGCGCGCGGCGCCTCCTGCATGACGAGGCGGCGGCCGTACAGAGGGCGCAACCGATCCTGTGCGCAGTCCGGGAGCGCCTGGGCTCAGGGCACGCCCGACCCTATCGCTGGTCCGTGCTCGAGACCGGCCTCAGACGCGTCTATGCGCGGGCGCGCCACGCGCTGCGACGCGTTCGCGCGCACCCTTCGGCCGAGAATCTCCACGAGCTGCGCAAGCAGACGAAGTACCTGTGGCATCAGTTGCAGGCCCTCGCCCCGTCGCGCGACCGCCGCGCCGCAGCGCGCATCGAGGCGACCCATCGTCTCTCGGACCTGCTCGGTGATGACCACAATCTCGCCGTGCTGCGCCACAAGACGATCGATGCGCCCCTGAGGCCCGGCGCGCGCCAACGGCTGTTGGCGCGTATCGATGCGGGACGCGCGCGCCGGATCCGACAGGCCCTCGCCCTGGCGTCGCGAACCTTGCGCGATCCGCCGGCGGTGTTTACGGCCCGGGTGATGCACCGGTCCACGCGGGACTGACGGCCCCGGGAGCTCGGCTATTTTTTGGACTTGACCGGCCGCTGCCAGCCCTCGAGGGTGACCTGGCGCGCACGGGCGATGGTGAGCTTGCCCGCCGGCACTTCCCGGGTGACGGTCGAACCGGCGGCGATGGTCGCGCCCTCCCCGACCGTGATCGGTGCGACCAGCACGCTGTTGGAGCCCGTGTGTGCGCCGGCGCCGATGTGCGTGCGGTGTTTGTTGGCGCCATCGTAGTTCGCGACGATGGTGCCCGCACCGACGTTGACCCGGGCGCCGACTTCGGCATCGCCCACGTAGGACAGGTGGTTAGCCTTAGACTCCTCGCCCAGGGTCGAGTTTTTCACTTCCACGAAGTTGCCGATGTGCACGCCGTCCGCGAGGCGCGTGGTCGGCCGCACGCGCGAGAATGGCCCGATGCGTGCCTCGGCGCCGATAGCTGCTCCATCGAGCACGGAGTACGGGAAGAGCTCGGCGTCATCGCCGATCTGACTGTCGCGCACGATGCAGCCGGCACCGATCCGCACGCGGTCGCCGAGAACGACGCGTCCTTCGAGAATCACGTTCACGTCGAGAAAGACGTCCTGTCCATGGGTTACTTCGCCCCGCACATCGAGCCGCAGGGGGTCGGCGACCGTGACCCCGGCACGCATCAACTCGTGCGCGACATTGCGGCGCAGGACCGCCTCGAGCTCGGCGAGCTGCGCCTTGTCGTTGACGCCGAGTGCCTCGATGGCATCGGTGAGTTGCACCGGCGTGACGGCGACGCCTGAACGCACCGCGAGCGCGACGACGTCCGTGAGGTAATACTCGCGCTGTGCATTGTCGTTGCGCAGGCTGGCGAGCCAGGCCTTCAGGCGGCCGGCGGGCGCCGCCAGGACGCCGGTGTTGCACTCGCCGATGCGCAGCTCCTCGCTCGAGGCATCCTTCTGTTCCACGATGCGCGCCACCTTGCCGGCCGGATCACGCACGATCCGACCGTAGCCGCGCGGATCGCCGGGCAGCATGGTGAGTAGCGCCAGCTCGCCGCCAGCGGCGATGTCGACCAGGCGTGCGAGCGTGGCCGGGCGCAGCAGCGGCACGTCGCCGTAGAGCACCAGCACCACCTCGTGGTCTGCAATGTGGGGCGCGGCCTGCTGCAGGGCGTGTCCGGTGCCGAGCTGCTCGGCCTGGTGGACCCAGTTAAGCGCAGGGTCGGCGAATGCGGCGCGGACCTGCTGCCCGCCGTGGCCATGGACGATGTGAATCCGCGCCGGCGCAAGAGCCCGGGCGGCGGCAATGACGTGGGCGAGCAGGGGGCGCCCGGCGAGCGGCTGCAGCACCTTCGGCAGGCGCGACTTCATGCGCTTGCCCTCGCCCGCGGCCAGGATCACCACCGCCAGCGGCGGTGCGGAGGCTGATGTGTTCATGCGCCGATTATGCCGCGAGCCGGCATCCGGCGCGCCGTCAGCCGCGCACTTTGCGCAGCCGCTGGATGATCTTCAGCTGCGCGGCCGCGCGCGCCAGTTCCGCCAGCGCCTCGGCCTGAGAGATATGGTCGGTGCGGTCCCGCAGGGCCTCCTCGGCACGCTGCTTGGCGGCGAGCGCCGCCGCCTCGTCGATGTCCTTGGCGCGCTGCGCCGTGTCGGCGAGCACCGTGACCCGGTGGGGCTGGACCTCGATCGCCCCACCGCCGACGAAGAACAGCTGCTCGGCGCCGTCCGGCGTCTGCACCCGCACCTCGCCGGGCTTGAGCATGGAGAGCAGCGGCGCGTGTCGCGGGGCCACGCCGATCTCACCCTGGGAGGCCGGCGCGAACACCATGGTCGCGAGCCCCGAGAAGATCTCGCCCTCGGCGCTGACGATGTCGACGTGAATGGTGTGCGGTTCGGCCATGGCGGCTCTCCTACTGCAGCGACTTCGCCTTGGCGACAGCCTCGTCGATGCTGCCCACCATGTAGAAGGCCTGCTCGGGCAGGTGATCGAACTCGCCGCTGATGATGCCCTTGAAGCCGCGGATGGTCTCGGCAAGCGGCACGATCTTGCCGTCCTGGCCGGTGAACACCTTGGCGACGTTGAACGGCTGGGACAGGAAGCGCTGGACCTTGCGGGCCCGGAACACCGTGAGCTTGTCCTCCTCGGACAGCTCATCCATGCCGAGAATGGCGATGATGTCCTGCAGCTCCTTGTAGCGCTGCAACACGGCCTGCACGCCGCGCGCGGTGTTGTAGTGTTCCTCGCCGACCACCAGCGGGTCGAGCTGGCGGCTGGTCGAATCCAGCGGATCGACCGCCGGGTAGATGCCAAGCGAGGCGATCTGCCGGGAGAGCACGACCGTCGCATCCAGGTGCGCGAACGTGGTCGCCGGCGAGGGGTCGGTCAGGTCGTCCGCGGGCACGTACACCGCCTGGATGGAGGTGATCGAGCCGGTCTTGGTGGAGGTGATGCGCTCCTGCAGCACGCCCATTTCCTCGGCGAGCGTCGGCTGGTAGCCCACCGCCGAGGGCATACGCCCGAGCAGCGCGGACACCTCGGTGCCGGCGAGCGTGTAGCGGTAGATGTTGTCGATGAACAGCAGCACGTCGCGGCCCTTGCCGCCGTCCTCGCGCACCTCGTCACGGAAGTGCTCGGCCATGGTCAGCCCGGTGAGCGCCACGCGCAGGCGGTTGCCCGGCGGCTCGTTCATCTGGCCGTACACCATCGCCACCTTGGAGTTGGACAGCTCCTGAGGGTCGATGACGCCCGACTCGATCATCTCGTGATAGAAGTCGTTGCCTTCGCGGGTGCGCTCGCCGACGCCGGCGAACACCGACAGTCCGCTGTACTGCTTGGCGATGTTGTTGATCAGCTCGAGCATGTTGACGGTCTTGCCGACACCGGCGCCACCGAACAGCCCGACCTTGCCGCCCTTGGCGAACGGCACCAGCAGGTCGATGACCTTGATGCCCGTGACCAGCAGCTCCTGCCCGCCCGCCTGGTCCTCGAAGGACGGCGGCGCACGGTGAATCGGCAGCGTCTGCTCGGATTTGACCGGCCCGCGGTTGTCCTGCGGCGCCCCGAGCACGTCCATGATCCGCCCGAGCGTGCCCTTGCCGACCGGCACGTTGATCGGCTTGCCGGTCGCGATGACGGCGAGGCCACGCTTGAGACCCTCGGAGGGCCCCATGGCGATGGTGCGCACGATACCGTCGCCGAGTTCCTGCTGGACCTCGAGCGTCAGATCGACGTCTTTGAGCTTCAGCGCGTCGTAGACGCGCGGAATGCCTTCACGCGGAAACTCGACGTCGATGACGGCGCCGATGATCTGGGTGATCTTGCCTTCGGCCATGGTTGCCATGTGTTGTCTCTCTCAAACCGCGGCTGCGCCGCCCACGATCTCGGCCAGTTCCTTGGTGATCGCGGCCTGACGGGCCTTGTTGTAAATCAGTTGCATCTCGTTGATCAGCTTGCCGGCATTGTCGGTGGCGGCCTTCATGGCCACCATCCGGGCCGCCATCTCCGAGGCGACGTTCTCGACTGCGGCGCGATACACCTGCGATTCGATGTAGCGCATCAGCAGTCCATCGAGAATCTGTGCCGCCTCCGGCTCGTAGAGGTAGTCCCAGTGCTCGGCGAGGTTCTCGGTGTCGAGCGGCTGCACCGGCAGGAGCTGCCCGACAGCGGGCTGCTGGGTCATGGTGTTTACGAACTCGGCGTTCACCAGGAACAGCCGGTCGATCTGCCCGTCCCGGTAGGCATCCAGCATCACCTTGACCGCGCCGATCAGGTCCTTCACGTGCGGCCGGTCGCCGAGGTGCGATGCGCTGGCGAGAATCTGCGCATCGAGCCGGCGGAAGAAGGCGAGACCCTTGGCGCCCACCAGGCACAGCTTCACGCTCGCGCTCTTGGCCTGCCACTCGCGCATCAGCAACAGCGTCTGCTTGAAGACGTTGGCGTTGAGCGCCCCGGCGAGGCCGCGGTCGGTCGACACGACGATGATGCCGATGCTGCGCACCGTGTCGCGGGCCTGCAGATACGGGCTGCGGTAATCGGGGTTCGCCTCGGTCAGGTGACCGATGACGTTCAGCATCTTCTCGGCATAGGGACGCGCGGCGCGCATGCGATCCTGCGCGCGGCGCATCTTGCTGGTCGCGACCATCTGCATGGCGCGGGTGATCTTCTGAGTGTTCTTCACACTCGTGATCTTGGCGCGGATTTCCTTGGTGCCCGGCATCAGGAACGCCTCGTCAGTATTGGCAGTGCAGACTCGCGCACGACGCTCAGTAGGTCCCCGTGGCGATGAAGTCCTCGACGCACTTCTTCAGCTCCGCCTCGTTGTCCTTGCTGAACTTCGGCTCCTTGTTGATGCGCTCGAGCATCGCGCCGTAGCGGGCATGTGCGAAGGACTGCAGGGCCGCCTCGAACGCGACCACCTTCTTCAGCTCCACTTTGTCCATGTAGCCGTTGTTCACCGCGTAGATGGACAACGCCATCTCGGCGACCGACATCGGCGCGTACTGCTTCTGCTTCATCAGCTCGGTGACCCGCTGGCCGCGCTCGAGCTGCTTGCGGGTCGCCTCGTCGAGATCGGAGGCGAACTGCGAGAACGCCGCGAGCTCGCGGTACTGCGCCAGGGCGAGGCGAATGCCGCCGCCGAGCTTCTTGATGATGTCGGTCTGTGCCGCACCGCCGACGCGCGACACCGAGATACCGGCATTCATGGCCGGTCGCACGCCCGCGTTGAACAGGTCGGTCTCGAGGAAGATCTGCCCGTCGGTGATCGAGATGACGTTGGTCGGCACGAACGCCGTGACGTCGCCCGCCTGGGTCTCGATGATCGGCAGCCCGGTGAGCGAGCCGGTCTTGCCCTTGACCGCCCCCTGGGTCTGCATCTCGACGTACTGTTCGTTGACGCGCGCGCTGCGCTCGAGCAGGCGCGAGTGCAGGTAGAACACATCGCCCGGGAACGCCTCGCGGCCCGGCGGCCGGCGCAGCAGCAGGGAGATCTGCCGGTAGGCCACTGCCTGCTTGGACAGATCGTCGTAGACGATCAGTGCGTCTTCACCGTTGTCCATGAAGAACTCGCCCATCGTGCAGCCGGAGTAGGCGGCGATGTACTGCAGCGCGGCCGGGGTCGAGGCCGAAGCGGCCACGACGATGGTGTGCGCGAGCGCGCCGTGCTCCTCGAGCTTGCGCACCACGCCGGCGATGGTCGACTGCTTCTGACCGATCGCGACGTAAACGCACTTCACGCCGGAGTTCTTCTGATTGATGATGGTGTCGACCGCGAGTGCCGTCTTGCCGGTCTGACGGTCGCCGATGATCAGCTCGCGCTGACCGCGGCCGACCGGCACCATCGAGTCGACGGCCTTGTAGCCGGTCTGCACCGGCTGGCTGACCGACTTGCGGTAGATCACGCCCGGGGCCACCCGCTCGATCGGGGCGGTGCGCGTGGCGTTGAGCGGGCCCTTGCCGTCGATCGGCTGGCCGAGTGCATCGACCACGCGGCCGAGCAGCTCGCGGCCCACCGGCACCTCCAGGATGCGCCCGGTGGTCTTGACGGTGTCGCCTTCGCGCAGGTGCTTGTATTCCCCGAGCACCACTGCGCCGACCGAGTCCTGCTCGAGGTTCAGCGCCAGACCGAAGACATTGCCCGGAAACTCGAGCATCTCACCGTAGCGTGCATCGGCCAGCCCGTGCACGCGAGTGATGCCGTCGGTCACCGACATGATGGTGCCGACGTCGCGCGCCTCGGTGGCGGTCTTGAAGCTCTCGATCCGCTGCTTGATCAGATCGCTGATTTCGGATGCCTTGATGGCCATAACTGTGTTTCCCCGGAAAATGGCTTACGCGGTCAGCTGATGGGCGATGCGCTCGAGCCTGCTGCGCACTGAGCCGTCGATGACCAGATCGCCGGCGCGCACGCTGGCGCCGCCGATCAGGGTCGGATCGAGCGTGCAGTGCAGGCGCACGGTGCGCTTCAGGCGCCGCTCGAGGGCGGTGCCGAGTGCGCGCTGCTGCGTATCGGTGAGCGGCTTCGCCGAGGTGACCTCGACGTCGATGGTGCCTTCGGCCTCGGCCTTCAGTGCCTCGAAGCGCGCGGCGATCTCGGGCAGGCACTCGAGCCGGTGATTGTCGGCGAGCGTGCGGATGAAGTTCCGCCGCGCCGGGTCCCCCTGCGGGTCGGCGATCGACTCGACAAGCTCGGCGAGCCGCTCGGCGGTGACGTTCGGGTCATCGAGCAGGGCCGCGACCCGCGCATCGGCGGCCACGGCGGCCGCCCGCCGCAGCGTCTCGGACCACTCGCCCAGGCGGCCGTCCGCCGCCGCGAACGCGGCTTTGGCATAGGGCCTGGCGATGGTGCTCTTGTCCGGCATCGTATCCTCCGCCTACAGCTGCGCCGCAAACTCGTTGAGCAGGGCCTCGTGGGCGCGCGCGTCGATCTCGCGCTCGAGGAGCTTGGCGGCGGCCGCGACGGCGATCGAGCCGACCTGCTGGCGCAGCTGCTCCTTGGCCCGCGCCGCATCGAGCCCGATCTGCTGCTGCGCGGCGGCCAGCAGGCGCTGACCTTCCTGCGTGGCGGTGCTGCGCGCCTGCTCGAGGATCTCGTTGGCGCTGCGCTGGGCCTGATCGACGATGACGCCGGCGCGCTCGCGTGCCTCGCGCAGAATCGACTCGGCGCCTTCGCGTGCCTGCCTGAGCTCTTCCTCGCCCTTGCCGGCTGCGGCCAGACCCTGCGCGATGCGCCGCTCACGCTCCTGCATCGGGCCGAGAACCATCGGCCACACGAACTTCATCGTGAACCAGATCAGGACGGCGAACACCGCCATCTGGATGACGAGCGTCAGATTGATGTGCACGATCGCCTCCTCCCGAGGAGTGCCTTACGGGTGACTCGCAAGCAGCTCAATGCGCCGCAGTCTGCAGGGCCGCGAGGAACGGGTTCGCGAACGTGAAGAACAGCGCGAAGCCGATGCCGATCATGGCGACGGCGTCGAGCAGGCCCGCGACCAGGAACATCTTGACCTGCAGAGCAGGCATCAGCTCGGGCTGGCGGGCCGAGCCTTCGATGAAGCGGCCACCGAGAATGCCGAAGCCGATGGCGGTGCCAAGGGCGCCCATGCCGAAGATGATGCCCACGGCGAGCACGGTCATGGCTTGGATCAGTGCGACGTTTTGCATTCAATTCTCCTCAAGGATCAATGCGTCTGGAAACAGTAGCCGGTCAATGATGTTCGTGCGCCATCGCCAGGTAGACGATGGTGAGCACCATGAAGATGAACGCCTGAATCGTGATGATCAGGAGATGGAACACTTCCCAGGCGAAGGTGAGCACGGCCTGCATCAGCGCCATCCCCCAGCCCGAGAGGGACTCGAGCCCGGCGTAGCTGTGCACCAGCGTCAGCAGCGCGAGCAGCACGAAGATCATCTCGCCGGCGAACAGGTTGCCGAACAGTCGCAGCGCCAGCGACACGGGGCGGGCGATCAGCGTGACCGATTCGAGCACGAAATTCACGATCGAGAGCGGGATCTGCACGAAGATGTTCTTGGTGCGGAACGGCTGCAGCGTCAGCTCGCCGAGAAAGCCGAGCGGACCCTTCACCTTGATGCTGTAGTAGATCATCAGGATGAACACCGTGAGCGACAGCCCGAAGGTGCCGTTGAGGTCGGTGCTCGGCACGACCTTCAGGTGCGCCAGCCCCACGGCGCCGGCGACGTCCGGCAGCAGATCGACCGGCAGCAGGTCCATGAAATTGAACAGGTACACCCAGCAGAAGATCGTCAGCGCGAGCGGCGCGATCAGCTGGTTGGTGCCGTGGAACACGTCCTTCACCTGCGAGTCGACCCAGTCGACCAGCATCTCAACGAAGCTCTGAAAGCCGCGCGGCACGCTGTTGGCGGCTGCCGCGGACTTGCGCGCCACCAGGTAGAAGCTGCCGGCGAACAGCACCGCCAGCAGCACCGAGAAGAACACCGTGTCGTAGTCGATGACGGTGAAGTTGACGAGCGAAGTCTGCGGTTTGTTGGTCAGAAAGGTGAGGTGATGCAGGATGTACTCACCGATCTGTGGCTGCGTTGCTGCCATGAACGTCAATCTCTCACTGTGTGCGTAGCGTCGGCCGTTGGCGCTGACGCCGGGTCGGCAATCTTCTGACCGCGCGCGCGACCACCGGGCCACAGCGCGGCGGCGAGCGCGATCCAATACACGAAAAATGTCGCGGCGAAGGCCGCGAACATCGCCAGCGGCGCGACCTTCGTCAACTTGAAGGCCGCCACAAACAGCCCGAC
Organism: Pseudomonadota bacterium; assembly: GCA_021815925.1. Classification (GTDB taxonomy): domain Bacteria; phylum Pseudomonadota; class Gammaproteobacteria; order Steroidobacterales; family Steroidobacteraceae; genus 13-2-20CM-66-19. The sequence continues at coordinate 57,609 of JAKAZL010000002.1, read as the reverse complement.
GACGACGACGAGCTTCAGCGCCTCCCCCCCATAAAACGCCCGCAGCGCCCGTTCGGCGTCCACGGCGCCCCGGCTGAACCCGACGAGCGCCAGAATCAGGCTCGCTGCCGTCCCGATGCCTCCGCCGAGCAGAGCCGAGAAAGCCGCGAGCCGTCCGGAGATCGCCCAGGCGAGCAATCCGGCCATCACCGTTACGGTCACCTGGCCCAGCACGACGCTGAAAGCCAGCCGCCGCGCTTGGGGCAGGTCGATCACGGTCACCGAAATCTCACTCGCGGGCGTATTGCTGCGCGTCGGGCCGCCGTCCGGTCCACCGGTGCGCACACCGGCCGGACCGAAAAAGCCGCGCGATTATATTGACCGGTTCCGGGGGAGTCCACTCCCGTCGCACCCGGCCTAAGCCTGTGAAAATTGTGTGAAATCCGCGGCCGGGACGAACCGCCCTTTCCCGGATTGGCTATCCGGGAAAGTCCTAATGGATATGGGCGAGGATCCCGTCCAGCTCCTCGAGACTATTATAAGTGACGATGAGCGAGCCCTTGCCGGCCGGCCCCGGGCGAATGGCCACCCGGGCACCGAGCTGCTCGGAGAGCTGCTGCTCCAGGCGGCGCACGTCCGGGTCGGCGGTCGCGGCAGGCGGGGCGGCGGGGCGGGGCTCGAGCATGCGCCGCACCAGCGCCTCGGTGGCCCGCACCGAGAGGCCCTTTGCGACCACTTCCGCGGCGGCCTGCCGCTGCTCGGCGCGCTCGGCGAGGCCGAGCAGCGCGCGCGCGTGACCCATTTCGATCTGGCGCCGCTCGATCAGCTCGCACACCTCGGCGGGCAGCTCAAGCAGGCGCAGCAGATTGCTCACGGCAGCCCGCGAGCGGCCGACCGCCTCGGCCGCCTGCGCGTGCGTGAGCTCGAACTCGCGGATCAGCCGCTCGAGCGCGCGCGCCTCTTCGAGCGGGTTGAGGTTTTCGCGCTGGATGTTCTCGATCAGCGCGACGGCGATGGCCGCCTCGTCGGCGATGTTGCGCACGATCGCCGGAATGTCCTCGAGCCCGGCCAGCTGCGCGGCGCGCCAGCGCCGCTCGCCGGCGATGATCTCGTAGCGCTGCGGCGCCCCGGGCGCGGCCGTGAGGGGGCGCACCACGATGGGCTGCACCACGCCCTGCGCCTTGATCGAGCCGGCGAGCTCCTCGAGCGACTCGGGGTGCATGTCGGTGCGCGGCTGGTACTTCCCGCGCTGCAGCACATCGAGCGGCAAGCGCCGCAGCTCATCCCCGGGCGGGGCCGCCGGGGCCGGCGTCGGCTGCGCGGGCACGGGGCGCGCACCCGGACTGAGCAGATCGGCCAGCCCCCGGCCCAGGGTCGGCTTCTTCTGGGTCATGGGGCGGCCTCCCCGTCCACGGCTCCGGCCGGCGCCTCCGGCGCCGAGCCGGCGCCGTGCTCGCCGCGGCGGATCAGCTCCCCGGCGAGCGCCAGGTAGGCGAGCGCGCCGCGCGAGTCCTTGTCGTGAAAGAGCACCGGGCGTCCGAAGGACGGCGCCTCGGCCAGACGGACGTTGCGCGGAATGACGGTGCGGAACACCTTGTCGCCGAAATGCATGATCAGCTGAGCGCTCACTTCGTTGGCCAGGTTATTGCGCGGATCGAACATGGTGCGCAGGACGCCCTCGATCTCGAGCTCCGGGTTCACCGCCGCGCGGATCTGCTCGACGGTCCCGAGCAGCGCCGAGAGCCCCTCGAGCGCGTAGTACTCGCACTGCATGGGAATCAACACGCTGTCGGCCGCCACCAGCGCGTTGACCGTGAGCATGTTGAGTGCCGGCGGACAGTCGACGAGGATGACATCGTACGCCTCGCGCAGCGGCGCGAGCACCTTGCGCAGGCGCGTTTCGCGGCCCACCGTCAGGCCGAGCAGGCGCACCTCGGCGGCGGTGAGGTCCTGATTGGCCGGCAGCAGCGCGTAGCCGCCCTGCTCGATCTGGCGCAGCGCGGCGCCGAGCTCGGCTTCCTCGAGCAGCACCTCGCAGGCGCCGCGCTCGAGCTGCGACTTGTCGATCCCGCTGCCCATGGTCGCGTTGCCCTGGGGATCGAGGTCGATGAGCAGCACCCGCCGCCGCGTGGCGGCGAGGGAGGCGGCGAGGTTGACCGCCGTGGTGGTCTTGCCGACCCCGCCTTTCTGATTGGCAATCGCGATGACGCGCTTCATGAGGGCGACAGTGTACTTCACCGCCGCCACGCGCCGGAGCCGCCGCGAGCCCGGCCGGACTCAGCCGCGGCGAGCGGCCTGCAGCCGCTCGCGCGCCATCCGGTCGGCCACCTCGCTGGTCGGCCGCGCTTCACGCCGCGCGCGCTCGAAGATCAGCGTCAGCCGTTCGGGGATCTTCTCGATCGCCGCGCGCACCTCGGCGCGGCTTGCCCCACCCCGGTACTCGTGGGCGACGTTGATGATGCCGCCGGCATTGATCACGTAGTCCGGGGCGTAGAGGATCCCCGCCTTCATCAGGGCCTCCCCGTCGGCGGCCGCGGCCAGCTGGTTGTTGGCCGCACCGGCCACCACCCGGGCGCGCAACCGCGCGATGGTGTGCTCGTTGAGCACGGCGCCGAGCGCGCACGGCGCGAAGACGTCCGCCGCCTCGTCGAAAATCGTCTCGGTGTCGACAAGGGTCGCGCCGAGCTCCTCGCACACCTGCTCGGCCCGCTCGCGCCGGGCGTCGGCCACCTTGAGCCGGGCCCCATCAGCCGCCAGCAGCCGGCAGAGCGGATGACCCACGCCGCCCAGCCCCTGCACCGCGACGGTGAGCCCCTCGAGGGCGCGGCCCAGCTGGAAGCGCACTGCAGCCTGGATACCGAAGAACACCCCGAGCGCGGTCTGCGGCCCCGGGTCGCCCCCGACCTCGCCGGCGCCGCGCGCCAGGCCGCTCACGAAGCCGGTCGCGGCAGCCACCTGCTGCATGTCCCCGGTCGTAGTCCCCACGTCCTCGGCGGTGATGTAGCGTCCGCCGAGCGACTCGACCAGCCGGCCGAAGGCCTGAAACAGCTCCGGGGTCTTCTCCGTGCGGGCCTCCCCGAGGATCACCGCCTTGCCCCCGCCCAGGTCGAGCTCGGCCATGGCGTTCTTGTAGCTCATGCCGCGCGAGAGGCGCAGCGCGTCGGTGAGCGCCTCCTCGCTCGAGGGATAGGGCCACATCCGGCACCCGCCCGCGGCCGGTCCGAGCGCGGTCGAATGGATCGCGACGACCGCCCGCAGGCCGCTCGGGCGGTCATAGCCGAAGACCACCTGCTCGTGGTCGTCGAAGTCCGGCAGGGTGAACAGGTCCAAGGCGCTCTCCCAGGGTCTAGGGCCGATGCCCGCATCGACCTCACCATACGCCCGGGGGGCGCACGGCGCGTGACAAAGCTTGCCCCGCAGGCCGTATCGGTGAATCATTCATGTCACCGAACGTCTATTTATCGAGGCAATCGATGCAGACCGACCTTGATCGCAGCGATGCACGGATCCTCGACCTGATCCAGGAGCACGGCAATCTGTCCGCCGCCGAAGTGGCTGAGCGGCTGGGCATGACCGCCTCGACCTGCTGGCGGCGGATGAGCCGCCTGGAGGAATCCGGCGTGATCCGCAAGCGGGTGGCCGTCCTCGACCGCGAGAAGGTCGGCCTGAACGTGCTGGTGTTCTCCCAGGTGAAGCTTGCCGGCCATGGGCGCGATGCGCTGCTGAAGTTCGAGCAGGCGGTGCGCCAGCACCCCGAAATCCTCGAGTGCTACACGCTGATGGGCGAGACGGACTTTCTGCTGCGCATCGCCTGTCGCGACATCAAGGCGTACGAGGCATTCTTCCTCGACCACCTGTCGCGCTTTCCCGGCGTGCAGTCGGTGCACTCCTCGATCGCGCTGTCGGTGATCAAAGAGACCACGGCTCTGCCGCTGAGCGGTGCGCCGCGCTGAGCACGATCAGGCAGCGCTCCTCAGCGAGCCCCGGCACGGTGAGCGCGATGGTCTCAGCCTGCCAGCCGGGCGGCAGCGCCTCGAGCTCCGCCTGCGGCCACTTGCCCTTGAGGGCGAGCACGCGCGTGCCGGGGCCGCAGAGCGGTGTCACGGCGCGGACCAGCTGCGGCAGCGCCGCGAACGCCCGCGCCAGCACGGTGTCGAACGGGGCCTCGGGCCGCAGCGCCTCGACCCTCGCCTGCACGGTCTCGACGTTCATCAGACCGAGCGCATGGGCGGCGTGCGACACGAAGCGGACCTTCTTGCCGTTCGAGTCGATGAGCGTGAAGCGCCGTTCGGGGTTGGCGAGGGCGAGCGGCAGTCCCGGGAATCCCGCGCCGGTGCCGACATCAGCGATGCGCGCGCCGTGCAGATAGCGGTGGACCGCGAGGCTGTCGAGCAGGTGATGGGTTACCATGTCGGCCCGATCCGTGATGGCCGTCAGGTTGAAGCGGCGATTCCAGCGGGCCAACTCCTCCAGCAACTGCAACAGGCGCAGCGCATCGTGCTCCGTCAACGCGACGCCCAGAGCGGCGGCGGCGTGAATGAGCATGCGGGCGGTGCCCTGGGCGTCGGGCGCCCCGTGCGTCGGCTGGGAGGAACTCATGGATCGAGCGGCCTCGGACGGCAGCGATTGTGGCAGAGGCGAGGGACGCAGGGTGAAAAAGTTGCGGTCGCACGCGCGGCCGGCGAGACACTGACGTGAGACTGTTGCTCGTTGAAGACGATGCCATGATCGGCGAGGCCATCCGCGCCGGGCTGCGCCGGGACGGGTTCACCGTGGACTGGGTGCGCGATGGAGAAACCGCCGAGCAGGTGCTCAAGACCGACGCCTACGACCTGCTGCTGCTCGACCTGGGCCTGCCGCGGCGGGCCGGACTCGAGGTGCTGAGCGGCCTGCGGTCGCGGGGCGATGCGCTGCCGGTGATCATCCTCACGGCGCGCGATGCGGTCTCCGACCGGGTCCAGGGCCTCGATGCCGGTGCCGACGACTACCTGGTCAAGCCATTCGATCTCGACGAGCTCGCCGCGCGCATCCGCGCGCTGCTGCGGCGCAAGTCCGGCCAGACCGCCCCGGCGATCGAGCATCTCGGCGTGGTGCTCAATCCGGCTGCGCACACGGTGCAGCGGGACGGCCAGGACATCGCGCTCTCGCCGCGCGAGTTCGCGCTGCTGCAGCTGCTGATGGAGCGGCCCGGGACCATTCATGCACGCGCGCGGATCGAGGAGCGCCTGTACGGCTGGGGAGAAGAGGTGGAAAGCAACGCCATCGAAGTGCACGTGCACGGCCTGCGTCGCAAGCTCGGCGCGGACTTCATCCTCACGGTGCGCGGGGTCGGCTACCGGGTGCGGCCGACATGACGATGAGTTCGCTGCGCACGCGCCTGCTGGCCTGGCTGCTCGGCGGCATCGCCGTGGTGGGGCTGTCCGGTGGCCTGGTCGTCTACCACAACACCCTCAAGCAGGCGGACGCGTTTTTCGATTACCACCTCGAGCAGATGGCACTGTTGCTGCGGGATCAGCCGGTCGAATATCTCTGGCCGCTCGAGATCCCCTCGCGCGCCGCGGCCTACGGCTTCGTCGTGCAGGTGTGGACCATCGACGGCCAGCGGATCTGGGCGCCGCCGAACACGGTGCTGCCCGATGCCACCACACTCGGGTTCTCCACGGTGACGACCCGCCAGGGCCGCTGGCGCGTCTACGGCGTCGCCTCGCCGACGCGGGTCGTGCAGGTGGCGCAGCTGATGCGCGTGCGCCGTCAGCAGGCGATCCAGCTGGCGGTCCGCACCCTCGTGCCGTTCGCTCTCGCGGTGCCGATTCTCGGCATCCTGGTCTGGTTCGCCGTCGGCCACACGCTCGAGCCTCTGCAGCGCCTGGCCAGTTCGGTGAAGTCCCGGCGCGTGGGAGCGCTCGAGCCGCTGCCGCACGCGCAGCTGCCCGAGGAGGTGCAGCCGCTGGTCGCGGCGCTGAACGATCTGCTCGGGCGGCTCGCCGGGGCGCTCGGGCGCGAGCGGGCCTTCATGGCCGATGCGGCGCACGAGCTGCGCACGCCGCTCACGGCGCTGCACCTGCAGCTCGGCGCACTGGCGCGGGCCGGAACGGACCGCGAGCGCGCCGAGGCGATGGAGCGTCTCTCGGCCGGCGTGCAGCGCTCGATCCGGCTGGTCGAGCAGCTGCTCGCGCTCGCCCGCCAGGAGCCGCGCGCCGAGCCGGCGCGCGGCCGGCTGGCGCTCGATGAGCTGGTGCGCGACGTGGTGGCCGAGCTGGTGCCGCTCGCCGATGCGCGCCGGATCGACCTGGGCATCGCCGAGGACCAGCCGGCCGTGATTCTCGCGGAGCGCGATGCGATCGCGACCCTGGTGCGCAACCTGGTCGACAACGCGGTCCGCTACACCCCGCCCGGCGGCCGGGTCGACGTGTCGCTCACCCGCGAGACATCCGCGGCGGGCCGGGTGCGCCTGAAGGTCAGCGACAACGGGCCCGGCATCGCCCCCGAGGAGCGCACCCGCGTATTCGACCGGTTCTACCGCCAGCCCGGCATGCAGGCACCGGGCAGCGGCCTCGGACTGGCCATCGTCAAGGCGATCGCCGATGCGCACGGCGCGCCCATCGAGCTGTCGGCCGGCGAGGACGGTCGGGGCCTGGCGGTGACCGTGATCTTCGCCACGGCGCCGCAGGCCTGAGCCGGCGGCGCGAGCGGCTCATTTTGCGCGCCGGGCCTTGAGCGCCAGCAGGAACCGCGCGGCCGCCTCGTCCAATGTCCGGCGGTCCTGCGCGCGCCCGAATCGCCGCCCGGCCGTGGCCACGGTCAGCAGCTCGGTGGACACACCGTGGAAGCGCAGCAGGTAGGCCAGCTGCTGCGCGTCCGCGGCGCGCACCGGGTCGCCGGCGAGCCCCTGCACGATCAGCAGCGGGGAGCGGATCCGCTCGAGCTCCCCGAGCGGGGAGATGCGTCGCAGGAAACGCTCGACGCCCGCATCGCGCGGGTCGCCGAACTCCGCCCGGCGGAACGCGCGCTGCTCGGCGGGGGCACGCTCGATGTAGTCGTCAAGGTTCGCGATGCCGTCAACGTCGATCGCCCCGAGCAGATGCCCGTCGAAGGTGGCCAGGCTGTTGAGCGCCAGCCAGCCGCCGTAGCCGCGGCCCATGAGCACCATCCGATGCGCATCGAACCCCGGTTGCATGCCGATCCACACCATCAGCGAGCCGATGTCGCGCACCGCATCCAGGCGGTGCGCGCCGTCGGTGAGCTCGCGAAAACTCCGACCGTATCCCGATGAGCCGCGCAGGTTTGGGGCGATGACCGCGTAGCCCAGCTCGTTGGCCACGAACTGCAGGAACGGCCGCCAGCGCGGGCGGAACTGGCCGGCCACATGCGCGTGCAGCACGATCAGCACCGGCGCCGGAGCGGGGCCGGCGGGCAGATAGATGTAGGCCGACAGCATGCGCCATTGACCGTCGAGCCGGTCCCAGGTCGGATAGTGCACCAGCCGCGCCGCGACGGCCGCCGCGCCGGGCGCACCGCGGCACCAGCGCTGCACGAGCCCGCGGGCGGCATCGTACACGTCGATCTCGGGCGGCTGGCGGCTCGACTGGAACGTGAACGCCAGGCGATGGCCCGCATCGAACCTGAGATTCTCGATCACCCCGTCCGTCAGCCACGGCACCGTGACATCAAGCTGGCGCTGCCCGTCCCACACGTGCAGGCGGCTCTGGCCGTCCACATCGAGCGTGTAGGCGAGGTAGCGGCCGTCGGCACTGACCGCGAAGCGACTCACGTCCCACGGCAGCGCGGCCGAGATCACCCGCACGTGCCCGGAGCGCAGCCCGACCTGCACCAGCCGTTCGAAATCACTGCCCTGGTTGGAGATGAGCTCCACGGCCGCCCCGCCGGGCGCGAAGCGGGCCGAGCGGATGCGCGCCGGCGGGAGCGGCACGTCCGTGAGCGCGCCATCGCGCGTGCGCAGCGTGTAGAGCGACTGCTGGTCGGGGCCGTCCTCGCGCACCAGCAACAGCGTGCGGCCGTCGCCCGTCCAGTCGAGCAGCCGCCAGCGCCCCTTGAGCGCACCGGCCACCAGACGGGGCGCGCCACCCCCGGTGGCCGCGGCGATGTAGACGGCCTCGCTGGTGCCTGCCGGAGCGCGGCCGAGGAAGGCGACCCGGTGACCGCCCGCCGACCAGATCGGCGTCCCGAGCACGGCGGCGCCGCCGCCGAGCGGATGTTCCGCGCCCGTGCCTTCGCGAATGCGCCACTGCGTCACGCCGGCCACACGCCGCGCGAACAGCAGACGCGCCCCGGAGCGAGGAGCGAGCGCGCGCCGTACGCTGCCGCCGAGGTTGGCCAACACCTGTGCCGCAGCGCCCGGAGCGGCGAGACGCTCGAGCAGCAGGCCGTGCCCGGTGTGCGCCTCGAGCAGCATCTGTCCTGCGGGCAGCCAGTCGAGGAAGCGCGCGCCGCGCCACTGGTGCGTGCGCTGCAGGGCCTGCGCGAGCGCCGGCGGCAACGGCGCCGCAGCACCGACGGCGGCCGGTGAGGGCGGCGTGAGGCAAAGGGCCAGCAGTGCCGCGGCGGCGAGCGCCCGGCCGGCGAATGTCTGGGAAGTCATATCGCTATGCTAGCGCAACCGGCTACCATGACCCCATGAGCGATGAAATTTCGGCGCTGCCGACGCCCCGGCTGACGCGCCACCCCGACGGCATCACCGCCGTCGACACCGAGTACCTGTACCCGGGTCACGCCGCCGCGCACCTGGTGAGGCAGGACGGGCGGGCCGCGTTCGTCGATGTCGGCACCAATGACTCGGTTCCGTATCTGCTCGCGGCGCTGCGCGCGCTCGGCCTCGAGCCCGAAGCGGTCGATTACGTGCTGCTGACCCATGTGCATCTCGATCACGCCGGCGGCGCCGGCCGGCTCATGCGGGCCCTGCCCAACGCCCGGTGCGTGCTGCACCCGCGCGGCGCACCGCACATGATCGATCCGGCCCGGCTGATCGCCGGCTCGCGGGCCGTGTACGGGCCGGAGCGCTTCGAGCGTCTCTACGGGCGGATCGAGCCGATCGAGGCCGGACGCGTGCACGTGACCCGGGACGGGGAGCGGCTCAGCCTCGCGGGGCGCGAGTTCGAGATCCTGCACACCCCGGGCCACGCGCTGCATCACCAGGTGTTCGTCGACCTCGCGCACCGCGGCATCTTCACCGGCGACACGTTCGGCATCTCCTACCGCGAGCTCGACAGTGCCGCCGGCGCGTTCATCTTCCCGACCACCACGCCCACCCAGTTCGACCCGGCGCAGCTGCGCGCCTCGGTCGAGCGACTGCTCACCTATGCCCCGCAGGCGATGTACCTGATGCACTACAGCCGCGTCACCGACGTGCCGCGGCTCGGAGCATCCCTGCTCGAGCAGATCGGGGCGCTCGAGCGGATCGCCCGCGACAGCGCCGCGGCGCCGGACCGCTCGGGCGCGATCCGCGCCGGCATGTGGCAGCTGTGGCTCGAGCGGGCGCACCGCCACGGCTGCCCGCTCGACGATGCGCGCCTCGCGCAGCTGCTCGAGGGGGATCTCGAACTGAACACGCAGGGGCTGGTCCATTGGCTGGACACCCGCGCCGGATGAGCGGCCCGGCCGGAGCGCACCGGGAACGGCCTTAAGGGTCACTTAAGATTGCCCCGGTACGCTTGCCCCTGGACACGTTTGCCGTTGAACCATCGGATTCGCAGAGGCTGATATGAGCATGAGGACCGTGATTCGAAACCCGCTGATCGCCCTAGCGCTCGGCGTCCTGATCGGCGCGGCGCCGCTGGCGGCGCTGTACGGAGTGCGTTCGGCCCGGGCCGCCAATACGCCGCCCGCGGCAGTGACCTCCAGCGCCCCCCGCGGCGGCGTCGCAGTCGTGCTGCCGGACTTCGCCACGCTGGTCAAGCAGTACGGCCCGGCGGTGGTGAGCATCCACGTCATCGAGAAGGCGAGCGATTCGGGCACGAGCGGCCCGGGCACGCCATTCGGGCCGAACAGCCCGTTCGCCCCGTTCTTCCACAACTTCCCGTTCACGCCCCAGCAGCAGACCCCGATCATGGGCGAGGGGTCTGGGTTCATCATCCGCTCCGACGGGCTGATCCTGACCAATGCGCACGTGGTCGCCGGCGCGAGCAAGGTGACCGTGCAGCTGCGCAACCGGCGGGAATACCGCGGCAAGGTCATCGGGATCGACAAGATCTCGGACGTGGCCGTGGTGAAGATCGCCGCCAACCACCTGCCGACGGTGAACATCGGTAATTCCGACCAGCTCGAGGTCGGCCAGTGGGTGCTCGCGATCGGCGCGCCGTTCGGTTTCGACAACACCGCCACCGCGGGCATCGTCAGCGCCAAGGGCCGCGTGCTGCCGAATTCGAACAAGTTCGACTACGTGCCGTTCATCCAGACGGATGTGCCGATCAACCCCGGCAACTCCGGCGGGCCGCTGTTCAACATGCAGGGGCAGGTGGTCGGCATCAACTCGGAGATCTATAGCCGCTCCGGCGGCTACATGGGCCTGTCGTTCTCGATCCCGATCAACGTGGCCATGCACGTGGCCAACCAGCTGATCGCCACCGGGCAGGTGCACCGCGGCGAGCTCGGCATCCTCATCGAGCGGCTGAACCAGGGTCTGGCCGACTCGTTCGGGCTGTCCGCCCCCGAGGGCGCGCTGGTGACCAGCGTCGAGCCCGGGAGCCCCGCGCAGGCCGCCGGTATCCAGCCCGGCGATGTGATCCTGGCGCTCAACGGCCACAAGATCGAGAACATGTCCGACCTGCCGGTACAGGTGGCGAGCCTGATGCCCGGCACCAAGGTGAACCTGACGATCTGGCGCAACCACGCCGAGCGGCACGTCGTCGCGACCCTCGGAACCATGGGCAAAAAGACGGTCGCGGCCGCCAGCGGCGCCGATCAGCCGGGCGGACGGCTCGGGCTGGTGGTCCGCCCGCTGAGCCCCGATGAGCAGCAGCAGGCGAGCACGCACGGCGGGCTGCTGGTGCAGGGCGTGCGGGGCCCGGCGCAGGATGCCGGCATCCAGCCCGGCGACATTATCGTCTCGGCGAACGGTCAGAAGGTCTCGACCCCGGACCAGCTGCGCGCGGCCGTGGCCAAGTCCAAGGGCCACGTGGCGCTGCTGATCCAGCGCGGGGACACGCGGATCTTCGTGCCGGTCGAGGTGCAGTAAACGCGCGCCGGGGGCCGCCGCAGGGCGGTCCCCGGCGGCAACGCGCGATGGTCGTGGCAGGGAAAGCCCGCCGCGGCAGACCGAGGGCGCAGGCGGCCTGCGCCCGGTGCCGCGCGATGGTGTGAAGGGCGCGCAGAGCGCCCGGCCGACACCGGTTTCCCCGGCCGGTGCGTTGCGGTCCGGGAAGGGTTGAACGCCCTTCCCGGACCGGGTTCTCGCAGGATCAGCGCTGAGTGGACCAGCGCGTGTGCAGCCGCGGCACGGTGTGCAGGCCGGGCTTGAGGTGGCTGAAGTAGGCCGCGACGGTGCGAATCTGCTCGTTCGTGAGCGAATGCGCGATGGCATCCATGATCGGACTCTGGCGATAGCCGCTCTGATACTCGTGCAGTACACGGATCAGGTAGCTCTCGTGCTGACCGGCGAGGGTCGGATACATCGGCGCCACGCCGATGCCGTCGGCACCATGGCAGGAAGCGCACACCTCGGCCGCCTTGGGCACCGCCGGGGCGGCCGCCGGCTGAGCGCCGCTCACCGGCTTGCCGCCGAGATACGTCGCCACGTCGGCGATCTGCTGCTCGGACATCGACATCGCCTGCAGATGCATGGTCGGATAGGCGCGCTGGCCGTTGCGGTACTCGTTCAGGGCCGTGATGAGGTACGTGACCGACTGGCCCCGCAGCCGCGGCACGGCGTAGTCGGGGTAGGCATTACGGTATCCTCTGATGCCGTGACAGCCCAGACACGTGTACCCGATGATCTTGCCCTGGCGGGCATTTCCCGCCGGCGGTTGCTGGGCCGACGCCGGGGTGGCGAGCGCGGTGCACGCCACGGCGGCGATTGCCAACGCGAGCCGCAGCCCCGAGCGCGCGTGTGAACACAGCCAAAGTTCCGACATGGTGATCTCCGGCCAAGTGCGCAAAGCAGGGACGGATCTTATCGGACCGGCCACCTCGAACGCCAGCCGGGCGAAAAGACCGTGATCGGGCTGATCCAGCGGGTGGCCCGCGCGCAGGTGAGCAGCGGGGGGCGGACGCTCGGGGCCATCGGCCCGGGCACCCTGGCGCTGATCGGCGTGCGGCGCGGGGATGACCCGGCGGCCGCCGACCGGCTGCTCGAGCGGTTGCTGACCTACCGGATCTTCCCGGACGCCACCGGCCGCATGAACGTCGCGCTGCGCGAGGCCGGCGGCGGGCTGCTGCTGGTGCCGCAGTTCACCCTGGCCGCCGACACCCACAAGGGCACCCGGGCCGGCTTCAGCACCGCCGCTGCGCCCGAGGCGGCCCGCGAGCTCTACGCCTACCTGGTGCGCGAGGCCGCGGCCCGGCACACGCCGGTGGCCAGCGGCGCGTTCGGCGCCGACATGCAGGTCGAGCTGGTGAACGACGGTCCGGTGACGTTCTGGCTGGAGAGTTGAGCGCGCTGGCTATCCGGGCTTTTGCGGATCTCCCGCGGACCAAACTTTCTCGGCCGGGGCAGGCCAATTGGCCTATCATGAGCGCTGGTTAGTCGTCATTCGCGCAAGCGGAGTCCAGAGCTTATGGATTTCGATTTCAAGACCCTGCTGGTCATCCTGGTCGTCGTGCTGCTGATCTTCGGCGGTAAGAAGCTGCGCACGATCGGCGATGATCTGGGCCACGCCGTGCGGGGCTTCAAGAAGGCGATGAACGAGGGCGACAAGGAAGAGTCCGCCTCGTCCGCCGATCCCCGGCAGATCCGCTCCGAGTCGTCCGATGCGGAGTTCCCGGAGACGATGAAGAGCGGCTCTGAGGCCCCCAAGAGCGGTCGCAACGCCTGAGCCCGGTGGCGCAGGCCCTCTCGCAGCGCGCGGTCCGCGGGGCCGCGAACGCCGCGGACGGGCTCCGTCTCCGGCGCCTGCCCTGAGCCGCCATGTTCGACTTTGGCTTTTCCGAGATCCTGCTCATCTTGGTCCTGGCGCTGATCGTGCTGGGCCCCGAGAAGCTGCCCTCCGTCGTGCGGCGCGTCGGCCGCTGGGTGGGCCGCGCGCGCGCCATGGCGCGGCAGTTCCAGGACCAGCTGGAGGAGGAGATCGACGGCGCAAGCCGCCCACCGCCGCTTCAGCCCGACCCGCCGGTCAGCGTCGCGCCGGCGGCCGAAGCACCGCCCGCCGAAACCGCCGCGCCGCCAGCGAGCAGCACCCTGGCGAGCGACACGCCAGCGGACACCGACCCCATCGCCTCAGGCCCGCATGAGCCCCGAGGCTGAAAGTCTCGCCGAAGGCACGCTGATCTCGCACCTGCTCGAGCTGCGCGAGCGGCTCATCCGTGCGCTGGTAGCGGTCGGGATCCTGTTCGTCCCGTGCGCCGTGTACGCCGACCAGCTGTTCACCTGGGTCGCCCGGCCGCTGCTGCGGATGCTGCCCAAGGGCACCGGTCTGATCGCCACCGGGGTCGCAGCCCCCTTCACCACGCCGTTCAAGCTTGCCTTCTTCGTCGCGCTGCTCGCCGCGATGCCCTACGTGCTCTACCAGGTCTGGGCGTTCGTGGCGCCGGGGCTGTACCGGCACGAGAAGCGCTTTGCGCTGCCGCTGCTGATCTCGGCGATCGTGTTGTTCTACGTCGGCATGGCGTTCGCCTACTTCGCAGTGTTTCCGGCGATGTTTCACTTCTTTGCTGCGACCACCCCGAAGGGCGTGGCGATGATGACCGACATCTCGCAGTACCTGAACTTCGTGCTGGTGATGTTCGTCGCCTTCGGCGCGGCATTCGAGGTGCCGGTCGCGGTGGTGCTGCTCGTCGTGATGAACCTGGTGACGGTACAGAAGCTGCGCTCGATCCGCGGCTACGTGCTGCTCGGCTCGTTCATCGTCGCGGCATTCATCACCCCGCCGGATGCGGTCTCGCAGTCGATCATGGCGCTGCCGATGTACTTGCTCTACGAAACCGGCGTGATCATGGCGAGCGTTCTGGTGCGCCCCAAGCCCGACACGGCCGGGGAAGGGTCGGGCGCGCCGTCCTGACAGCGCGCCCTGTTCGGCGGCGCCCACAACAACAAGACCACGCGGGGGGACGATGAGCACGACCAGCACTGAGACGGGCGCGCCGGGCGCCGCGCCAGCCGGGCATGCCGCGGTCGGCCACCCGCGCGGGCTGGCGACACTGTTCTTCACGGAAATGTGGGAGCGGTTCACCTACTACGGCATCCAGTCGATCCTGATCCTGTTCATGGTCGCCGCGAGCGGCCGCGGCGGACTGGGCTACGGCGATCGGACCGCCAATGCCATCGTCGGACTTTACTTCGGCGGCACGTACCTGCTGTCCCTGCTCGGCGGGTGGATCGCCGATCGGCTGATCGGCGGGCGCCGGGCGGTGCTCACCGGCGGGGTGCTGATCACCGCCGGCAACGCGCTGCTCGCTGCCGGCAGCCAGCGCGCGTTCTTTCTCGGCCTGATCTTCAACGTGCTCGGCGTCGGGCTGCTCAAGCCCAATGTGAGCGCCACGGTCGGGGCGCTGTATCCGCAGGGCGGCTCGCGGCGCGACGCGGGATTCTCGATCTTCTACATGGGCATCAACATCGGCTCGCTGTTCGGCCCGATGTTCGTGCCGCTGGTGGCGCAGCACTACGGCTGGCACGCGGGCTTCGCGCTGCCGGCGCTCGGCATGCTGCTCGGCGTGGCGCAGTTCCTGGCGACCCAACGCTGCCTGGGCCGCGCCGGCGCGGCGCCAGCGAGCACGCGGCCGCACTCCTGGCTGGCGCTCTGGGGGTTCGTCGCACTGATCGCCCTGCTGACGGTCGCGACGCTCACCGGCGCCGTGACGGTCGACCCGGTCACGCTCTCGGACTTGATCGCCTGGGCGGTGGGCGTGCTGATGGCCGGCTACATGCTCTACATGGCGCTGCTCGCCGGACTGACCCGCGAGGAGCGCGGCCGCGTGTTCGCCCTGATGGCGCTGTTCGCCGCGTCCACCGTGTTCTGGATGGCCTACATGCAGATGTTCGGCTCGTTCAACCTGTTCGCCGAGCGCTATACCGATCGGCGCATCTTCGGCTGGTTGATGCCCGCCGGGGACATGCAGACCATCAATCCGGTGTTCGTCATTGCCCTGGCGCCGGTGTTCGCAGCGCTGTGGGTCGCGCTCGGTCGGCGGGGCCGGGATCTGTCCTCGCCGGTGAAGTTCGCCTGGGGACTGCTGCTGATGGCCGCCAGCATGCTCGTGATGTACGTGGCGTCGCTGCGGGTGATGCACGGCGAGCAGGTCTCCCCGCTGTGGCTGACGGCGACCTACTTCCTGAATGCCTGCGGTGAGCTGTGCCTCTCGCCCGTCGGCCTTTCCTCCACGACGCAGCTGGCGCCGGCGCGCTTCGCCGGCCAGACCATGGGCCTGTGGTTCCTGACGCTCGCGCTCGGCAGTTTCCTGGCGGGCCTGCTCTCGGGGGATTACAACGCCCACCATCTGGCGACACTGCCGGCGCTGTATCTGACGCTGCTCGGCTGGAGCGCCGGGGGCGGCGTGCTGATGCTCATGATCAGCGCGCCGGTGAAGCGACTGATGGCCGGCGTGCGCTGAGCAGGCAGGGGAGAACACCGCGATGCGACTGATCCGCAACTTCGCGCAGCTGACGCGCGCCCAGCGCCACGCCTACTTCGCCGCACTCGGCGGCTGGACGCTCGACGCGTTCGATTTCTTCATCTTCATCGTGTCGCTGCGGGCGATCGGCACGGACTTTCACGCCAGCCTCACCGCCGTCAGCTTCGGCATCACCCTCACGCTGGCGCTGCGTCCGGTCGGCGCGCTGCTGTTCGGCTGGCTCGCGGAGAAATACGGACGCCGCCCCGTCCTGATGCTGAACGTGCTGTCCTACGCGCTCATCGAGCTCGCCTCCGCCTTCGCCCCGGACCTGACCGTGCTGCTCGCGCTGCGTGCGGCATTTGGTCTCGCCATGGGCGGGGAGTGGGGCGTCGGTGCGGCGCTCGCATTCGAGACTCTGCCGGCCGAGGGGCGCGGCTTCTTCTCCGGGCTGCTGCAGGAAGGCTACGTGCTCGGCTTCCTGCTGGCCGCAGCCGTCTCGCGGCTGTGCTTCGCGGCCGTCGGCTGGCGCGGCCTGTTCGTCATCGGCGCGCTGCCAGCGCTGCTCGTGCTCTACATCCGCTTCGGCGTCGGGGAATCACCGGCGTGGCTCGAAGGCCGTCACGCCCGACGCGCAAACCTGCGCGAGCTGTGGCGGATCGCCGTCGGGAACGCCCCGACCCTCCTTTACATGATCCTGCTGATGGCGCTGTTCAACGCGTTCTCGCACGGCTCGCAGGATCTGTACAAGGTGTTCCTCACCCGGGAACGCGGCATCAGCGGTGCGCGCGCCGACGATTTGGTGATGCTGATGAACCTCGGCGCGCTGCTCGGCGGCATGGGCTTCGGTGCGCTGTCCGAGCGCATCGGCCGCAGGCGCGCGATCGCCTGCGCGGCACTGCTGGCGCTGCCCGTCATTCCGCTGTGGACTGCCGCGCCGAGCGTGCCGCTGCTCGCGCTCGGGGCGTTCCTGATGCAGTTCATGGTGCAGGGGGCCTGGGGCATCGTGCCGGCGCACCTGAACGAGCTGTCCCCGGCCGGCGTGCGGGCGATCCTGCCGGCCTTCGCCTACCAGCTCGGCAACTTCGCGATGGCGCTGCTCGCGCCGCTGCAATCCAGTCTCGCCGCGCGCCACGGCGGGGATCTCGGCGCGGTGCTCGGCTGGACGCTCGCCATCGTTGCCGTGACACTGACGGCGACGACGCTCCTCGGCCGGGAGGCCAAGAGCGTGGCGCTGACGGGCGGAGGCGCTCGAGGCTGAGCCGGCTGGCGCCGCCCGTGCGGCGCCAGCCGGTCGGCGGCTCAGGGCGCGGGCTTGACGAACCTCAAGGTGTAATCGTCGGCATAGCCAATGGCCGCGTAGCGGCGGCGGGCCGCCGCGCTGGAGTCCGCCAGCGACGGCGGCAGGAAAAACACCGGGATGTTCCGCGGATCCTTCGGGTTGGCGAGGATCTCGGAGGTCCCGGCGAGCTTAAAGCCGGCGGCCTCGGCCTGCTGGATCACGAACGCCTGCGGCAGCCGCGCCAGCGGGAAGCACTGCGGCAGCGACATCTGCGGCGCACAGCGGTGCCCGACGATGCCGAGCACGCCGCCCGGCTTGAGCACCTCATAGGCGCTGCGCAGGAACGTCTCGAGGAAGATCGGCGTCACCTCGTGGTGCACGTTCGCAAACATCAGGTCGTGCATGTTGTTGAACGTGACCACCATGTCGGCCGAATCCGGTGCGCCGAGGTGCAGGTAGTTCGGCAGCTCGAACGGCTCGAGCCGCACCTTGCCATAGACCGCCGGGTCGGCCGCGAGCTTGTGCTCGTAGGCGAGCGCGGAGCGATGCGCCCAGCCGCTCGTGCCGGCCACCGGGGAGGTCGCCTCGATCAGCTGGCCGTGATCGCGCAGGAACGGTGCGAGGATCTCGGTGTACCAGCCGCCGCCGGGCAGCACTTCGACGACCCGCATGTCGGGGCGGATGCCGAAGAACTCCAGCGTCTGCAGCGGATGGCGGAACGCATCGCGCTTGGCGTAGGCCGGCGTTCGCTGCGGCCCGTGGACGGCGGCCTCGAGCGCCTGGCGCACCGCCGGCGGGGTAGCGGCGGCAGCCGGCAGGGCAACGGCGAACAGCAGCGCGCAGGCAGCGGCCGACCACAGGCCGGTGAGACCGCGGGCGGGCGGCTCGTGGCGCGGGGGGGGCAGGGCAATCGCAGCGAGTGAACGCATGAAGCGACCTCCGGGTGGCAGGGTGCCCACGATAACGCGACCCGCCGCGCCAACCAAGTCGGCCGCTCAGGGGTGCCGGTGCAGCAGCGGCTTGAGGACCGGCCAGACGTTCGCGAGCACGCGCGGCTCCCCGCGCGCGTTCGGATGCAGGCCGTCGGCCTGCATGAGGCTCGGATCGAGCGCGACGTGGGCGAGCAGGAACGGCACGAACGGCAGATGAAAGCGCCGCGCCAGATCCGGGTACAGCGCCGCAAACTGCCGCGTGTAGCGCGGGCCGTAATTCGGCGGAATGAGCAGCCCGAGCAGCACGACCCGGGCGCCGGCGGCGCGCGCCAGGCGGACCATGGCCTGGAGGTTGTGGGCCGCGAGCGTCAGCGGCAGGCCGCGCAGGCCATCGTTCGCACCGAGCTCGAGGATGAGGATGCCGGGGTGTACCGCGCGCAGCTCGTCCGGCAGGCGCGCGAGGCCCCCGGTGGTGGTCTCGCCGCTCACGCTGGCGTTGACGAGGCGGTATGGGTACCCTTCACGGCGCAGCCGTTGCCCCAGCAGCGCCACCCAGCCCTGCTCGGCCCGCAGCCCGTGCGCGGCGCTCAGGCTGTCGCCGAACACGAGGATGGTGCGCGCCGATGCCCAGGCCTGCGGCCAGGTCACCGACAGCAACCCGATGCCCAACATGACAGCGAGCCACGACGGCACGATGCGGGAGTGCGTTCTCAAGGCCGAGCACCTCACGAAGACGGTCGACAGTCCGGCAGGTCCGCTCACTATTGTGCACGAGGTGTCGCTCGAGATGGCCGCCGGCGAGACGCTCGCGGTGATCGGCCCCTCGGGGGCGGGCAAGTCCACGCTGCTCGCGCTGCTGGCGGGTCTGGATACGCCGACCCGCGGCCGGGTGCTGCTCGCCGGCCAGGATCTCTCGGCGCTGGATGAGGACGGGCGTGCGCGCGTACGCGCCGCGCACGTCGGGTTCGTGTTCCAGGCCTTCCATCTCATTGCGGCTCTCACGGCGCTCGAAAACGTCGCGCTGCCGCTCGAACTGGCGCGCCATCGCGGGGCGCGCGCGGCGGCGCGCACGGCGCTGGCGCACGTGGGCCTCGCCGCGCGCGCGGACCACTATCCGCGCCAGCTCTCCGGCGGCGAGCAGCAGCGGGTCGCCCTGGCGCGCGCGTTCGTCGGCCGCCCGGCGGTGCTGTTCGCCGATGAGCCGACCGGCAACCTCGACAGCGCCACCGGCGCGAACGTCATCGAGCGGCTGTTCGAGTTGAACAGCCAGACCGGCACGACGCTCGTGCTCGTGACCCACGACCGGGAGCTCGCCGCGCGCTGCGGACGCACCGTGCAGATGGATGCGGGCCGGATCCTCTAGCGTGCCTACGATCCGCTTCGCGCTGCGCATGTTGAGCCGCGAGTGGCGCTCCGGGGAGCTCGGCGTTCTGCTGCTGGCGCTGATCGTCGCGGTGGGCGCGCTGTCGGGAGTCGGCCTGCTCGTCAGCCGCATCCAAGCCGCCGTGCGGCTGCAGGCCAGCACCGTGCTCGCCGCCGACCTGCGCGTGGAGTCGCCCGACCCGCTGCCGCCGGCCGATTTCGCAGCAGCCGCCCGCGACGGGCTGCGCGCGACGCGCGCCATCGGCATGCTGAGCGTGGTCTTTCACGGCGAGCGCAGCCAGCTCACCGACCTGTACGCGGTGTCGGCGGGCTATCCGCTGCGCGGTCGCATCCTCCTCGCCGACGAGCCGTACGCCCCGGGCGAGGCCGCTGCCGGCATCCCGCCGCCCGGGCAGGTCTGGCCGGACTCGAGGCTGCTGGCGGTGCTCGGCGCGCGGGTCGGCTCGCACCTGGCCATCGGGGCTGCGACGCTCACCGTCGGGCGCGTGCTCGTCTCGCGCCCCGACCAGGCGGGCGCCTTCACCGGCCTGGTGCCGGGCCTGCTCATGAACGCCGCGGACATCCCGGGCACGCAGCTGATTCAGCCCGGCAGCCGCGTGCGCTACAGCGCGCTGTTCGCCGGATCGCCGGCACGCGTCCGCGCCCTGCGGCGCTGGCTCCGCGCACACCTGAGCGGCGGGCAGCGGTTGCGCACGGTCGCCGATGCCAGCCGGCAGATCCACGCGGCGCTCGAGCGCGCCGAGCGCTTCCTGAACCTCGCCAGTCTCGCCGCCGTGCTGTTGTGTGCCGCGGCCGTGGCCATGGCGGCGCGGCGCTACGTGGCCCGTCATCTGGACACCGTCGCGCTGCTGAAGACCCTCGGGGCGACCCGCGGGACGATCCTCGCGCTGGCGCTGACGCAGCTGAGCGCGATCGCGCTGGCGGCCGGCTCGCTCGGCGGCGCGCTCGGAGAGCTGACGCAGCTGTGGCTGGTGCACGCGCTGCGCGGGCTGCTGGCCGCGCACGAGCTGCCCGCGCCGGCGCTGGCACCGGCTCTGCTCGGCCTGGGCGGCGCGCTGGCACTGCTCGGCGGACTCGCCCTGCCGCCACTGCTGCAGCTCACCCGTGCTCCGGCCATGCGGGTGCTGCGCCGCGATGTCGGGCCGGCGCGCCCGGCGGCATGGCTCACCTTCGGACCGGCCGGGGCGCTCCTCGTGCTGCTCATCTACGGGGCCCTCGGCGCCGGTCCTCTGTTCGTGCGGCTGTCGATCGGGCTCGCAGCGTTCGTCGCGCTGCTCGCCGGGGCCGGCCTGGTGCTGGTGATGTCCGCCAACCGGCTGCGCGGGCGCGTCGGGGTCGCCTGGCGCTACGGCATCGCCAACCTCGCCCGGCGCCGCGCCGAGAGCGTGGTGCAGATCGTCGCCTTCGGCACCGGCGTCATGGCGCTGATGCTGCTCGGCATCCTGCGCAGCGACCTGACGGGGGACTGGCGCGAGACGCTGCCGCAGAACCTGCCGAACTATTTCTTCATCAACATCCCGCCCGCGAGCCGCACGGCGTTCGAGTCGTTCCTGCGTGAGCAGGGCGCGAGGCCGGCGCGCATGCTGCCGCTGCTGCGCGGCCGGCTGACGGCCATCGGCGGTCGGCCGGTCGACTCGCTGCACTTCGCCGATCCGCGTGGCGAGCGCTTCGCCACACGCGAGCAGAATTTCACCTGGTCGACCGAACCCGGCAGCGGCAACCGCATCGTCGCCGGCCGCTGGTGGGGGCCGGCCGAGTACGGTCAGCCGCTGGTCTCGGTGTCGAGCGAGTTCATGCGCTGGCTGGGGTTGCGGCTCGGGGAGTCACTCACCTTCGACATTGCCGGGCGCACGCTGACGGTGCGCATCGCGAGCGTGCGCAAAGTGCAGTGGGACAGCTTCAAGCCGAATTTCTTTCTCGTGTTCGCCCCGGGCCTGCTGGAGCAGCAGGCGGGTACCTACCTGACGAGCGCGTATCTGACGCCGCGCCAGGCGCGCTCGCTGGCGCAGGTGGCCCGTCGCTTTCCGAGCGTGTCGATTTTCGACATCGACCAGCTGCTGCGCACCGTGCGCACGATGCTGGACAAGGCCATCCTGGCCGTGCAGAGCGTGTTCCTGTTCACGCTTGCCGCGGGCCTGACGGTGCTGCTCGCCGCGGTACAGGCCAGCCGCGAGCAGCGCCGGTACGAAAGCGCGGTGCTGCGCACCCTGGGGGCGAGCCGTGCGACCGTGAGGCAGGGCGTGCTCGCGGAGTTCGCCGCCCTCGGGGCACTCTCCGGAGTGCTCGCCGCCGGTGGCGCGAACCTGGCCGCCTGGTACCTGACGCGCCAGGTGCTGAACCTTCCCTACACATTCAACGCGACCGCCTGTCTCGTCGGCATCGCCGGCAGCACCCTGCTGGTGGCGCTCGGCGGCTGGCTCGCCACCCGCCCGGTGTTGAGTCAGCCGCCGCTCGCCGCCCTGCGCGAGGGGGCCGATTAAGATCCTCGGCTCGGCGGGCAGAGGCTCCCCTCAGCGCGCGCGGCGCGGATAGGGCGTTCCGTCCCGGTGCAGGAACTCCCGGCTGCCCGCGCGCAGCGCCAGGTCGATGTCCGGATACCTCACCGCGTCGTGCTCGGGTCGGCGCGCGCCGATCTCGAGGAGCAACGCCTCGCGGGCGCTGCGGTTCTGCAGATGATGACCGTCGGGATCGTCCGCGGCGAAGCCGGCGCACTCGCCGGCCTTGAGCACTTCCTCGCCCGTCCCGGTGACGAGCACCACCTCGCCCTCGAGCACGTAGACGAATTCGTCCTCGCCCGTGTGCCAGTGGCGTTGGCTCGACCAGCCGCCCGGCGGCAGTCGCAGCAGGTTGACGCCGAACTGCGTCAGGCCGGCGGCATCGCCGAGGCGCCAGCGCATGCGTTCCCGGCACGGCTCGTCGTACGGAGCGGGATACCCGCTGCCCGTCACCTGGGGCGTGTGCTCGAGGTCGATTCTTTTCATCGGTTTCGTCTCCTGCGGCCAGTGCCTTACGATACCTCGCCGGACCGCATCGCTTCCAACACGGTGCCTGCGGCGGCGGACAGCGCGGACGGACTCGAGGCCGGGTCGGTCCGCATCGCCCCACCGGTGGCGGCGCGCTTGCGCCCGAGCAGTGCTGGCTGCGGGGCGCGCGCGGGTGTCTGGCGCGGGATCGAGGCCGTCGCGGCGCGACGGCCGGCTCACGGTGGCGTGCGGCTGAGGATCAGATCGGCGGCCTTCTCGGCGATCATGATCGTCGGGGCGTTGGTGTTGCCGCTCACCAGTGTCGGCATGACCGAGGCGTCGACGACGCGCAGTCCGTCGAGCCCGCGTACCCGCAACTGCGGATCGACCACGGCGGCCGCATCGCTGCCCATCCGGCAGGTCCCGACCGGGTGGTACTCCGTCTCGGCCGCCGCGCGGATGAATGCCTCGAGCGCCGCGTCGCTGTCTCGCCCCTCGCCCGGGAAGACCTCCGGTCCCAGATAGGCGCGCAGCGGCGCCTGAGCATAGATGTCGCGGGCGCGCCGGATGCCGGCGATGAGCGGGGCGAGGTCGGCCGGCGCGCTGAGATAGCCCGGATCGATGCGCGCGGGCGCCGCCGGGTCGGACGAGGCGAGACGGATCGCGCCGCGGCTGGCGGGACGCAGGTAACACACGTGCAGCGTCATGCCGTAGCCGGGCATGCGGCGCCGGCCGTGGTCGACCACGTACGCCGGAATGAAATGCAGCTGCACGTCGGGGGTATCGGCTTCGGGGCCGGTGCGCAGGAATGCCCCGGCCTCGGCGACGTTGCTCACGCCGGCGCCCGTCTTGAACAGCGCGTAGCGCAGCGCGGTGCGTGCCGCCCCGAGGCCGCGCGCCAGCGGATCCAGCGTCACCGGGCGGGTACAGACCCGGATGACATGGACGTCCAGGTGGTCCTGCAGGTTGCGTCCGACGCCCGGCAGATCGTGCCGCACGGTCAGACCCTGGGCGCGCAGCTCGTCGGCCGGGCCGATGCCCGAGAGCAGCAGCAGCTGCGGGGAGTTGATCGCTCCGGCGGCGAGCAGCACCTCACGCTCGGCGCGCGCCGCGAGCGGCGTGCCGCCGCGGGCGTACTCCACCCCCACCGCGCGGCGGCCCTCCAGCAGGATGCGCAGCGCGAGCGCGCCGGTGGCCACGGTGAGGTTGCGCCGCGCGGCGATCGGGTGCAGGTAGGCGCTCGCGGCACTGCAGCGCCGGCCGTCGCGCTGCGTCACCTGGTAGCGGCCTGCGCCGTGCTGCTCGGGGCCGTTGAAATCCGCATTGCGCGCCAGCCCGCTCGCCACCGCGGCCTCGACGAACAGATCGCTGAGCGGATTGGTGTAGCGGCGATCGCATACGTTGAGCGGCCCGCCGCGCCCGTGCCATGCGTCGTGCAATGTTTCGTTGTTCTCGGCGCGGCGGAAGTAGGGCAGCACGTCCCGGTAGGCCCAGCCCGGGTTGCCGCCGTCGCACCAGTGGTCGTAGTCCTGTGGCTGCCCGCGGATGTAGACCATGGCGTTGATCGAGCTCGACCCACCGAGGGTCTTGCCGCGCGGCCAGAACAGGCGTCGGCCGTGCAGCTCGGCCTGCGGTTCGGTCTGGTAGAGCCAATTGACCTTGGGCGTGATGAGCCGGGCGATGCCCGCGGGCATGTGGATCAGGAACGAATCGTCGCGCCCGCCGGCCTCGAGCAGCAGCACCCGGATCGACGGATCGGCACTCAGCCGGTGCGCGAGCACGCAGCCGGCCGAGCCGGCCCCGACGATGATGTAGTCGTAAGTCGCGTTCATCTGCGCTCCGCGGCGCCGTTCAGCCCCAGGGTCGCTTGTGCTTGCGCTCGCCGCGCGCCGCGGCCTGCTTGCGGTCGCGGTGCGGCTGCGCCGCGGCGCGCCGGCCGAACTGACTTGGCGCCACGCCCGCGGCGATCAGCGCCTCGCGCTTGCGCTGGGCGTTCGGGCGCGCAATCGTGACGCGGATCTTCTTCATCTGCACACCCCTCCGTTCGGCGCTGTGGTCCGGCGGCAGCGCGCGCCTCAGGAGGCGCCCGGATGCGGCCGGTGCCGCCTGAGAAAGGCGATCGCCACGGGCAGCAGTGACACCCCGATGATGATGACGGTCACCAGTCCGAAGTTGCGCTTCACGAGCGGCACGTTGCCGAAGAAATACCCGCCCCACAGAAACAGCGACACCCACGCCGCGCCACCGACGATGTTGTAGCCCTGGAAGCGTCCGTACGGCATCCGCCCGACACCGGCCACGAA
This sequence comes from Pseudomonadota bacterium, assembly GCA_021815925.1. Lineage (GTDB taxonomy): Bacteria > Pseudomonadota > Gammaproteobacteria > Steroidobacterales > Steroidobacteraceae > 13-2-20CM-66-19. The sequence continues at coordinate 33,050 of JAKAZL010000002.1, read as the reverse complement.
CGGCGTGCAGGTGCGGATGATCGGCAGGAAGCGCGACAGCGCGACCGCCCGCCCGCCGTGGCGCAGGAAGAACTGCTCGGTGCGGCGCAGGTACTCGACCTTCAGCAGCCGGTACCGGCCACTGAAAGCCGGTGGGCCGATCAGCCGCCCGACGGCGTAATTGACCGTGTTGCCGAGCACCGCCGCCACGGCCAGCACCAGCGTGGCGAGCGGCGCGCTGAGCGTGCCGCTGGTGTCCACCGCCGCCACGGCGCCGACGCCGAACAGCAGCGAGTCACCCGGCAGGAATGGGGCGATCACCAGTCCGGTCTCCGAGAAGATCACCGCGAAGAGGATCGGATAGGTCCACACGCCCACCTGCCCAAGCAGGGCGGCGAGGTGCTGGTCCAGGTGCAGCACGAAATCGATGAGCCAGGCGATCATCGGGACAGTCTAGCGGGCATGGCGCTCGAGCCACAGTCGCGGATCGACCGGGACGGTGCCGCGGCGGATCCCGAAGTACAGCTCCGGCCGGGCCGCCCCGCCGCTGTCGCCGGCGGCGGCGATCAGCTGACCGGCCACGACCTGCTGTCCGACCCGCGCGTAGAGGTGATCATTGTGCCCATAGAGGCTCATGTAGCCCCCGCCGTGATCGACGATGATCAGCAGACCGAGACCGGCCAGCCAGTCGGCGAAGACCACCCGCCCGGGCGCCACGGCGTGCACGGGTGCATCGAGCCGCGTGGCGATCAGATCGCCGTCCCAGCGCAGTCCCCCGGCACGCGGCGCGCCGAAGCGCGCGATCAGTCGCCCGGCCACCGGCCAGGGCAGGCGGCCCTGCAGGCGGGTGAAGCGTTGCGGCGGATGCTCGGCCGGCAGGCGTGCCTCGGCCCGGCGCAGGGCCGCGAGCAGCGCCTCGAGGCCGTGCTGCTGGCGGCGCAGCCGCTGAAGGCGCGCGGCCCGGGTGCGGGTGCGCTCGGCGATGGTCGCCAGGACCTGGCGGCGCTGGGCGCTCGCCTGCTCCAGGGCGGTGAGCTTGCTCTTGCGCTGCTGCTCGAGCGCGGCGAGCTGGGTGTCGGCGGTGCGCAGCTGCGTGTCGATCTGCGCGATGTGCTGCAGGTCGGCCTGGATCGCATCGATGTCCTCGGCGCGCTGGCGGCCAAAATAGCTGTAGTAGGCGAACATGCGCTGCATGCGCCCCGGCCCGCCCTGATCGAGCAGCAGCCGCACGGGGCCCTCCCGGCCGATCAGGTAGGCGGCACGCAGTTCCGCGGCCAGCGAGCGGCGCGTGCGGGCCAGGTCGGCTGCGCGGGCCTCTCGCCGGGCCGCCAGCCGCGCGCGGCGGTCCGCGAGGGCGGTGCGCTGGCTGCGCAGGGCGGCGAGGGCCACCCGGGCGGTCCCGGCGGACTGCTCGGTGCTGCGCAGCGCCTGGGTGAGGCGGCTCTGCTCCAGGCGCGACTGCTCGACCTGGCGGGCCACGCGCTCGATCTGCACCTGCACGGCATGGAGCCTGGCCTGGGCGTGGCGGGCGGCGACCTGGGGCGAAACCCGCGCCGCGGCCGGGGGGGGACCGCCGAGCGCCAGCGCCAGCGCAACCATGAAAAGCGGCGCGCCCGACCGCGCGGGTTTTCGGGTCATGCCGGATTGCATAGGGGCGCTATAATGCGCGACCTTTTGGCGGCCGATGTGATCTTCTCACCCCAGTGTTCACGGATCATCTTACCCAATACATTCATCTTCATCCCTGGCTGGTCGCGGCAACCGCAGCCGTGGCCCTGCTCGCGGTCCTGATTGAGATTCGCGCCCGCGGGGAGAGTTTCGCCTCGGTCTCGCCGCAGCAGGCCGTGCAGCTGATGAACCGCGGCGCGCTCACCATCGACCTGCGCCCCGCGGATCAGTTTGCGGCCGGCCACGTGTCGGGGGCGCGACGGATGGACGGCGAGCAAATTCTGCGCGGCGCCGAGCTGCTGAAGAAGTACAAGCAGAAGCCGATCATCGTCTACTGCAACAGCGGCTCGCTGGCCGCATCGGCCGTGCGCCAGCTGCGCGGGCAGGGTTTCGCGCAGGCGACGAACCTGCGCGGCGGCATCTCGGCCTGGCGCAGCGAGCAGCTGCCGCTGGAGAAGGGTGCGGGAAGCAACGCATGAGCGCACCGAGGGTGCTCATGTACGCCACCAGCTGGTGTCCGTACTGCGCGCGCGCGCGCGAGCTGCTGCGCCGCAAGGAAATCGATTTCCAGGAAATCGACGTGGACGAGTTCCCGGAGGCGCGCGCCGAGATGACGGCCCGCAGCCAGCGACACACGGTGCCACAGATTTTCGTCGGCGATGCGCACGTCGGCGGGTGTGACGATCTTTACGCGCTCGAGGCCCGCGGCGGCCTCGACAAGCTTTTACAAAGTGGAGTCTGAATCATGGCGAATGAAGCCCCCGGCACCGTGCCGGCCCCCGACGATGCCAACGGCCCGATCCTGCAGCTGCAGCACGTCTACCTGAAGGACTGCTCCTACGAGGCCCCGAACGGCCCGCGCGGCGACGGCACCTGGAATCCGCAGATCAACCTCGATCTGCAGACCGCGGTGGCGGCGCTGGCGCCCGACGTGCAGGAAGTGGTGCTGACGGTGACCGTCTCGGCGAAGCAGGGCGAGACGACCGCCTTCCTGGTCGAGGTCAAGCAGGCCGGCGTATTCCTGCTGCGCAACCTGTCCGAGGAGGACACCAAGCGCGCCGTCGGGGCGATCTGCCCGGGAGTGCTCTTCCCGTACGCCCGCGCCCAGGTCTCCCACCTGGTCACGCAGGGCGGCTTCCCGCAGCTGCTGCTGCCGCCGGTGAATTTCGACGCGCTGTACGCGGCGAATCAGAACCCGCAGGGCATGCCGGCCAACCAGCAGGCCAACTGAGCCGCGCGGCCCGCGCCCGACCATGAGCGCCACATCCGGGAGCGACCGGCCGGTGGCCGTGCTGGGCGCGGGTTCGTGGGGGACGGCGCTCGCGGTGCAGTTCGCGCGCAGCGGCCGACCGACGCGCCTGTGGGGCCGTGACCGGGCGCAGATGGCGCTCATGGCCCGCACGCGCCGCAATGAGCGCTATCTGCCTTCCGGCACGTTCCCCGAGGCCCTGCAGGTGCAGCCGGACCTCGGGGCGGCGCTCGCGGGCGCCCGGGACCTGCTGATCGCCGTGCCGAGTCACGCCTTGCGCGCGCTGCTCGAGCAGGTCGCTCCACTGCTCGGACAGGATACGCAGCTCGCCTGGGCCACCAAGGGCTTCGAGCTGACCTCCGGACTGCTGCCGCACCAGGTGGCGCACGAAGTGCTCGGGCCCGGACGCTCGGTCGCGGTGCTCTCCGGTCCGACGTTCGCCCGCGAGGTGGGCGCAGGCCTGCCGACCGCCATGACGATCGCCTCGGCCGATGCCGCCTTCGCCACGTCCCTGGCGCAGGATTTGTCGGCCGACAACTTCCGCGCCTACACCTCCACCGACATCGTCGGCGTCGAAATCGGCGGCGCCGTCAAGAACGTGCTGGCGGTCGGTGCGGGGCTGTCCGACGGGCTGGGTTTCGGCGCCAACACCCGCGTGGCGCTGATCACGCGCGGACTTGCCGAGATGATGCGCTTCGGCGTGGCGCTCGGCGCCCGGCGCGAGACCTTCATGGGGCTCGCCGGCCTGGGGGATCTGGTGCTGACCTGCACCGACGATCAGTCGCGCAACCGGCGCTTCGGACTGCTGCTGGCCGCCGGACGGACACCGGCCGAGGCGCTCGCGGCCATCGGGCAGGTCGTCGAGGGCTACCCGGCCGCACGGGCGCTGCACGACGTGGCCGCCCGCCAGGGCGTCGAGATGCCGCTCAGCGAGAGCGTCTACCGGGTGCTGTACGAATCAGTCCCGCCGCGCGAGGCCGTGCGCGAGCTGATGCGCCGGCCGATCAGGCCGGAAGCTGAGTGAGCGGCCCTCAGAGCACGTGCCAGGCGGCGCGCGCCGCGCCGAACAGCGCCCCGAGCAGCAGCAGCACGAGCGGCGCGGAGGACAGCGCGAAACCCAGCGTGCGCGTCTTGGGGTCCCTCACGTAGGCGCGGAAGTACACCAGCCGGCCGATCAGATACACCCCCCCGAGGCCGGCGGCCGTGGCGGGGCTCAGGTAGCGGGCGAACAGCCACAGCGCGGGAAGCAACATCACCAGCAGCTCGAGGGTGTTCATCTGCACCCGGTAATAGCGCTCGAACATGTCGTTGCCGTGGGTCGCCGGGGCCGCCACGCGGTAGGTCTCACGCGCCTTGCCGACGGCCATGCCGAATGCGAAGAACTGCAGCAGGGCCAGCACGATCACCAGGTCGACGAGCGCCATCGGGGCCTCCAGAGTACGGGGGTGGGGAACGGATACCGACCCGCGCCGCGGCGGGCGGCGCTATTGTGCCCGCTCGCCGCTCGGCGTGCCGCAGGTTCGCCTCCGGGGCCACACTGCACGCGCATCGGCGCGATGGCACAATGGCGCGCATGGAGAAGACCCGGGGCTACGCCCATCGGCTCGACCTGCGCACCGGCCTCACCCCGGTCTGGGCGGCGCTCACCGATTCGCGGCTGCTCGCGCAGTGGTGCTCGCCCGATGCGCTGATCAGCGCACGGCCGGGCGGGTTGTTCCGCGCGCGCGTCGACCGGCTCACCGAGCTCGAGGCCTGCATCGATGTGTTCGTCCCGGGCAAACGGCTGCGACTGATCTATCTGCCCTCCCCGGCGCTGCCGCCGGCCGACAGCGCCCTGGTCGATGATTTCATCCTCGAGCCATCCCGTTCGGGCACCATTTTGCGGCTGCTCGGCTCCGGCGTGCCCGGCACTCCCGAGTGGGATATCCCCTATCTGCGTCAGCGGACCGGCTGGCAGGCCGCGCTGGTGCGCCTGAGGGCACTGCTCGAATCACTCGACGATGCGGAGGGCGCGTGACCTCATTCGTGCTGCGCGCGGTGATCACCGCCCTGGGTTTGTGGGTCGCAACACGCTGGGTTCCGGGTATCCGCATCGATGATCCGGGCACGCTGGTGCTCGCCGGACTGTTGCTCGGCATCGTCAACGCCATCGTGCGTCCGGTCGTGATACTGCTGACGCTGCCGTTGACGCTCCTGACGCTGGGCGTGTTCCTGCTGGTGGTCAATGCCGCGATGCTCGCGCTCGTCGCCTGGATGCTGCCCGGCTTTCATCTCACCGGCGGCTTCTGGAGCGCATTCGAGGCCGCGCTCATCGTCTGGCTGGCCGGATGGCTGGCCTCCTGGCTGATCGGGCCGAAGGGGCGCATCCAGATCCACATCCACCGGGATTGAGGTCGTGCCGGTGCGCGCGGGATGCGATAATCGACGGCCTGCCGGCGCGCCCCGGTCCTGCACTGCAATCCTCCCATGACCCCGCCATCGCCAACTCCCGCCGACGCGCTGCAGCTGAGATTCTGCGGTCTGCATCTCGCCTCGCCCATCGTGCTGCTGTCGGGCTGCGTGGGCTTCGCCGAGGAGTACACGCGCATCGAGGGATTCTCCAACCGCGACGCCGGCGCCATCGTCCTGAAGGGCACGACGCTCACCGCGCGACTCGGCAATCCACCGCACCGCGTCTACGAGACACCGGCGGGCATGTTGAACGCGATCGGGCTGCAGAACCCCGGCGCCGAGCACGTCATCGAGCGCATCCTGCCCGAGCTCGACTTCAGCGAGACACGCTTCATCGCCAACGTGTCCGGCTCGACGGTCGAGGAGTACGCCGAGGTGACCCGGCTGTTCGATCAATCGCCGATCGATGCCATCGAAATCAACATCTCCTGCCCGAACGTCAAGGAGGGCGGCGTCGCCTTCGGCAACTACCCGGACATGTCCGCGCAGGTGGTCGAGGCCTGCCGGCGCGTCACCGGCAAGCCGCTCATCACCAAGCTCTCACCCAACCAGACCGACATCCGTGAGAACGCCCGCCGCTGCATCGAGGCGGGAACGGATGCGCTGGCGGTGATCAACACCGTGATGGGCATGGCCATCGATGCGCACACCCGCCGTCCGGTGATCGGCAACATCCAGGGGGGGCTCTCCGGCCCGGCGATCAAGCCGATCGCACTGCTCAAGGTGCACCAGGTCTATGACGTGGCGCGCAAGCACGGCATACCGATCATCGGCCAGGGCGGCATCACGACGGCTGCGGACGCGATCGAGTTCCTCATTGCCGGCGCGAGCGCGGTGGGCCTCGGCACGGCGCTGTTCTACGACCCCATGGTCTGCAAGCGCATCAACGCGGGCGTCGCGGACTACCTGCGCGAGCACGGCTTCGGCGCCGTCACCGAGCTCACCGGAACGCTGCGCGTCTGAGCCACGCGCGGCGCGCGCCGGCGGACGATCAGCCCTCGGACTCGGTCCCCTCGCCGGGTGAACCGGGCGTCTCGAGCGCCAGCTCCTTCAACTTTCGTGTCAGGGTGTTGCGACCCCATCCGAGGAGCCGTGCGGCCTCCTGACGGTGGCCCTGCGTGCGCTGCAGAGCCGCGCGGATCAGGATGCGCTCGAACTCCGGCTGCGCGAGCTCCAGCAGCGCACCCTCGCCGCTCGCGGCCTGGCGCACCGCCCAGTCCTCGAGCGCGCGCTTCCAGTCGGGCTCAGCGCCGCCGCCCAGCCCGTCGATCTCCGGCGGCAGGTCCTCGCTGCCGATGACGCTGCCCGGGGCCAGCACCGAGAGGCGGCGGCAGACGTTGACCAGCTCGCGCACGTTGCCCGGCCAGCCGTAGGCGCCGAGGCGGCGCTCGGCTTGCGGGGCCAGCGACTTCGCCTCGATCCCGAGGTCACGGGCGGCGATCCGCAGGTAGTGACGCAGCAGCTGCGGAATGTCCTCGGCCCGCTCGCGCAGCGGCGGCAGCCGCAGACGGATGACGTTCAGGCGGTGATACAGGTCCTCGCGGAACGAACCCTGCGCCACCCGCTCCTGCAGATTCTGGTGCGTGGCGGCGATGACGCGCACGTCGACGCGGATGGGCGTCTGACCACCGACCCGGTAGAACTCGCCCTCCGCGAGCACGCGCAGCAGCCGGGTCTGCAGCGTCGTCGACATGTCGCCGATCTCATCGAGGAACAGCGTGCCGCCATCGGCCTGCTCGAAGCGGCCGCGGCGCTGAGCATCGGCGCCGGTGAACGCGCCACGCTCGTGACCGAACAGCTCGGACTCCAGCAGATCACCGGGAATCGCCGCGGTGTTGAGCGCGATGAAGGGCCGCGCGGCGCGCGGGCTGTGGACGTGCAGGGCGCGCGCCACCAGCTCCTTGCCGGTACCCGACTCCCCGGTGATCAGCACCGTCACGCTCGAGCGGGACAGCCGGCCGATGCCACGGAACACCTGCTGCATGGCCGGCGCGGTGCCGAGCAGCTCCGGGATGTCCGCTTCGGCGCCGCCCGCCGCGGGCGCAGCCGGCTGGATGCTGGCCGCGCGGCGCACCAGCGCCACGGCCTGGTCGATGTCGAAGGGCTTGGGCAGGTACTCGAATGCGCCGCCCTCGTACGCGGATACGGCGCTGCCCAGATCCGAATGCGCGGTCATGACGATGACGGGCAGATCCGGGCGCGTGTCGCGCACGCGCCTGAGCAGGTCGAGTCCGGAGCGCCCCGGCATCCGGATGTCGGTCATCAGCACGTCCGGGCTGTCCCGACGCAGCGCCTCGAGTGCCGGCTCGGCCGACTCGAAGGCGCGCGCGATCAGTCCCCCGTTGCGCAGCGCGCGCTCGAGCACCCAACGGATCGACGCGTCGTCGTCGATGACCCATACCCGCAGCGCCTGGTTCATGCGCTCTCCCCGAGTGGCAGCAACAGGGTGAACAGCGTCCGACCCGGCTCGCTGTCGAATTCGATCAGCCCGCCGTTGCGGCTCACGAGCTCCTGCGCCACGGCGAGACCGAGACCGGTCCCATCGGGCCGGCCGGTGACCAGCGGGTAGAACAGGCTCGTGTGCAGCTCCGGCGGCACGCCGGGCCCATCGTCCTGCACCTGCACGCTCGCCACCAGCCGGTGGCGCGTCGAGCCGATGCTGACGTTGGTCAGCGCACGCGTGCGCAGCACGATGCGGCCCCGGCCGGCGAGCGCCTGCAACGCGTTGCGCGCCACGTTGAGCAGAGCCTGGATGAGCTGATGACGGTCGAGGATCGCCATCGGCAGGCTTGGATCGTAATCGCGCTCGATCATGACGTCGGCGGGCGCTTCGGCGCGCAGCAGGCGGAAAACATGTTCGCAGATCTCGTGCACGTTCAGCACCGACTTGTCCGGCGCGCGCATGGGTCCGGCGATCGAGTCGACCAGGGCGGCCAGCCGGTCCGCCTCCCCGATGATGACGCGGGTGTATTCCTTCAGCTCCTCGGCCGGCAGCTCGCGCTCGAGCAGCTGCGCCGCCCCGCGCAGCCCGCCGAGGGGATTTTTGATCTCGTGCGCCAGCTGGCGGATCATGAGCCGGCTGCCATCGAGGCGCGCCAGCAGATCGTTCTCGCGCGTGATGCGCTGGCGCTGCGTGGCGTCGGCAAGCTCGAGGAGCAGGTGATTGCCGGTGATCTGTCCTTCGAGCGGCGTGAGGGTCACATCGAGCGTGCGGGTCTCGCGCGGCGTGGCCAGAGGCCGCACGAGCAACTCCCGGTCGGCGATGCCCTCGCCGGTTGCGAGCGCCCGGCGCAGCAGCGCCGGCAGGCCGCTGCTCTCGGAGAGGAAGTCGGTGAACGGCCGGCCACGCGCCTGGTTCAGGCTGAAGGCGAGCAGATCCTGCGCGGCCACGTTGGCGTAGATGGCGCACAGCTGCGCATCGAGCACGATGATGCCGGTGGAGAGGGTGTCGAACAGCCCGGCCGGATCGAAGTGCGCGAGCGCCGACGGCGCGCCGGGCTCAAAGCGCACGGCGGACTCCCGCCGGCGCCGCGCGGACAGCGGACCTCAGTGCGGATGCACGGGATTGTGCGGGTTCTGGATCGACGGCTGGTGGACGAAGAAGGTCACGGTCGAGGTCTCGCAGACGATCTGCCCGAAGCGGTTCACGACCACTGCCGAGACCGAATGCTGGCCGCGGAAGACCGGGAACGTGAACGCCGGCCCATCGCCCGGCATGCGTCGCCCGTCGAGATACAGCTGCACGTGGTTGCCGGTGAACAGCGGCGGGTCGGTGCGTACCACCGCCGTGGTCTGATGGACGTTCATCAGCATCTGCTGCTCGTGCGGCTGCGCGATGTGACAGCTGCTGTAGGCATGTGCCGGCTGGGTGTCGGCCGGGGCCGGCGTCGCCTCCAGATCCGCGGGCATCGGCGGCGGTGGCGCGTAGGTCTGCGCGCCCTTGATGCTGAGCTTGGTGGCGTTCGGGTGCGGATGGTCGCTGTAGTGGATGACGCCGTGGGCGTCGACCCATTTGTAGACCGTGGAATCCCCGCCGTTGCCGTTCGCGGCCCAGGCGACGGCGCACAGCCCGGCACACAGCACCACGGTCAGCACCGGCCGCAGGATCAAGCGCGAAGCTCTCATGAGCCCGGAGCATATCCCCTTGGCGGGCCGAGTACAAAAGAGCACCGGCCTGTCGCGGGGCGGCGACGGGATCCCCCCGCACGCCGGGCCGCTCCCCGGTCAAGGGAGCGGCCGCGGCGCGCAGTGAGAACGGCTCGTCCACGGGCGCTCAGCAGCTGTAATACAGCTCCATCTCCACCGGATGGGTCGCCATGCGGAAGCGCGTGACTTCCTGCATCTTCAGCCCGATGTAGGCGTCGATCACATCGTTGGTGAACACTCCCCCGCGGGTCAGGAACTCTCGGTCCTTGTCGAGGTGTTCGAGCGCCATGTCGAGCGAGTGGCAGACCGTCGGGATGTGCTTGGCCTCCTCCGGCTCGAGGTCATACAGATCCTTGTCGGCCGGCTCGCCGGGATGGATCTTGTTCTGGATGCCATCGAGGCCGGCGAGCATCATCGCGGCGAAGGCGAAGTACGGGTTGGCGCTCGAGTCGGGGAAGCGCACCTCGATCCGCCGGGCCTTCGGGTTCGACACCCAGGGAATGCGGATCGAGGCCGAGCGGTTGCGCGCCGAGTAGGCGAGCATGACCGGCGCCTCGAAGCCCGGCACCAGGCGCTTGTAGCTGTTGGTGCCGGCGTTGGTGAAGGCGTTGAGCGCCTTGGCGTGCTTGATGATGCCACCGATGTAGTACAGCGCCAGGTCCGACAGGCCACCGTACTTGTCGCCGGCGAACAGCGCCTTGCCTTCCTTCTGCAGCGATTGGTGCACGTGCATGCCGCTGCCGTTGTCCCCGACCAGGGGCTTGGGCATGAATGTGGCGGTCTTGCCGTAGCGCTGCGCGACGTTGAGCACCGCGTATTTCAGCAGCTGCACCTGGTCGCCCTTCTGCACCAGCGTGCCGGCGCCGATGCCGATCTCGCCCTGGCCGCCGGTGGCGACCTCGTGATGGTGGACTTCCACCGTCAGTCCGAGCTCCTCGCAGGCCAGACACATGGCCGAGCGGATGTCCTGGAAGGCATCGACCGGCGGCACCGGGAAGTAGCCGCCCTTGACGCCCGGACGATGGCCGGTGTTGCCCTCGGCGAATTCGGTGCCGGAGCTCCAGGCACCCTGGACGGAGTCGATGGCGTAGAAGCTGCCGCGCATCTCGTTGCCGAAGCGCACGCTGTCGAAGATGAAGAATTCGTTCTCGGGGCCGAACAGCGCGCCGTCGGCGATGCCCGTGGACTTCAGGTACGCCTCGGCGCGCTTGGCGAGCGAGCGCGGATCGCGCTCGTAGCCCTGCATGGTCGCCGGCTCGACGACGTCGCAGCGCAGGTTGACGGTGGTTTCCTCGAAAAACGGATCGATCACCGCCGTCTTCGACTCCGGCATCAGGATCATGTCCGACTCGTTGATCCCCTTCCAACCGGCGATCGAGGAGCCGTCGAACATCTTGCCGTCGCGGAACAGGTCCTCATCGACCAGGCGCGCCGGAATGGTGACGTGTTGTTCCTTGCCTCGGGTATCGGTGAACCTGAGGTCCGCGAACTTGACGTCTTTATCCTTGATCAGCTTCAGTACATCGCTCGGTGTCATATCGCCTCCGGAGGAAAACGGTTGCGCCCGCCGCATCGGGACAGCCCGCACTGCCGCCGGGTCGGGTGGATCCCGCGGGGCCTGCCGGTTGCTCGACGTGAATCCGCTCGAATGCCGCGTGGCGGAGCACTTCAATAGTGCATGCCGCGTGCCAAATCATTAACCCTTTAAAATCAATTTGTTGCGCGTTAAGAGCTCAACAAAGCGCACCATTTAGGTGCGCTAAGCAACACGATAGCACCAAAATAGTGCATGTGACCACGAGCACGCTGCGCGGCTAAAGAAGCAGCCGCTTGACGGTGCCTGATTTTGGTGCGGCGCTCTCGGCGGGTGCGGCTTGGTTATACTCGGCGGCCGTTTTGCTCGATCGGCGCAGTCATGAAAATCCCGGCCCCGCCCCGCACGTTCCAGGATCTGATCTTCGCGCTGCAGCGCTACTGGTCCGAGCGCGGCTGCATCGTGCTGCAGCCGTACGACATGGAGGTGGGCGCCGGAACGTTCCATACCGCCACCTTCCTGCGCTCGATCGGCCCGGAGCCCTGGAGCGCCGCGTACGCACAGCCGTCCCGTCGGCCGACCGACGGGCGCTACGGTGAAAATCCGTTCAGGCTGCAGCACTACTACCAGTTCCAGGTCCTCATCAAACCCTCGCCGCCGGATCTGATCGAGCAGTATCTGGGCAGCCTGCGCGCGCTCGGACTCGATCCGCTGGTGCATGACGTGCGTTTCGTCGAGGACAACTGGGAGTCCCCGAGCCTCGGCGCCTGGGGGCTCGGCTGGGAGGTCTGGCTGAACGGCATGGAGATCACCCAGTTCACCTATTTCCAACAGGTCGGGGGCCTCGACTGCCGGCCGGTCAGCGGCGAGATCACCTATGGACTGGAGCGCCTGGCGATGTACCTGCAGGGCGTGGAGAGCCTGTACGACATCCTCTGGACCGACGGTCCGCGCGGCCGCGTGAGCTACGGGGATGTCTTCCACCAGAACGAGGTGGAGCAATCGCGTTACAACTTCGAGTGCGCCGACGTGCCGTCACTGCTGCGTCACTTCGAGGACCACGAGCAGTCCTGCCGGGCCCTGCTCGATGCAGGCCTGCCGCTGCCGGCGTACGAGCAGGTGCTCAAGGCGTCGCACACCTTCAACCTGCTCGATGCGCGCGGGGCCATCTCGGTCACCGAGCGCCAGCGCTACATCCTGCGCGTGCGCACGCTCGCGAGCGCCGTGGCGCGCTCGTACTTCGAGACTCGACAGGCCATGGGCTTCCCCATGCTGCACACGGCGGCGGGAGCGTGAGCATGGAGAGGCAGGACTTTCTGGTTGAGATCGGCACCGAGGAGCTGCCACCGAATGCGCTGCGTGTGCTCGAGCAGGCGTTCGCCGCCGGCATCGAGGCTGGCCTCGACAAGGCGGCGCTGAGCCACGGCGCGCTCGAGTCCTTCGCCACGCCGAGGCGGCTCGCGGTCCGGGTCAAGCGCCTGGCCCTGCGCCAGCCCGATCAGCGCGTGGAGCGGCGCGGCCCGCCGGTGAGCGCCGCGTTCGATGCCGACGGCGCGCCCACGCGGGCCGCGCAGGCGTTCGCCGCGAGCTGCGCGGTCGCCATCGAGGCGCTCGAGCGGCGCACCGAGGCGAAGGGGACGTTTCTCTACTACACCGGCGTCAAGGCCGGCGCGCCGACCGCGGAGCTGCTGCCGGCGATCGTGCAGCAGGCGCTCGATGCGCTGCCGGTTCCGCGCCGCATGCGCTGGGGCGCGAGCGAGGCGCAGTTTGTCCGTCCGGTGCACTGGATCGTGCTGCTGCTGGGCTCGACAGTGGTGCCGGCGAGGCTGCTGGAGATCCCCGCGGGGGCCGTGACCTGGGGACACCGCTTTCACGCGCCGAGGCCGCTGCGCCTCGCGCGGCCTGGGGCATACGAACGGGTGCTCGCCGAGCGCGGTCACGTCGTGGCGAACTTTGCTCTGCGCCGCGAGCGGATTCATTCCGGCGTGATCGAGGCCGCGAGCGCGCTCGGCGGGCGGGCACTGGTGCGCGAGGCGCTGCTCGATGAGGTGACCGCGCTGGTGGAGTGGCCGGTGCCACTCGCCGGGCGCTTCGAGCCGCGCTTCCTCGAGCTGCCCCGCGAGGTGTTGATCTCGACCCTGGAAGATCACCAGCGCTACTTCCCGGTCGAGCGCGCCGATGGCACGCTCCTGCCGTATTTCGTGGCGGTTGCCAACATCGACAGCCGCGAGCCGGCGAAAGTGATCGAAGGCAACGAGCGCGTGGTGCGACCGCGCCTCGCGGATGCGGCATTCTTCTGGGCGCAGGACCGCAAGACGGCGCTCGCCGCGCGGATCGAGGCGCTCGATGCGGTCACGTTCCAGGCGCGGCTCGGCTCGCTCGGCGACCGCGCCCGGCGCATCCGTGCACTGGCGGTGCAGATGGCGAGCGCGCTCGGGCAGTCGAGCGCTGCGCTCGAGCGCGCCGCGATGCTCTGCAAGTGCGACCTGCTCACCGCGCTGGTCGGAGAATTCCCGGAGCTGCAGGGGACCATGGGCACCCACTACGCCGTGGCGGACGGGGAGGACCGTGAGGTCGCAGCCGCGATCGGGGAGCATTATCTGCCGCGCGCCGCGGGCGACGCGCTGCCGCTCACGGGCACCGGAACGCTGCTCGCGGTCGCCGACAAGCTCGACACCCTGGCGGGCATCTTCGCCATCGGCGAGAAGCCCACCGGCACCAAGGACCCGTTCGGACTGCGCCGCGCAGCCATCGGACTGATCCGCATCCTGCTCGAGAAGCGCATCGAGCTCGATCTGGCCGCGCTGCTCGAGCACGCCTCGCGCCTGGCGCGTGCGGACATCGAGCGGATTGCGCTCGGCGCCGGCAAGCCCGTTCCGGCGCTGCCCGATGCCGCCGGCGAGCTCTACGATTACGTGTTCGAGCGGCTGCGCGCCCATTACCTGGAAGGGCAGAGCGCGACGCCGGACGGCACCCGGGCCATCAGCACCGAGATGTTCGACGCGGTGCTCGCGCGGCGACCGCGCTCGCCGCTCGAATTCGATGCGCGACTGGCCGCGCTGCGTGCGTTCCTGGCGCTGCCGGAGGCGGCCAGCCTGACCGCGGCCAACAAGCGGGTGGCCAACATCCTGAAGAAGAGCGCGCTGGCGGATGCGCCCGGCGAGAGCGCCGCGCCGGTCGATCCGCTGCTGCTCGTGGCACCGGCGGAGCGACGCCTCGCCGATGCGCTGCGGCCGGTGCAGGCCGCCGTCGGCTCCGCTTTGCAACGCGGCGACTATGCCGGCGCGCTGACCGAGCTGGCTGGGCTGCGCCAGGCGGTCGACGGATTCTTCGACGAAGTCATGGTCATGGACGAAGACCTGCGCCTGCGCGAGAACCGTCTGGCGCTGCTGCGCCAGATGCGCACATTGTTCGCGGGCGTGGCCGACTTGTCGCGTCTGCCGGGCTGAGGAATCCCCATGCAGCTGCTGGGCTCGCTGTTCTTTACGGTCTTTCTGTTCCTCTGGACGTTTCTCTACGCGATCTTCTTCGTCATCGCCTGCGCCATGCTGCCGTTTCCCCGCCGCTTCGCGCTGGTGCGGGTTTGGTCGCGGGTCCTGCTGACGGTGCTGCGCTGGACCTGCCGGCTCGAGTACCACATCGAGGGCCTGGAGAACCTGCCCCCCGGCAATCACATCGCGCTGTGGAAGCACTCCTCCTCGTGGGAAACCATCGCCATGGCCCTGGTGTTCCCGCGGCAGGTCTGGGTGCTCAAGCGCGAACTGACGTGGATTCCGGCGGTGGGCTGGGGCATCCGCCAGGTGCACGCGATCGCGATCGACCGCAAGTCGGGACACTCGGCGGTGAGTCAGGTCATCGCTCAAGGCAAGGAGCGGCTGGCCGAAGGGGACTGGATCATCATTTTTCCGGAAGGTACGCGTATGCCGCCGGGCCAGACGCGCCGCTACGGCGTCAGCGGCGCGCTGCTCGCGGCGGAGACCGGCCGGCTGCTGGTGCCCGTGGCGCACGATGCCGGCCGCTTCTGGCCGCGGCGCGGCTGGCGCAAGCGTCCCGGCACGATCCACGTGGTGATCGGGCCGCCGGTGAGCGCCGCCGGTCGGGATCCGCGCGAGGTCAACCAGCAGGTGCAGAGCTGGATCGAGGGCACCGTGGCGAGGCTCGAGGGCCGCGCGCCGGCGGGCGAGGAGACGGCCTGATGGGTACGCGCCTGTTCCAGGTGGATGCCTTCACCCGGCAGCGCTTCAGCGGCAATCCCGCGGCGGTGATGCCGCTCGAGGCGTTCCCGCCGGACGCCGTGCTGCAGGCGCTGGCGCAGGAAAACAACCTGTCGGAAACGGCCTTTCTCGTCGGCGGGCAGGGCACGTACCAGCTGCGCTGGTTCACGCCGGCCGTGGAGGTGCCGCTCTGCGGGCACGCGACGCTCGCGAGCGCCGCCGTGGTGCTCGAGCGGCTGGAGCCGGGCAGGCCGGCCGTCACCTTCCACACGGCGAGCGGCGCGCTGCACGTGAGGCGCTCCGGTGCGGGCTACGCCATGGACTTTCCCGCCCGTTCCACCGTACCGGCGCCTGATTCCGAGGCGCTTCGTCGCGCGCTCGGAGCCGTACCGCAGGAAGTACGCGCCGACGCCGTGAACTATCTCGTGACGCTCGAGAGCGAACAGGCCGTGCGCAGGCTGCAGCCCGACATCGGGGCCATCGCGCGGCTGGATCGTCTGGGCGTCATCGTCACCGCACGCGGCGAAGGCGAATTCGACTGCGTCAGCCGCTATTTCACCCCGGCGCGCGGCGTGCCCGAGGATCCGGTCACGGGCAGCGCCCATTGCGCGCTCGCACCGTATTGGTCGGAGCGGCTCGCCAAGTCGTCTCTGCACGCCTACCAGGCGTCGCGGCGCGGCGGAGAGCTGTGGTGTCGGGTGAACGGCGAGCGTGTCGAGCTCGTCGGGGAGTGCGTCTTCTACCTCGAGGGCCTCACCGAGATCTGAGCGGCGGCGCCAGCGCTCCTCGGCGCGCGGCGCGCCTCACCACCCCGGCAGGGTACCGAGCAGTGCCCCGGGACTGCCGAGGCCCGTGCAGGCATCCCAACCGCTCGAGGCGCGGTAGGCGCCGTTGTCGCCTCGCGTGATGTCGCGCAGCACCGAGGGGTTTGCATAGAGCAGCGGGTTGAGCAGCCCGGCAGTGACCCCGCGCCGCGCGTTGAGGCGCGCGATGAGTCCCGCCCAGAGCGGAGCCACGGCGCTCGTGCCGCCGAAGATTGCGGCGGTGCCATCGACGCGCACCTGGTAGCCCGAGCGCGGATCGGCATCGGCCGCGACATCCGGCACCCCCCGCCGGGTGAGCGGCTCGCGCACGCCCTGTGCAGCGGTGAGCTGTAGTCCCTGCTGCCAGGGCGGCAGCGCGAACACCGCGCTGACGCCGCCGCCGGTGGCGCCTGCTGCCGGCGTTCCGTCGTTCCAGACCGACTCGCTGAGGATGGCGTCTGCCGTGGCCCGCAGACGCGTTCCGCCGCAGGCGAGGGCATGCGGGCTCGACGCCGGAAAGTCCACGTGCGGAGCCGTCCCGGGCATCCCGTCGCTCGAGCCGCCGTCGCCCGCAGCGACGCACACGGTGATACCCAGGAGTGCCGCGGCCTGCAGGGCCTGATCCATGGCGCTTAGCGCCTGAGCCGTCCAGGTGGACTCCGGAGCGCCCCAGCTCACCGACACCACCGACGGCCGGTGCACCGTGTCATGGATTGCGCTGGTGAGCGCATCGAGAAATCCCGCGTCGGTATTTGGCGCGAAGTAGACGGCGAGCTTTGCCGCCGGCGCGACTGCTCCGGCCACCTCGATGTCCAGCATCACCTCGCCGTCAGCGCCGCTGGGATTGCCGCTCGGCGTGTTCGCGCCATGATCGACGGATACCGCAACGACCTCGGGCACGGGCAGCGCGAGGGCGGTGAAGTAGGCGCTCAGATCGCTTGGACGATATCCGCCGCCGAGCTCGATGAGCGCGATGCACTCGCCCTGAGCAGCGCCGGCGGGAAACTGGTACAGGGCGGCCAGTTGCACGGCGGTGAATGACGCCATGGGCGGCACGGCCGCCCGCGACCGGCGCGGCTTCGGTCCGGCATACACGCGCAGATGCGGTCGTGCCTGCGGCCGATCGTCGAGCCCGAGCACGGCCACGACGATGTCCTGCAGCTCGGTGGGCAGCCGCACCGCCGCGCGCGGCGCGCGATACGTGCCCTGCGGATACTCGAACTGCCACAACTCGACACCGAATGCGGCATTCATCTGCGCCACCTCGCCACACACCACGACGGTGCGTCGCGCGGCATGCTGTTGCACCACGGCCAGACCGTGCGCGGCGGCGAATGTGACAACGGCCTGCAGGTCAGTCGCGCTCGCGCCATGGCGCTGTGCGAACTGTTCACGGGTCAGCGGCGTCGCCGGCTCGCCGCGACCGAGCCGCGCGAGGTGTTCGTCCCAGAGCGGCGGGGCGCTGGGGCGCAGAACGAGCGTCGCCTCCAGACGCTCATCGGCAGCCGCCGGACGCAGCGCTCGCGCCCCGGGCAGCGGCTCGCGCGCGCTGCCGGGCAGCTCGATCCGGCTCATGGGGCCTCCTTCGGCGAGCCGACGTGATTGGCGGTTCAACCCTAACTCGATCGGCCTGCACGCGCCACTTGTGACGACGAATTGCGACAGCCCGAGACGCAGACGAGTCAGCTGGGCGACCCCGACGTGGCGCCGACGCGCACCGCGGGACCATAATCGCCAGCGCCGCTCAAGAGCGCCTGCCCGGTAAATTTGGCCGAGGAGATTGCCAGTGCGATACGTCATGACCCGTTCCGTACTCGCCGCCCTGCTGTGGCTTGCGGCCACGGCGATCGGTCTTGCGCAGCCGACCGCGGCCCGCGGGACCCTCACTTATCGAGTCGTGCGCAGCGTGGCGCTCGGCGCGCCCGAGCGCTGGGACTATGCCGTCTACGAGCCGGCCTCGCGGCGAGTGTTCGTGGCGCATGGGAACCGGTTGACGGTGATCGACGGCCGCGGCGGGCGGATCGTCGGTCAGGTCGGACCCATTCCCGGCGGGCCGCACGGGATAGCCTTCGATGAGAAGGCCGGTGTGGGCATCACCGATGACGGCGGGCGGGGCCAGGCCGTGCTGTTCAGTCTGAAGTCATTGCGGGTGCTGGCGCGGCTGAAGATCGAGCCGGGCGCCGATGCGGTGGCATTCGATCCTTCGAGCGCTCATGCGTTCGTCATCGACGGGGATACCGGCAGTGTCGCGGTGATCGATCCGGCGCGGCGCGTGGTGGTGGGCACGATCCACATCGGCGGCGACCTGGAATACGCGGTACCGGACGGCCGCGGCAACCTCTACGTCAACGGCGTGACGCATCATGAGATCTTCCGCATCGACACCGCGAGCGATCGGATCACTGCGGCCTGGCCCATGCCGACCTGCCGTGGGCCGCATGGGCTCGCCATCGACACCGCGACACACCGCCTGTTCGCAAGCTGCTCGAACGGCCGGCTCGTCGTGCTCAACGCCCGCGACGGCGCGGTGGTCGCGACGCTGCCGATCGGCCGCGGCACCGACGCGGACCGCTTCGATGCGCGGCGCCGGCTCATCTTCAGCTCCAACGGGATCGACGGCACGCTATCGGTCATCCGCGAGATCAACGCGAACACGTATGCGCCGCTGGCGACGGTGAAGACCGCATTGTCGGGGCGTACCATGGCGCTCGATCCGCGTAGCGCTCGGGTGTTCGTCGTTGCCGCCCACACCACGGCGCGGGCGCTGCAGGCGTTCTTCGCGGCCTGGCACGCCGGTAAGCGGCCGAGCGGCTCGCCGTTCGCGCCTGGCTCGCTACGGCTGCTGTTCCTCGATCCGGTGCGCTGAGGGAGCGTTCAGCGCGGTCGCGGCCTTGCGGTCGCGACCGCGCCGGCCTCACTGCGCGCAGCGCTGTGCGATCCAGCGCTGGTGCACGTCCGCGTACACTTGCGCGTAGATCTGGTTGAGCTGCGCACGAGCGGGGAAACCCGCGACGAACTGCGGCGCCTCCTCGCCGGCGGCGAGCTCCGCGGCGCGGCGCAGGTGCTCGAGCAGGTAACGAGGATCTTCATCTCCGACCGAGATGCGCAGCGTGCTCGGCGTGATGCCCGCAGCGGCCAGCGCCTGTTCGGACATCTCCGAGTGGCTGGTCAGCGCCGGGCACAGGACCACGGTGTTGGTCTGCCCGAGGGTGACCTGCAGGCCGAAGGCCGGCTCCAGGCTGTCGAGCAGGCGCTGCAGCCGCGCTCGCTCGAGGCGCTGCGGGTGACGCGGCGTGCCCTCGAAATCGATGGTGAACAGCGGTGCCGGCAGGCCGAGCGTCATGAGGCGCTCGCGCAGCGCGCCGTTGGGATGGTTCGCAACGGCGGAACAGTGCACGTTGATCATCGGGTGCAGCGACAGAGCACGTGCCAGTACGATGGTGTTGATGCACTTCTGCAGTACGCGCAGCTCCATGGTGCGCATGCCGCTGAGCACTTCGAAGGCCTTGTCGGCCTCGAGAAACGCGCCTTTGACGTAGTAGACGTTCCAGAACATGGTCTCGTCCCAGCGGTACTCGCGCTCGTGGCCGTCGTGACCGGTGGCGCGCACCGTGGCGCCCTTGGGCAGGAACATCCGCTCGGTCCGGCCGATGACCACCCCGGCGGTGGTGTTGCCCGAGCCGCAGATGTCCTTGGTGTACGAGTGGATGAGGAAGTCGGGCCGTTCGGTCCGCTCGGCACGCTGCAGAAGGCGCTGCAGCACGGGCGTGCCCACCGTCGCATCGCAGATCACCGTCAGGCCCTTGGCATGTGCGGCGCGGCAGATCGCGGGAACGTCGAGGATGTTGCCGTGCGGATTGCATGGGGACTCGAGGTAGACGTAGATCTGCCGACCCTGCGCGAGGCGCGCGGCGTGGCGCTGCTCGAGTCCGGCCAGCTGTGCGGCGAAGGCCTCGACGCTCTCGCCATCGAACCATTCGACCGCGACGCTGAGGTTGCTGCGCTTGCCGTACCAGTCGTGCAGGAGCTGGTAGGTGCCGCCGTACACGTTACGGCTGGCGAGCACCACGTCCTCGTAGCCGAGCAGATTGGCGAGCGTGGCGTCGATGGCCGCCATGCCGGAGTTGAAATTCCAGGCGAAATACTCGGCCGCCTCCGGCCCGGCCTCCAGGTCGACGATGTGGTTGGCGAGGCAGATGGAGGTCGGATTGAGCAGCCGCGAGTAGATCTCGTGCAGCAGCTCCTTGCCCTGGAAGGCGTCCTCGACCCATTCCGTACACGCATAGACGTAGGTCGCGGTGCGCGTGATCACCGGCGTGGCGCTGAACAGCGCCGTGACGTTGTCGAACAGCGGATAGGGACCCTTGGCGGTGGCCGTGGGCGCATCGTCCATGAGCGACTGATAGGTGGCGCGCAGCGGGTTCTGCAGCGTATCGAGCACCTTGGCGAGCTGAAAGCACGCGAAGCGCTTGGCATTGAACCACGCGATGCGCTCGCGCCGGTCCATGCGGGCGAGCGTGTCGGTGGTCAGTCGCCAGGCCTCCTGGGCCGCGCCGTTCGCATCGATCAGCGCTCGCGCGAGGTGCGCGAGCGCTTGGCCGTGCGCAGACTCGGGGGCGATGCCGAAGTGCTCGAGCTGCTCGCGGACCAGCTCATCGACGGTACGCGCGGCCGTGGAGTGCCGGCGCGGGCTGAGCTGCAGTGCGGAGGGAGGCAGATAGTCGGTGGACATGGTCGCGTTCCCCTTCGGAACGTAAAAGTGCTGGCGGGGATTCTGCCATCGCGCCACCCCAGCGGGGGCGCGGCGAATCGGGGCGGCGGCGGGAGAGTTCGCAGCGATATACTGAACGGTAGTCGCAGGCGGTCGATCTGCGGAGTTTTCATTACGAACAAGGAGTTAGCCATGCAGACACGGGTTCTCGGCCGCAACGGGCCGCGCGTCTCGGCCCTGGGGTTGGGGTGCATGGGTATGAGCGAGTTCTATGGCGCCGGTGATGATGCCGAGTCGCTCGCAACGATTCACCTGGCGCTGGAGCGGGGCGTGACGCTGCTCGATACCGCGGACATGTACGGGCCATTCACCAACGAAGAGCTGGTGGGCCGCGCGATCCACGGCCGGCGCGATAGGGTGTTCCTTGCCACCAAGTTCGGCATCGTGCGCGATGCGGCGAATCCGAACCGCCGCGCGATCAGCGGTCGTCCCGAGTACGTGCGCGCCGCCTGCGAGGCGAGCCTCAAGCGCCTCGGGGTGGAACACATCGACCTGTACTACCAGCATCGGGTGGATCCCGAGGTGCCGATCGAGGAGACCGTCGGCGCGATGGCCGAGCTCGTCGCCGCGGGCAAGGTGCGCTATCTGGGGCTGTCCGAAGCCTCGGCCACGACGCTCGAGCGTGCCGCTCGCGTCCATCCGATCGCTGCGCTGCAGAGCGAATTTTCTCTGTGGTCGCGCGACGTGGAGGAGAACGGCATGCTGGCGGCGTGCCGCCGTCTGGGGGTCGCCCTGGTGGCCTACTCCCCGCTCGGGCGCGGCTTTCTCACCGGCGCGTTCACGCGGCCGGAGGACTTGGCGGAAGACGATTTCCGACGCAACCATCCGCGCTTTCAGGAAGAGAACTTCGCGCGCAACCTGCACCTGCTCGGGCGGGTGCGCGCGCTGGCCGCCGCGCGCGGCTGCACCGCCGCGCAGCTGGCACTGGCGTGGGTGCTCGCTCAGGGCGAAGACGTCATCGCCATACCGGGCACCAAGCGGCGCGAGCGTCTCACCGAAAATCTCGGTGCACTCGAGGTGCAGCTCAGCGGCGCGGATCTGGAAGCGCTCGCGGCGGTGTTCCCGCCCGGGGCGGCCGCGGGCATGCGCTATCCGCCCGCGGGCATGGCGACCGTGAATCGCTAACCGTCAGCCCCCCGAGGCTCGGCCCTGCTGCGCGGTCGCGGAAGTCGCGCAGCAGGCGGTTTGCACCGGCGCAGCGCCGCGGCGCATACAGGATGCGAACCCCTGTGCAGCGGCCCGATGCGCCCGCTCCGCGCCGCCGCAAGCAGTCCGGCAGGCGCCCGGGCGAGGAGCCTGCGGTGCCGATCTCATCTCCACCGAGCGAGGCATCCCGCCGGATCAGATGTCGAGATTGGTGACCGACAGCGCGTTCTTCTCGATGAATTCGCGGCGCGGCTCGACCTGATCGCCCATCAGGGTTGTGAAGATGTCATCCGAGGCGACGGCATCCTCGATCTTCACCTGCATGAGCCTGCGGGTTTCGGGGTTGATGGTGGTCTCCCACAGCTGCTCCGGGTTCATCTCCCCGAGGCCCTTGTAGCGCTGGATCGTCTGACCCTTGCGCGCCTGATCGAACAGCCACTTCATCACTTCCTTGAACGAGCCGACGGCCTGGCGGGCCTCGCCGCGGGTGACAAACGCTCCCTCGCCGATCAGTCCGGCGAGCGTTCGGGCAAGCTCCGCGATGCGCTGATATTCGGCCGACTCGAAGAACTCGCGCGTCAGGTACTTGGTGCCCGGGATGCCGTGTTCGGTCTTTCGGATCATGACGCGCGCGCCGTGTCCTGCGCTGGCCTCGCGCAGTTCGACGGCATAGGCGCGCGCAGCGTCATTGAGCATGTTGAGACTGTCGTGCAGCTGGGCGGCCCATCCGCGCAGCCAGTCCGTCTGGTCGAACTGCTCGGCCCGGACCACGGGCAGATAGATCAGCTGCTCCAGCAGTCGGTCATCGTAGCGGCGCGACCAGCGTTTGATGATCGCTTGGACGTCGGTGTATTGCCGGGCGAGCGCCTCGAGCCCGGGTCCCTGCAGCGGGGGTGCTTCCCGATTGACGTACAGGGCCGCACCCTCGAGCGCTGAGTTCAACAGCACCGCATCGAGCTCCGGCTCGTCCTTGACGTACATCTCCTGCTTGCCGCGTTTCACCTTGAACAGCGGCGGCTGTGCGATGTAAATGTGTCCGTGCTCGATCAACGCTGGCATCTGGCGATAGAAGAACGTGAGCAGCAGCGTACGAATATGGCTGCCGTCAACATCAGCATCCGTCATGATGATCACGCGGTGGTACCGGAGCTTCCCGAGGTCGAAGTCGTCTTTGCCGATTCCGCAGCCGAGCGCGGTGATCAGCGTGCCGACTTCTGCCGATGAGAGCATCTTGTCGAAGCGGGCCTTTTCGACGTTGAGGATCTTGCCCTTCAGCGGCAGGATCGCCTGCGTGCGCCGGTCGCGGCCCTGCTTGGCTGAGCCACCGGCCGAATCACCCTCGACGATGAAGATTTCCGACAGCGCCGGATCCTTCTCCTGGCAGTCGGCGAGTTTTCCGGGCAGTCCGGCCACGTCGAGCGCGCCTTTGCGGCGCGTCATTTCGCGCGCCTTGCGGGCCGCTTCGCGGGCTCGGGCCGCCTCGATGATCTTGGCGACGATGGCCTTGGCTTCCTGCGGGTGTTCGAGCAGAAAGTCCTGCAGCTTCGCGCTTACCGCCGCTTCCACGATCCCCTTGACCTCCGAGGACACCAGCTTGTCCTTGGTCTGCGAGGAGAACTTGGGGTCGGGCAGCTTCACGGAGAGAATCGCGGTCAGCCCCTCACGCGCATCGTCGCCGGTGGTCGGGAGCTTGTCCTTTTTGGCGGACATTTCCTTTTCGATGTAATCGTTGAGCGTGCGCGTCAGCGCGCTGCGGAATCCCGCCAGGTGGGTCCCGCCGTCCTTCTGCGGGATGTTGTTCGTGTAACAGAACATGCTTTCCTGGTAGGAATCGTTCCACTGCAGGGCGACTTCCACCGATACCGGACCATCCTGGGTCTTGAACCATGGGACGGATTCCTGAATCGGCGTTCGCGAGCGGTTCAGGTATTTGACGAACGCCTGCAGTCCGCCCTCGTGCTGGAACACGTCCGATTTGTTCTCGCGCTCGTCGATCAGCTCAATGCGCACACCGGAATTGAGGAACGAGAGCTCACGCAGCCGCTTGGCGAGAATTTCGTAGTTGAACTGGATGTGCGTGAAGATCTGGGCGCTCGGCTTGAAGCGAATGGTGGTGCCGCGCTGCTCCGAGGGCCCGACGGCCGCGAGCGGCGCCACCGGATCACCCAACCGGTATTCCTGGCGGTGCACCTTACCGTCACGGTGAATCGTCAGCAGCAGGTGGTCGGACAGCGCATTGACCACCGAAACGCCGACACCGTGCAGGCCGCCGGAGACTTTGTAGGAACTGGCGTCGAATTTCCCGCCCGCATGCAGCACGGTCATGATGACCTCGGCGGCGGAGCGGCCTTCCTCCGGGTGCATGTCGACCGGGATCCCGCGGCCGTTATCCGAGACGGTCACGGACTCATCGGCGTGGATGATGACCACAATCCGGTCACAGAAGCCGGCCAGCGCTTCGTCGATGGAGTTATCGACGACCTCGAACACCATGTGGTGCAGCCCGGTGCCGTCATCGGTGTCACCGATGTACATGCCGGGCCGCTTTCGCACAGCGTCCAGACCCTTTAAGACCTTGATTTTACTGGAATCGTAGACGTCTTCGGCTGCCATGAACGCGTCCGTTTTGCAATGGGTCATTATACCGATCGAGCCTGACCCTGTTCCACGTGAAACACGCGGCCGGGCTGGATGAATCCGGGAATTTCCGGCTGCAGCGCCGTGATCACGAGCTGGCAACTCAGCCGAGACACCTCGGCGACGAAGCTCGCCTGGTGCGCGGCGTCCAGCTCCGCGGCCGGATCGTCGAGCAGGAGGGTCGGAATGATTTCGGTGACGGCTGCGAGCAACCGGAGCTGCGCGAGCGTGAGCGCGGCAGCCATGAGCTTCTGCTGACCGCGTGACAGGATATCCCGTGCCGGCTTGTGATCGACGCCGATGCGCAGGTCCGCCCGATGCGGGCCAACGGTCGTCGTCTGGCGCGCCTCGTCACGCGGCCGGGCCGCCTGCAGAGCTTCGCTGAACGCCAGCGCGCTGGACCAACCCGCCATATAAGTGAGTGTGGCGTGCGGACAGTCGAGAGCTGAGAGGGTCGCGTGCCAGTGAGGCTCGAGTTGGGCAACGACCCTGCGTCGGGCGGCGTCGATCCGCTCGCCCTGCTCCAGAAGTTCCGCCTCCCAAGGGCGCGCTTCGGCCGCCCGGCTCTTCAGCGCGGCATTGCGCTGGCGCAGCGCCCGGGCATACCGAAACCAGGTTTCCCGGAACTGAGGTTCCACGTGGAACACCGCCCAGTCCAGCCATTGCCGTCGGCGGCGGCCGCCTTCCTCAATCAGCTTGTGGATGTCCGGATCGATAACCTGGACCGGAAAGGCCAAGGTCAGGTCCGCGAGTGACTGGGCCGACTGCCCGTCGATCCTCGCCCGGGCACCCTGGTTGCGGTCGAACTCGAAACCGACGCCATGCGGAATGGCCCCGTCCGTGCGTCCGAACACCGTGAGTCGCTCGGCGCTCCGCCGGACCAGCTGTTCAGTCTGCCGCGTGCGGAACGAGCGGCCGCGCCCGAGCAAGAACGTGGCCTCGAGGAGCGTGGTCTTTCCCGCGCCGTTCCCACCCCAGATCAGCGTACAGCGCGGATGGAGCTCCAGCCGTGTCGAATCGATGCAGCGGAGGTTCTGAACCTGAATCTCAGTCAGGCTCATGGACCCCACGCACGCTCACGCGCTCCGTCCCGGCCTGCCACGCGAGCTCAAAGCCGCATGGGCATGACCACGTAACGGGCATCTCCCAGTCCCGGTGCCCGGATCAGGCAGCTGCTGTTGGCATCCGTGAACCCCAGCTCCACGCGATCTGTCTCGATCGCGCTCAAAGCATCCAGGAGATAATTGACGTTGAAGCCGATCTCGACCTCGTCTCCCGTATAGTCGATCTCGATCTGGTCCTCGGCTTCCTCGTGCTCGGGGTTGTGGGCCTGCACAGTCATCAGGCCTGTCTTGAGGCCGACGCGGATTCCCCGGTACTTCTCGTTCGAAAGAATCGCCGTACGCTGCAACGCTTGGCGCAGCAGCTCCCGGTCCGCCAGGGCGATCTTGCTGGGGCTTTCCGGAATGACTCGCCCGTACTCCGGGAAACGACCGTCAATCAGCTTCGAAGTGAAGCGAATGTCGCCAATCTGGGCACGAACGTGATTGGTACCGATCGCCAGCTCGATCTGTCCTTCGGCTCCCAGGATGCGCTGCAGCTCGAGGATGGCCTTGCGGGGCACGATCACCTGTCCGGCGCGCGCCGCCTCGGCGAGCGTTATCTCACACAGTGCCAGGCGGTGCCCGTCCGTCGCGACGGCGCGCAGGGTCCGCTCCTGGGTCTCGAACAACAACCCGTTGAGGTAATAACGCACGTCCTGCTGCGCCATCGAAAAGTGCGTCTTGTCGATCAGCCGATGAAACTCCCCCTGCGACAGGGCGAGGGTCTGCTGTGCATGGATCTCTTCGAGCACGGGGAATTCCCCGGCTGGCAGAGTCGCCAGCGTGAAGCGGCTGCGGCCGGCTCGCACCGTTGCCTTCTCGCCCTCGGTGCTCAGCGTCACGTCGGTGCCGCTCGGCAGCGCTCGCAGAATGTCCAGGAACTTCCGTCCCGGCACCGTGACATCGCCGGCGGCCTCGACCTGCACGGCGCTCGTGGCCGACAGCTCCACTTCCAGATCCGTACCCGTCATGCCCAGCCGCTTATCGCGTGCCGAGAGCAGAACGTTGGCGAGCACTGGCATCGTCTGACGCCGCTCGACCACACCGATCACGCTTTGCAGGGGAGCGAGAAGCTCCTCGCGCTTCGCCATCAGCTTCATAGGTCTAATCTTCTTCTCTTAGGTCTTTAAGAATTCAGATTGTAGTGATGATTGGGCCTGTGGATAGTGCTCATTTCGACCGGATCCCAGCCTGATCAAGCGCTTGCGTACCGCTCGCGCTCGCGCTTTGTGGGGAGTTCCTGGGTACGAGCTGTGCGTCATCTGTGCGTAACTTTATCCCCAAGATCATGCACCGGTAATCCACAGACTTGTCCCCTCAGGCCGTGAGGGTTCTCAACAGGTTCGAGTAGTCCTCGCTCATCCTGACGTCGATGTCCCTCAACTCCTTGATGCGCTTGCAGGCATGCAACACAGTCGTGTGGTCGCGTCCACCGAAGGCATCGCCGATCTCCGGCAGACTCTGACTGGTGAGCTCCTTGGCGAGCGCCATCGCCACCTGGCGCGGCCGCGCCACCGAACGGCTGCGTCGCTTGGACAGCAGATCCGCCACGCGCACCTTGTAGTAGTCCGCCACCGTCTTCTGGATGTTCTCGATGGTGACCAGTTTCGCCTGCAACGACAACAGGTCCTTCAAGGCCTCCTTGGTGAACTCGAGCGTGATGGGATGCCCGGTGAAGCGCGCATTGGCGATCACCCGGCGCAGTGCCCCTTCCAGCTCGCGCACGTTGGAGCGGATTCGCTTGGCAATGAAGAACGCGACCTCCTCCGGCAGCGGCATGCCGAACTGGCGCGACTTGCTCATCAGGATCGCCACGCAGGTCTCCAGCTCCGGCGGCTCGACTGCCACCGTCAATCCCCAGCCGAACCGCGACTTCAGCCGCTCCTCGAGGCCCTGAACCTCCTTCGGATAGCGGTCACAGCTGAGAATGACCTGGTGCTGCCCTTCCAGCAGCGCATTGAACGTATGGAAAAACTCTTCCTGCGAGCGATCCTTGCCGGCGAAAAACTGAATATCGTCGATCAGCAGCGCATCGAGGGAGCGGTACGCGGTCTTGAACTCGTTCATCGAGTTGTGCTGCAGCGCCCGGACCATGTCGCTGACGAAACGCTCCGAGTGCACGTAGGCGATCCGAGCCTCC
The DNA here is from genome assembly GCA_021815925.1 of Pseudomonadota bacterium. Lineage (GTDB taxonomy): Bacteria > Pseudomonadota > Gammaproteobacteria > Steroidobacterales > Steroidobacteraceae > 13-2-20CM-66-19. Next base: position 5,209 of record JAKAZL010000002.1, on the reverse strand, counting down.
TCGTTATGCTCGCGGATGTAGTGCGCAATCGCATGCATCAGGTGCGTCTTGCCCAGGCCAACCCCACCGTAGAGGAACAGCGGGTTATAGGCGCGGCCCGGGTTTTCCGCGACCTGCAGCGAGGCGGCCTTCGCCATCTGGTTGCTCTTGCCCTCGACGAAGGTCGCGAACGAGAAATCCGCATTGAGCCGCGCGCCGATGACCAGGCCCTCGGCCCGGCGGGGGCGCTTGGGCGCCTCGGGCACCGGATTCGGCGCCGCCTCGGGCGTCACGTTGCGCGAGCCGACCTCCACCGTCACGATCGGCACGTCCCCGGTGCTCTTGTCGCGCAGCAGCTCGCCGATGCGCGGCAGCAGCCGCTCGTTGATCCATTCGACGACGAAGCGGTTCGGGGCCAGCAGCTTCAGCGCGCCGGCGCCCTCGAGCGCCTGCAACGGGCGCACCCAGGTGTTGAACTGCTGTTCCGGGAGCTCGGCTTCCAAGGCCGACACGCACCGAGCCCACAGGGACGCTTCCACCTACGCACCTCTCCCGATTCGTTCTAAGCGCCGTTCCCGGCCGCGGCAGCTCGCCTGCAGAGATCCCCGGGCGCATGGCTCGGGGTCCGCCGGGCGAGCTCACGGCAAGCGCGCGAACAGATGCCGCTGCGGCGCAGCCGCAGAAAGTGCATCATGGATGGGTCCGGCTTCGTGGAAAAGGCTCGGCAGTCTATACCGATCGGCCGCCGTGCTGAAGAATTTCGAGCGATAAAAGATTGACACCTTGGCGGTCAACGGCTTAGCCTTGCCGCCCCTTTTTGGAACCCCTAACGGATCTTCTGGAGCCCCGGTATGAAGCGTACCTATCAACCGAGCAAGCTGCGCCGCAAGCGCACGCACGGGTTCCGGGCGCGCATGGCGACCCAAAACGGCCGCAAAGTGCTGGCCCGACGCCGTGCCAAAGGACGCAGGAAGCTGATCCCGTAGGCCGCGGGCGCCGGGTTGCAGCACCTCAGGGCGCGACCCGAGCCGGCCCCCGGGCGGACAGCAGCCGACCTTCGGCGGTGAGCGAGGCGGCCCACATGCCCCGCGAACCTCGAGAGCGACTGACCTTCCCGGCGAGCCGGCGCGTGCGACATAAGCCGGAGTTCGATGCCGCGCGCGCGCGCGGCAGACGCTTTGGCAACGGATTCTTCGCGGTGACAGTGATCGGCAATGACAAGACCGCTCCCCGCCTCGGCCTGGCGGTCGCGCTGCGCGTGACCCGCACCGCCGTGGAGCGCAATCGCATTCGCCGCATCATCCGCGAGTCCTTTCGGCTGCACCAGCATGCCCTGCCGGCCGTGGATATCATCGTCGGCGCGCGCGCCCGGGCGCATGGCGCTGCGGGCGCGCAGCTGCACGAGAGCCTGGCGGGTCTGTGGCGGGAGGTGAGCGAACGATGCGCGCACTCGCGATCGCGCTGATCCGGCTGTATCAGTGGACCATCAGTCCTCTGCTGGGCCGGAACTGCCGCTTCCATCCGTCCTGCTCCCAGTACGCGCTCGAAGCCATCGAGCGCTTCGGCGTCCTGCGCGGCAGCTGGCTGGCGCTGACCCGCATCGGCCGCTGCCATCCCTGGCACCCCGGCGGTTACGATCCCGTGCCGACCCTAGGCTCGACCCGCATTGCTCACCGACATGACTAATCAACTGCGCTACTTCCTCTGGATCGGATTGCTGCTGCTGCTGTGGTTCAACTACACCCTGTGGAGCGAGCAGTTCCCCGCGACAACGACCCCGGTCGCGACGCAGACGCAGAATTCCGCGACGCCGGCTCTGGCGAACAACGTGCCGCAAAGTGCGGCACCCGCGGCACCCCGCAGCGGCGCACCGGTCCCGGCGCCATCGGCAAGTCCCGCAACGCCGGGCACCGCCGTTGCCGCCCCCGCGGGCGCTGCCGTCATCCACGTGCGCACCGACGTCTACGACCTCACGATCAGCACCGTGGGCGGCACGCTTGAGAAAGTCGACCTGCTGAAGTACGCGAGGATCAAAGGTCAGGCGCCGCGCGTTCAGCTCGAGAACACCGCACCCGACTCGATCTACCTGCTGCAGAGCGGACTCACCGGGTCGGGCGGCGCGGCTTATCCGACGCAGAGCGCCCTGTTCAGCACCCCGCGTCTGGATTACCGCATGGGCCCCTCGGGCGAGCTGCGGGTACCCCTCACCTGGCAGAGCGGTGGCCTTACGGTCACGAAGACCTTCGTATTCCACCGCGGCTCCTACCGCATCGGCCTGACCTACGCGATCCACAACGGTACCGCGCAGCCCTGGACGTTCTCGCAGTACGCGCAGCTGGTCCGCAACGATCCGCGCACCAGCGGCAGCTACTTCGATCCGGGCAGCAAGGCCTACCACGGCCCGGCCGTCTGGAACGGACACGAATACGTCAAGCTCGATCCGGCGAGCAGCGACTACCATCATTACGCGCGGGAGGTCACCGGCGGCTGGATCGCCGTGCCCCAGCATGACTTCGTCAGCGCCGTGGTGCCGCCGAAGGGCGCGCCTTACCACTTCACCTCCGAGGTCTCGGGGTCGAGCTACCTGCTGGCGGCAACGGGCCCGGCGCATACCGTGGCACCGGGAACGGCTCTGGCCATTGGCCAGACCCTGTTCGTCGGACCCACGCTGCACGCGCAGCTGGAGCAGACGGACCCGACCCTGACCTACCTGGACGATTACGGCAAGCTCACGATCCTGGCCCGGCCGCTGTTCTGGCTGCTGAGCCACGCGCATCGGCTGACCGGCAACTGGGGCGTGGCGATCATCCTCGTGACCGTGCTGCTGAAGCTGCTGTTCTATCCGCTCTCGGAGGCCAGCGGCCGCTCGATGGCCAAGATGAAGGCGCTCGGGCCGCGCATCAAGAACATCCAGGAAACCTACAAGGACGACAAAGAGCAGCTCGGCCGGGCCATGATGGAGCTGTACAAGCGCGAGAAGGTCAATCCGGTCTCGGGCTGTCTGCCGATGATCCTGCAGTTTCCCGTGTTCATCGCCTTCTACTGGGTGCTGCTCTACAGCGTCGAGCTGCGCCAGGCGCCGTTCATGTTCTGGATCCAGGACCTCTCCTCGCGCGACCCGTACTTCATCCTGCCGGCCGTCATGGCGCTGACCGGCTTCCTGCAGTTCAAGCTCAATCCGGCGCCAGCCGATCCGGTCCAGGCCAAGATGTTCATGATCATGCCGCTCATGATGGCCGGGATGTTCGCGTTCTTCCCCTCGGGCCTGGTGCTGTACTACGTGGTGAACAGCCTGCTGTCGATCGCGCAGCAGTGGAACATCAACCGCCGCATCACGGCGGCCGCGGGCAGCCGCAGCTAGCGCCCCTTCAATCGCCGTGGCCGCGGGGGTACCCTTGCGCGCATGACTCGTACGGACACGATCGTGGCGCCGGCTACGCCGCCCGGCCGCGGCGGCATCGGCATCGTGCGCGTTTCCGGGCCGAAAGCGCCCGAGATCGCCGCGGTGCTGCTCGGCGAGCTGCCGCCGGCGCGCACCGCGCGCTTCGCGCGCTTCCTGGATGGCGCGCGCGAGCCGCTCGATGCCGGGCTGGCTCTGTTCTTTCCAGCGCCGCATTCCTATACCGGTGAGCACGTCCTGGAGCTGCACGGCCACGGCGGGCCGGCGGTGCTCGAAGCGGTGGTGCAGCGCATCCTCGAGATCGGTGCGCGCCGGGCGCAACCCGGGGAATTCACCCTGCGCGCCTTTCTCAATAACAAGCTCGATCTGGCCCAGGCCGAGGCGATCGCCGATCTGGTCGACGCCGGGTCGCGCGAAGCGGCGCGCGCCGCGATGCGCTCGCTGCAGGGCGAGTTCTCCGCGATGGTGCATGGACTCACCGAAGCGGTCACCGACGTGCGTGCGCACGTGGAGGCGGCGATCGATTTTCCGGAGGAGGAAGTGGACTTCCTCGCGGACCGTCAGCTGCACGATCGGTTCCACACGTTGAACGATCACTTCGACGCCGTCGAGCAGAGCGCCCGCCAGGGGGCGTTGCTGCGCGAGGGCATGACCGTCGTGATCGCCGGGCGCCCCAACGCCGGCAAGTCAAGCCTGCTCAACCGCCTGGCTGGGTACGAGGCGGCGATCGTCACGCCGATTCCGGGCACGACGCGCGACATCGTGCGCGAGCGGATCGACATCGACGGCATGCCTCTGCACGTACTCGACACCGCGGGATTGCGCGACAGCGCCGATGTCGTCGAGGCGGAAGGCATCCGCCGGGCGCATGAACAGATGCGCCGCGCCGACCGGGTGCTGTTCGTGATCGACCTGACCGCCGACCCGGATGCGCGCGCCTATGCGCAGGAGCGCGAGCGCCTGCCGCGCGATGTGCCGGTCACGTTGGTGCTGAACAAGAGCGATCTGTCGAGCGGCATTCCGCTCGCCGACACGCTCACGGGGCCACCGCGCATCGCGATCTCGGCGCTGACCGGCGCAGGCCTGGATCGGTTGCGCGATCATCTGAAGGACTGCGTGGGATTCAAGAGCGTCGACGCCGGCAGCGTCTCGGCCCGGCGCCGCCATCTGGAGGCGTTGCGCCGGGCGCGCGGCCACGTCGAAGCCGCTGAGCACCGGCTGCGCGAGAGCCGCTCCGGGGAACTCGTGGCCGAGGAGTTGCGCGGTGCACAGCAGGCGCTGAGCGAGATCACCGGGGAATTCACCAGCGAGGACCTCCTCGGACGCATCTTCGGCAGCTTCTGCATCGGAAAATAGCGGGACGTCCGGAGACGTCCAGCGACTTCCGCTGAACGTTCAAGAAGTGCCTAGTTTCTAGGCACTTCGCTCCATCTTCGTCCATTCTTGTCCCCGGGCAGCCTTGTTGTCGTGCCCCCATAGGTGCCCCACGGTGCCCCCCATGGAGGGGGTCGGAAAATGTTCGTGGGGCACTTACCGATTCTTATCGCCGTACGGGGTCCGAAATCCATGGCGGCACGCGTGGCGCTCAACGACGTGAAACTCCAGCGATCGCAGGCGAAAGAGCGCAGCGATCCGCTCGCGGACGGCGGCGGGCTCTACCTCGAGGTGCAGCCCACCGGCAAGAAGGTCTGACGTATGCAATACCGCCTCGGCGGTCGCGGCGCGAAGAAGCAGCAGGTGACCCTCGGCGAATATCCGGCGCACACGCTCACCCAAGCGCGCCTGTGGCGCGAGCAGTGCCGGGCGCTGTGTCGCCCATGGGCAATCGCC
>JAKAZL010000058.1:14150-15324 GCA_021815925.1 Pseudomonadota bacterium | reverse complement strand
GGGCTAGGTCAGCGAGACGACCAGCTTGGCGGAGTGGCTGCGCCAGTGGATCGGGATGACGAAGGCGCGCGCGCCGGGCTGCTGCGGAATCTGCGGCTTGTCGCCGGCGAACACGCTGGGCACCGAAATCACGAAGTCATGGCCGAAGTCGCGGCGGGCGTTGCCCGAGATCGTATTGGCGACCTCGCCGACCAGATCGCGCATGCTGTCGTGACTGAAGTCGCTTTCCTGCATCTTCATCAGCAACACCGTCAGCATGGCGCGCGGTGCGGTGAAATACACCACACCCTCGCGCTTCCCCGAGATGTTGATGATGCCTGTGTAGTCGTGCATCGCCGGCTCGCCCTCGAGCAGGTACGGCGAGCCGATGGTGGCCGGCTGCTGCGCGGCCACCTCGAAGTAACGGGTGGTCCCGTCGACGAAGGTTTTCAGTTCCTCTTCCCGCAGCATGATCTGTGCTCTGTGTGCCTGTGGGCCGCGGTCAGTACATGAGCTCGGCGATGGCTTCGTTCAGCTGCCGGTCGGTGAATGGCTTGTTGAGAAAGCCGTTCGCGCCGCGCTCCATGGCTTCGACCGCAGTCGCCTTGTCCGCGAGCGCCGAGATCACCAGGATCCGCACCGCGGGCTTCAGCCGCACCAGCTGGGTGATGCACTCGATGCCGTCCATCTGCGGCATGGTCAGGTCCATGGTGACCAGGTCCGGGTCCATCCGGCGCGCCAGCTCGAGCGCCTCGAAGCCGTTGGCGGCCGTCCCGACCACCTGCAGGTCGTCGAACTGCTGCGAACGCTCGATGCGGCGCCGGACGATGTTCGAATCATCCACGATCAGCAGCCTGACGGGGCGTCGCGCGAGACTGTCCGGAGCGTTGCTCATGCGTTCTGGTGCCCGCCGTCACGCCACCGCGGTCGCGCTCACCGCGGGCAGGGCGATCTTGAAACGCGTGAAGCGCCCCGGATGCGTGCTGACGCCGATCTTGCCGCCAAGGCCATAGACCGCCTTGGCCACGACGTCCATGCCGACACCGCGCCCGGCATCCAGGGTCACTTGCTCGCTGGTGGAGAACCCGGGCTTGAAGATCAAGCCGAGCGCCGAGCGGTCATCGAGCGAGGCGGCCTGCTCGGGGCTGAGAATACCCTTGCGCACGGCCGCCGCCTTCAGTGTCTCCGGCAGCAG
>JAKAZL010000058.1:0-14050 GCA_021815925.1 Pseudomonadota bacterium | reverse complement strand
CGCTGTGCGATGCTCATCAGGTTCAGCGCCGAGGCCTCGCCCTTCAGCGCGTGCAGCTCGCGCGTCAGTCCGCCGAGCTTCTTGCTGAACTCGCCATGATGTCGTGCCGGCTCCTTGAGAATCGCGTTGACGTGCTTGAGGCTGGCTGCGGCGCCATCGAGAAACGCTCCGAGCTGCAGTGGATCGGAATGCAGCATGCCGAGCATCATGTCGACCTGGGAGTGGGCATTCTCCTGGGCTTCGTGCAGCTCGCGCGTCAGCAGCACGCTCGAGGTGATGTCCCCGACCGAGCACAGCACGTGCTTGACCCCGCCGGGTCCCATCACGCGGTGGAAGTCGAATTGCAGGTAGCGTGTCTCCTTGCCGCCGCGCCCGTTGTCCATGCTCACTTCGAGCTGTCCGAGCGGGTTGATGCTCTTCATCAGGTTCTCGTGGGCGCGGTCGCCCCAGAGCAGCTTGATGAATTTCATGGCCGTGTTGAGCGTCTCGGGGCTCACCTTGTCCCGCAGCAACTCCTCGAACGACAGGCCGGCGAAATCCGTACGACCGAACAGATGCGTCAGCGCCTGCGACCAGACGGCGCCGATGCGATAGTCGGCATCCAGCAAAAAGAACCCCTCGCGCACCGTGGCCAGGATGTCGCGGGTCTGCTCCTCGGCGGCGCGCGCGGCGTGCTCTTGGCGGGCTCGCGCCAGCTGCAGGTACGCAGCGACCAGACCGAGCACCAGCACCGCGAGCACACCGACCAACAGCAGCAGCCGCAGACGGGCGGCCGCGGCGGATGTCTGTGCCTGCAGCGCGCTGCTTATCGCGGCCAGCTCACGGTGCAGGGCGGCCGAATGCCCTGCCGTGAACAGCTCTGCACGTCGTACGTGTGCATAGAAGACCCGGCCGCTGCGCGAGAGGGCGCTGCGGGTCGCGGTATCCGAGTAGGGCTCGCCCCGGTAGGCGAGCACCGGGGCGAGCACCGGGGCATAACTGTGCCAGAGCCGGGTCGCGGCGCGCATCGCCGCGGGGTCGAGCGCCCGCTGGTGCTCGAGCGCGCCGAAGTCCCGCTCGAAGCCGCTCACGCTGGCGGCGAGCTCGGCATGCACGTGCCCGGTGTACTCGAGTGTGTCGAGTCGCTGGCGCAGTGCCGTGAGCTGCTCGGTCACCACGGCAGGATACGCCTCGAGCTCGCTCGCCTGCTGCAGCGTCGCGACGCTGGCGCGGATCTGCGTGGCGAGCCGGAAACCGATGATCAGCACCAGGCTCATCACCGCCGCGAGCGCGATGCCGGCGGCCGCGGTGAGCAGCCGGCGATTTCGGTCAATGCCCGACAGTTGCATGGGATTGTCCTGGTCAGTTCGGCAGTTCGAAACGGATCATGGTGCGCACTGGCACGTCGAGCGGCTGGCCGCGGAACTTCGGCGGCGAGTACCGCCACTGGCGGATCGCATCGAGTGCCGCGCCGTTGAAGACGCGTGCCGGGTTGGCGCTCACCACCTGCAGGTCGCGGGTGCGCCCGGATCGGTCCACGACGTACTGGACGGTGACCTCACCGGCGATCCGGTCGGTCAGGGCGCGCTGCGGGTAGACGGGGGAAACATAGTGCGTGCGGCGCAGCTGGTCGGCCACTTGGGCCAGCTGTGCGGCGGTCGGTGGGGCCGGCGTGGCCGCGAGCGTGACCGCCGACTGCAGCGTCGGCTCGCTGGCTCCCCAGTGGCGCGCCGCGGCCAGATCCTCCACCGCCGCGGCATGCTGTCCGGCATGGGCGGCGGCCTCAGCGCGCGTGACCAGAGCTCCGGCGAGCTCGTTGCGCAAGCGCTCGGCGGCCTGCGCGACCTCCGGGCTAGGATGCTCGGCGGCGATTTCGGTCAGGTAATGCGCGGCGCTGTCGCCGCTCGGGCGCAGCAGCGCGCCGCTCTGCAGGCGGGCGGCCGCCGTGGCGAGCAGCTGCTCGAGCCGCTTGTGCGCGGCGTTCGCCTGATCGACGGTGATCTGCTGACGCACCTCGGCAATCGCCTGTGCGCTCGCGCCGGCCGTGCCGGCGGCGCTCAGCCACTGTTCCTCCGCCGCGCCCTGACCCGCGCGACCCGCCCGGCGGGCCTCGCCGAGCAGCACCGTGCTCAGGGCCTGCTCGGCGCTCTGGGTCGCCGCGGCGGTCGGCGCCAGGGCCCGCAGCCGCTCGAGGGCCGAGGTGGCACTCGAAGGGCCGGTGAGCCGGTGGGCGGCGATGCGGTGAGCGACCTGCTGCGCAATCTTCTGCAGCTGCCGCTGATTCTGCAGGCTCGCGAGCTGGGTCTGCCAGGCGGCAATCTGCGCCGCGGGCACGCCCCGCTGCGCCGCCTGGGCGATCAGAGCCGGCAGCGCGCTCAGTTGCGTGTTCTCGAGTGCCTGATTCACCTGGGCGCTCGAGAGCGCAATTGCGAACGGCCGCAGATGCTCCTCGGTGGGCTCGGCCAGAGCGAGCGTGCCGAGGGCGAGGGCGGCGCGGTTCAGATGTCCCTGGCTGATGTCGTCCTGAAATCTCGAAACCAACACATTGCCGACGCGCCGCAGCCCGTCGCGCGCCTCGCCATTGGTCGGATCGACGGCGAGGACTGAGCGGTAGTAGACCAGTGCGTTGTCGCCGCGGGGCGCTGTGAAGTGCCGGGCGAACATCGCGCGGCTGGCTTTCTCGAGCAGATCCTCGACGCGTCCCTGCACGATGGAGGTATCGAGCTGCGGGGTCGGCAGCGGCGCGGAACGCGGTTGCGCCGCGCCCGGGGCAGCCATGGCGGGCCGGCGCGCCGCCGCGAGTGGTGCGCTGGCCGGTTCCCGGCGCATCAGCAGCAGCGTAGCGCCGGCGAGCACGGCGAGTATGCCGAGGCCGATCGCCGGGATGAGGAGCTTGCGCCGGCTGCTCGCGGGCGCCTCGTGGCTTGAGGTCTGCTCGGCAGCGGGCTCAGCGTGGGCCGGTGGCGCAGTGTGGCGCTGCGGCCGGGGGGGCGGTTGCTGCGGCGTGCTGCGCGCGAGTGCGTCCGACAGCGCGGCATCCAGCACCGCGGAGGCCTTGGCGGGCTCCATCGGCAGCGCCAGTACGGCGAAGACCGGGGTGCCTTTGACGGTCGCTGCCAGTGACTTCTCCGCACCGGTTTCGGTAAACAGCAGAATCACGGCGTGGGGTGCCTGTTCACCGGCGCGCTGCACGTCGGCGCGTATCTCGCCGTTGTCGCGCGCATCGATCGCCAGAATCTGTCCGCCCCGTCCGGCGCCGAGCTGCTGCACGGCGGCATCGATCGAGTCGGCCGGATGCACGCTCGCCCGGCCGTCGAGCAGCTCGCCGAGCTCGAGCAGGAAATCATCGTGGGCGGTGAGCGCGGTCAGTTCGACCGCGGGCCGCGCAGCCGGTATCCCGGCACTGGCGGCGTCGCCGATGGCATCGCGAGGCTCACTCGCAGCTGGATGGGCCACAACCCGTCTCCCTCATTATTATGAGCGGAATCAACGGCACAGGACCGTTCCCCTGCCGGCCCCGGGTCCGGCGCAGGTTGGAGCGCGGCGCAGGCGCCCCGGGCGCGGCGGCATTCAGAGAGCATGAAACCCGCAGCCCGCCGCGGGCGCAGTGTCGCCGTTCACACTATTCGAGCGATGCGCGCCGATCGGCGCCAATCGCCGCCGGAAGCGGATGGGAAATGGGCCCCAGGGCGGGCTGTGCAGCGCCCCGGCACCGGCCCGGAACGATTTGCCACGGCCGCCGTCATAATGGGTACAGGGCAGCGGGATCGCGAGTCCGGCCGCAATCGCACAGCGCGAGGCGCCCCGTCCGGTCTGCGCAGAGGGCGCATCAGCAGCCGCTCACGGCCGCCACTGCCGTTGCAAAACGGGAGGTTATGGCGATGCGCACACAAGCCAACCATCCGCAACAGGCACCGCACGGCGCCTGCGTCGCTCACGACGCATTCATCGAGTCGCTCACCTCTTTCAGCCGCACGCATCGCGCACAGCGCTGGGAGGGCACCTTCGGGCAGTTTCTCGCCGACATCCTGCCGGCCCATCCGCCCGCCCTGGTGCGTACCAGTCATGAGTACGTCTGGGACATGCTGCGCTGGCACGGCCGCGCCACGCCGCACGGCGAGGAGCGTGCGGCGTCCGAGGGGTCCGACGAGAGCGCGCAGGCGGAGCGGCCCGGCGAGCTGTTCCGGCGCGAGCTGTTCGGCATCGACGGACCGCTCGCGCGCGTCGCTGAGTACTTCAAGGCCGCCGCCGGCGGCTCGGACGTCGGACGCCGGCTGCTGCTGCTGCTCGGGCCGCCCTCGGGCGGCAAATCGACCCTCGCCATCCTCCTGAAGCGCGGGCTTGAGGAGTACAGCCGTACGGACGAGGGCGCGCTCTACGCGATCAAGGGCTCGCCGCTGCACGAGAACCCGCTGAATCTCATTCCGGCGAGCCTGCGCGCCGAGTTCCGCGAGCGCTACGGGGTCAGCGTTCCGGGCGAGCTCTCGCCGTGGGCGCGCGATGCGCTCGAGCGGCAGTTCGACGGTGATTTTCTCAGCGTGCCGGTCGAGCGCATTTTCCTCTCCGAGGCGGCGCGCCTGGGCATCGGCACCTATGCGCCGCACGATCCGACCACCGCCGACATCGCCGACCTGGTCGGCTCGGTCGATCTGGCCAAAGTGGCGCAGGTCGGGGATGAGGGCGATCCGCGCGCCTGGTCCTGGTCGGGCGCGGTCTACGCTGCGAGCCGCGGCCTGCTCGAGATGATCGAGATCCTCAAGGTCAAGCGCGAGTTCCTCTATCTGCTGCTTACCCTCACGCAGGAGAAGAACGTCAAGGTCTCGCGCTTCCCGCTCATTCACCTCGACGAGACGGTGCTCGCGCACACCAATCTCGCGGAGTTTCATCGGTTTTTACAGGAGAAGGAGAACGAGGCGCTGCTCGATCGCATGGTGATCATCAAGGTGCCGTACGCACTGTCCTACCAGGACGAGGCGCGCATCTATCACAAGCTGGTGTGCGCGGCTGCGGCGTTCCGCAACGTGCATCTCGATCCGCACGTGCTCGACCTGGCGGCGGTTTTCGCGATCCTGACACGCCTCGTCCGCCCCGAGCGCGAGGGGCTCGATCTGCCGAAGAAGCTGCGGTTGTACGCCGGCGAGGCCATCGAGGGGGTGCCCGAGGGCGAGGCGGCGCGCCTGCGTCTCGAGGCACCCGACGAGGGGATGGCTGGCGTCAGTCCCCGCTTTGTCATCAATGCGGTGTCCACGGCCATCACGCGCGGCACGAGCCACAGCCTCACCAGCATGGATCTGCTGCTCGCACTGAAGGACGCCATCGACAGCGACGCGCGGCTCGAGGCCAGGCACAAGAAGGCCTGGATCGACCACCTGGTGACCGCGCGCAAGGAGTTCTACAACCGCTGGGTCAAGGAGGACGTCCATCGGGCCATGTTCGCCTCGTTCGAGGACGAGGCGCAGCAGCTGCTCGAGAAGTACCTCGATGAGGTCGAGGCCTCGCTCGATCACCGCCAGGTGACCGATCCGATCACCGGCGAGAACCGCCCGGCAGATGAGCGCTTCCTGCGCTCGGTCGAGGAGAAGATCAAGGTATCGGACTCGGGCAAGCTCTCGTTCCGCCAGGAAGTCGTGCGCAAGGCGATGGTCGCCTTCAAGGCCGGCGAGAAATTCAAACTCGTGAGTCATGCGCGCATGCGCGAGGCGATCGAGCAATACCTGTTCGACGAACGGCGCGACGTGCTGCGGCTGGTCAGCTCGGCGGCCCGGCCGGACGAGGAGGCGCGCCAGAAGATCTCCGTGGTGCAGCAGCGGCTGATCAGCGAGTACGGGTACGACGAGCACAGCGCCAAGGAAGCGCTGAGCTACGTCACCACACTGTTGGCGCAGGAGTAGCCGCCTCCATGAGTGGCGATGTCAGTCGCGAGCCTCCGTCCAGCGCGGCCAAGTGGTACGAGCTGTTCTCACGCGGCGCGCGTGACTGGCTGCGTCACGACGCCAAGGTGCGTGCGGCGGTGCGCGCGCACCTGCCGGAGATGATCGCGGGGGGTGAGCTGATCGGTGATGCCGCGCGCACCGTGCGAGTGCCGGTGAAGCTGCTCGAGCACTACCGCTTCCGCCTGCGCCACAACGCGGAGCGCCAGGGCGCGGGCCAGGGACAGGTCAAGCCGGGGGACGTGTTCACCGACCCAGCGCAGGGCGGCTTGCCGGGCGGTCGGGGCCCGGGCAGTGAGGCACCCGGAGAGGTACAGGTGCTCCTGGAGTTCAGGATCGACGACATCGTCGAGTGGGTCTGGGAGGAACTGCAACTGCCCAACCTCGCGCCGCGGACTGGCCCGAGCGATGATCCGGACTGGATCCGCGCCGGCTGGGACCGGCGCGGCGTGCGCTCGCGGCTCGATCGGCGCCGCTCGTTCCGGGAACTGGTGAAGCGCCGCGGCGCAGCGGGCGCCGCACCGGCATTCACCGACGAGGACCTGCGCTTTCGTCAGCTCTCGCGCCGGCGCCGGCCGGCGGTGCGCGCCGTGGCGTTCTTTCTCCTCGATGTCTCGGGCAGCATGTCCGAGCGTGACCGCCGGCTGGCCAAGACGTTCTTCTTCTGGACCGTTCAGGGTCTGCGGCGCCAGTACCGGGCTCTCGAGACGGTGTTCGTCGCGCATACGACCGAGGCCTGGGAGTTCGACGAAGCGGAGTTCTTCCAGGTGAGCGGTTCGGGAGGCACCGTGGCCTCGAGCGGCTTCGCCAAGGTCCTTGAAATCATCCATGAACGCTTCGATCCCGGGCGCTACAACGTGTATCTGTTCTACGCCTCCGACGGTGACAACGCGGCGAGTGATGCCGGCGCGGCTCGCGCGGCGCTGAGCTCACTGGTTGCCGCGGCATCATTCTGCGGGTATGTCGAGGTCGCCGCCGGCGTGTCGCCCCGTCGCGGGAGCGAGACCGGCAGACTCTTTGCGGAGCTTGCCGCGGCGGGAGGCGCCGCAGACAGCGGCGCGCTGGGGCAATTCGAGGACGTCTGGGACGCGATCCGGCGTTTTTTCGGCCCGCGCGCCTCGGCCGGGGCGCCGCCGTGAGCGAGCCGCTCTGGCAGAGCTACGTTCCGCGCCTGGAGCGGCTGGCGCGCGATCTCGGGCTGCGATTCCAGCCGGTCGAATTCGAGGCCGTACCGGAGTCGTTCATGATGGAGATCGCCGTGTACGGCCTGCCGGTGCGGATGCCGCACTGGTCCTTCGGCGTGCGCTACATCTACCAGCTCGTCCAGCGGCACATGGGGCACTCGCGTCTGTTCGAGGTGGTGTTTCCCGGCAATCCCGGCCGCGCCTATCTCGCGGCCGGGAACGGCCTGGCCGAGAACGTGCTGGTCAGCGCGCACGTGCTCGGACATGCGGACTTCTCCAGCAACAATCTGCTGTTCCGGCGCTGTCAGGCCGAGGTGAGCGAGCGGATCGTCGAGCACGCAGCGCAACACGCGCGCCAGATCCAGCAGGCCATTGAGACCCACGGACTGGAGCGCGTCGAGGCGGTGCTCGATGCGGCACTCGCGCTCGAGCAGCACGTCGATGTCGACCAGCCGTTGCGCCGGTCGCGCTATCGCGAGTACGCCGATCCGCCGAAGCCGCTTCCCGATGACGCGTTCCGTCGACGTTTTGCGGCGCTCGATCCGCCGGGTGCCGAGGCCGGTGCTGCGGCGCGGCGCCGCGCACCGGTTCCACCGCATCCGGAGCGTGATCTGCTCTGGTTCGTGGCGCAGTACGCGCCGGAGTTGGACAGCTGGGAGCGGGACATCTTCCTCGCGGTCCGCGAGGAGTCGTTTTATTTCTACCCGGTGTTCGCCACGCAGATCATGAACGAAGGGTGGGCATCGTATTGGCACGCCCGGCTGCTGCGCGAGGCGGACTTCATCGGCCAGCAGGCCTATCTCGATGCGATCCGATGTCATTCGGATGTGGTGCGCCCGGCGGCCGCCGATGAGCAGATCGCGCTAACCCTCAATCCCTATCACCTCGGCTTCGCGCTGTGGGAGCGGATCGTGGCCGAGCGGGGACTGGATGCGGCCTTCGCCATCCGTGCCGAAGAGGATGACTTTGCCTTCATCCGCAACAGCCTGACGCGCGATCTTGCCGAGGAGCTCGGTCTGTTCCGCTATCGCGCCCGTGACGGAAGAGTCACGGTGCTCGAGACTGATCTGGACGCGCTGCACGAGGCGATCCTCGCGTCGAAATATAACTTCGGTGCGCCCACGGTTTTGGCCGAGAGCGTGCATGCCGACGGTGCGCTCGATCTGCGGCATGATCATGCGCTCGACGGCCGCGGGCTCGACCTGGACCGCGGCCGCAAGGTGCTTGAGTACGTGCAGCGGGTGTGGCGCCGGCCGGTGCGTCTCGCGACCGTCGACCCGGACGGCGTGCCCGTGCAGTTGTCTGCGCCGTGAGACCCCCGCGCGGCATCCTTTTTGCGCCGCGCCGGAGGCCGGAGTAGGCTGCCAACTTCCTCGTTGATGCGCCGGGGGTGAGGCATGGACCACACGGGCATTCGCAATCTCGCTCTTGCCGGGGCTGCGGGCGCCGGCAAGACGCTGCTCGCGGAGGCTCTGGCGCTCGAGGTGGGGGTGATCCGCACCAGGGGGAGCATCGCGCGCGGCTCGACGGTCTCGGACTTCGATCCCCAGGAGCGCGCCCTCGGCCACTCGCTCGAGCCGGCGGTGCTCACCTTCGAGCACGGCGGCACGCGCATTCATCTGCTCGATACGCCCGGCTACGCCGATTTCCTCGCGCGCACGTTCGCGGTGCTCGAGGCGGTGGAGGCCGTCGGGGTCGTGGTGAGCGCCGTGAACGGACCGGACGCGGTCACGCACCGATTGATGTCCTTCGCACGCGAGCGCGGCTTGTGCCGGCTGCTCATCGTCAACCGGATCGACGCGCGCGAGGCGGATTGCGCCGCGGTGTTGGACCAGTTGCGCGCCGCGTACGGACCGGAATGCCTGCCGATCAACCTGCCCGCGGCGCGCGGCACTGCGGTGCGGGACTGCTTCTTCGAGCCCGAGGCCGGTCCGGTCGACTTCTCCACCGTGGAGGCGACGCACACCGCGATCGTCGATCAGGTAGTCGAGCTGGACGAGCGACTGATGGCGCTGTACCTGGAGCAGGGCGAGGCGCTTTCCCCCGAGCAGTTGCATGCGCCGTTCGAGCAGGCGCTGCGCGAGGGGCACCTTGTGCCGGTGTGCTTCACGTCGGCCGAGAGTGGCGCTGGGGTCGGCGCGCTGCTTCAGATCATCGAGCGGCTGATGCCCAATCCCGCCGAGGGCAACCCGCCACCCTTTCTGGTCGGTTCGGGCGATGCAGTCCGGCGTGTCGAGGTGCGGCCCGACCCGCAACGGCACGTGGTGGCGCACGTGTTCCGCATCACGATCGATCCGTACGTCGGTAAGCTCGCGACGCTGCGGATTCACCAGGGCACCGTTCGCCCCGGCAGCCAGCTGTACGTCGGTGAGGCGCGCAAGCCCTTCAAGGTGACGCACCTGTATCGCCTCCTCGGCAAGGAGACCGTGGAAATTCCCGCGGCGATCCCGGGAGACATCTGCGCCCTCACCAAGGTCGAGGAGTTGCGGCGCGACGATGTCCTGCACGACTCCCACGAGGAGGACCACCACCGGCTCCAGCCGGTCCTCCTGCCGCCCTCGATGATGGGGCTCGCCATCGAGCCGCAGCGGCGCGGCGACGAGCAACGCCTGGCCGATGCGCTACACAAGCTGACCGCCGAGGACCCGGGCGTGCGCATCGAGCAACATACGGCGCTCAACGAGACGGTGCTCTACGGTAGCGGCGAGCTGCACCTGCGCGTGCTGCTCGAGCGCATGAGCCAGCGCTATGGGGTGGAGGTCAGCACGCACCCGCCGAGCATTCCCTATCGGGAAACGATCACGCGTGCGGCCGACGGGCACAGCCGACACAAGAAGCAGACCGGTGGGGCCGGGCAGTTCGGCGAGGTGTTCCTGCGCATCGAGGCGCTCGAGCGCGGCGCGGGGTTCGAGTTCGTCGACGCGGTCACCGGCGGGGCGATTCCCGGACAGTTCATTCCTGCCGTGGAGAAAGGCGTCCGCCAGGTGCTCACCGAAGGGGCCCTGGCCGGCTTTCCGCTGCAGGACGTACGCGTGACGGTCTACGACGGCAAACACCACCCGGTCGACTCCAAGGAGGTGGCATTCGTGTCGGCCGGGCGCAAGGCCTTTGTCGATGCCCTCGGTAAGGCGCAGCCCATCGTGCTCGAGCCCATCGTGCATCTTGAGATCACCGCGCCGGCGAGCGCCATCGGGGACATCACCGGGGATCTGGCCACCAAGCGGGCGCGCATCAACGGCAGTCAGGCGCTGCCCGGGGCGCTCGCCAGCGTCTCGGCCCTGGTGCCCTTGGCCGAGATCGGCGAATACCAGTCGCGTCTGAAAGCGCTCACCGGCGGGCAGGGCAGTTACGTCGTGGCCCTGAGCCACTACGATCCGGTGCCGTCGCGGCGCCAGCAGGAGCTGGTGCAGGCCTACCGTCCGCGGGGCGAGCAGGACTAGCCGACCGGGTCGGTGCCCGACTAATGCAGCGCGAACTGGCCCCGCTCGTCGAACGGCAGCGTGCGCAGCAGGCCGTGGGCGAGCTCGACCTCGCCGCGCAGCCGGTAATGCACCATGCGCCGGCGGCCATTGCCGAAGACCGTGAGCAGGGCACCGGCCATGTTGGCCGTGACCTCGGTGTCGAATTCCGCGCTGCCGTGGGCCGGCACAGTGAAGCTTTGTGCCGAGTGGCCATCGGCCACGCGCTCGCCGTTCACCGTGAGGGCGTAGTTCAGCGCCGCCACCGGCAGGCGGATCGCATTGGGATTGGTGACCCGCAGGCGCACCACCAGCTGCTGCTGCCAGAAATCCGCGCGGCGCACATTTATGCCGATCACGGCGATGCGCGGCACCTGCAGGTTCGGCCGCAACAAGGTGCATCCGCCCAGCAGCGCAAGCGCCAGGACCGGCACGAGCCAGCGCGCGCGGTGCGCATTCACGGTGTCAGCTCGCATAGGAGCGGCGCATGACGCCGCCGTGCTCCGGGCTGCCGCCACCGGTGGCGATCGGCTGGGAGAGAATCTCGGGCACCGTGCGGCCGAGCCGCTCGTACAGCCGGCCGAGCTGGCGCCGGTACAGGCTGTCGAACTGCGTGACCGCCTCGGCCGGATTGTAGTCGCCGAACCACCAGAACCAGTCCGAGCTCTCGCACAGCGCCAGTTGTCGCTCCGCAGCGCGGACCGCGGCCGCATCCAGCGAGCCGCTCGCGACCGTCGCATCGAAGGCGAGCTTGGCGTCGCAGAGCAGATCCCAGGCGCGGTTCTTGGCCGCATCGCCCATCCACGTCGTGAGCGTGCCGTGCACCCAGCTGCCGGCCATCAGCTGCGGCAGCGTGATCGGCGTCAATCCGCGTGCGACGCACGCTCCGAGCGTCGTCAGCTCGAGCTGCGGATGGGATGCGAGCAGCGTGTACAGTGCGCGCAGGAAGTAGTACCCGTTGAAGGGATAGTGTTCCCAGGCATTCTCGCCGTCGAGCGCGATGAGCACGACGTGACCCGGCGTGGAGGCGTACTGGCGCGCGAGCTGCGCGAGGGCATCGACCAGGTTGTGTGCCGCATCGTCGCCGTGCCAGCTCGCATAGGTGAACCCGATCAGGTCCGAGAGCGTGTCCTCGCGGAAGAACTGCACCAGCGAGCTGCCCGCCAGCCGGTAGGGTCGGTTGAAGACCTGTGCATCGAGAGTCGGCGGCTGCGGGACCTGTGCGGCGGTGCGCTGCAGCGAGCCGTGCAGCACGTTGGCGCTGCTCGCGACCCACTTGAAGCCCGCGCGCTCGAGCAGCTCGAGTGTGGCACGGCTCACCGCACCCTCGGACGGCCAGCAGCCGACCGGGCGGGTGCCGAAGGTCTGTGTGAACAGGCGCAGCCCCTCGTGGATGTGCCATTCGGCCCGCTCGCGCCCGCCGGGGTAGGCCGGCAGCTTCGGCAGCGGCAGGTTGGGCATCGCCTCGCGTGCGGACTGGAAGTCGAGCAGCAGCGGCACGATCGGGTGTCCGTACGGGGTGACCGACAGCTCGCACTGACCCTGCTCGCTCAGCTTGCGGTAGCGGGGTACGAGGTTCGCGAGCAGTGTCCCGATCAGCTTCAGCAGATCGCGCCGCTGCTCGGCCGTGAAACCGCGGCCCTGTTCGGTCAACCGGCTGACAAGTGGATCGGTGCGTCGTACCGTCTCGCCCATCCAGGCGAGGTGGTACCAGACTGCAAGGTCATGGATGAACTGATCAGAGGCGTAGCTCACCCGCCCGGGCGTCGCGAGGGTGTCGGCGATGGAGACGAGCTCGAGGTACGGCCCGAACCGCTCGATCATCTGCTTGCGCTGGGCGCGCAGACAGGCCCGCAGGCTCTCCAGGCGTGCTGCCGGCTCGGTCGGCACCGGATCCGGTCCGAGCAGGGCAAGCACCGGATCGGGCAGCGGCTTGCCGTCGTTCAGATGGTCGGCGAGCGAGTGCGACAGCGCCTCGATCTGCTCGAGCAGCACCGGCGAGAAGTTGACGATCGCGCGCGCCTCCGGAATCGCTTCCAGGTGCGCCGCCATGTCGGTGTAGTCCTTGATGGAATGCAGGTACGTCCACGGCAGCACGTACCGGCCCGTGAGGGCATCGCGATACTGCGGCTGGTGCATGTGCCAGAGCAGAACGACGGGCAGTCGGGCGGCGGCCATGGGCGGCTCAGGCGCCGATCCGGCGCAGCATCTCGGCGGTCACCAGCACGACGCCCTTGTCGGTGACGAGGAAGCGCTGCGCGTCGGCCTCGCGGTCGACGCCGATGGTCATGCCGTCCGGTACCACGCTGCCCTCATCGAGAATGGCCCCGCGGATGATGCAGCCGGAGCCAATGCGGGTGTTCGGCAGGATGACGGCCCGCTCGATGCTGCTGCGCTCCTCGACGCGCACGTTGGAAAAGAGCAGCGACTCGCGCACGTGCGCGCCCGATATGACGCAGCCGGCCGACACCATGGAGTTGATGGCGAGACCCCGCCGGCCGTCCTCATCCAGGATGAACTTCGCCGGCGGCTGGTGCACCTGGTAGGTCCAGATCGGCCAGTCCTCATCATAGATGTTGAGTTCCGGCTCGACGTGCACCAGCTCGAGGTTGGCCTCGTAATAGGCATCCAGCGTACCGACATCGCGCCAGTAGCTCTGCGCGCGCGTCTTGACGTCCTGGAACGGATAGGCGAACACCTGCAGCGCTCCGCTGATCGCCTTGGGCAGGATGTCCTTGCCGAAGTCGTGCGAGGAGGACTCGTTCGTCGCATCCTCGCGCAGGAGCATCTCGAGCAGCCGCGTGTTGAATACGTAGATGCCCATCGAGGCGAGGATGGCGTCGGGCCGCCCGGGCAGGGTGTCGGGAACCGGCGGCTTTTCGCTGAACTTGGTGACCCGGTTCCACTCCGTCGCGGTGAGCACGCCGAAATGGCGGGACTCGCTCGCGGGCACCTCCACCACGCCCATGGTGACGTCCGCTCCCTTCTCGACGTGATAGGCGATCATCGGACCGTAGTCCATCTTGTAGATGTGATCGCCGGCGAGCACCAGGACGTGCTTGGGACGGTGCGAGAGGATCAGCTCCATGTTCTGGTAGACCGCGTCCGCCGTTCCCTGGTACCAGTTCGCACCGGTCTGCTGCTGCGCGGGCACGACTTCGACGAACTCGCCGAACTCGCCCCGCAGGTAGCTCCAGCCGTGCTGCACATGCGCGATCAGGGACTGCGCTTTGTACTGCGTCAGGATCGAGATCTGGCGGATGCCGGAGTTGAGGCAGTTGGAGAGGACGAAATCCACGATGCGGAACTTGCCGCCGAACGGTGTGGCCGGCTTGCAGCGGTTCGCCGTGAGATCCCGCAGGCGCTCCCCGCGCCCGCCGGCCATGATGACCGCGAGCGTACTGCCGGTGAGGCGGCTGACGTAGCGTCCGGACGAGGCACGCGCTGGTTGTCGCATCATGAGCCCGGGCTCTCCCTTGGGGGGTGGTTTCTATCCTAG
>JAKAZL010000057.1:6801-15452 GCA_021815925.1 Pseudomonadota bacterium | reverse complement strand
GCGCGGATGCGCGCATCGCTGGTCACCACCCCGTCCTTGATCGGGCAATTCAGATCCTCGCGGATCAGGACCCGCTTGCCGCGCAGGTCCGTATCCGTCATCCGCAGGATCCTCATGACGCCTTGGACCACGCGAGCGTGGTGTCGAGCATGCGGTTCGAGAAGCCCCACTCGTTGTCGTACCAGGCGCACACCTTCACCAGGGTGCCGCCGATCACCTTGGTGAGCGTCGCGTCGTACACCGAGGAGCGCGGGTCGTGGTTGAAGTCGATCGACACCAGCGGCTCGGTGTTGTAGCCGAGCACGCCGTGCAGGGCTCCGGCGGCCGCCGCGCGCACCGCCTCGTTGACCTCCTCGGCGCTGGTCGGGCGGGCGGCAGTGAAGGTCAGATCGACCATCGAGACGTTGATGGTCGGCACGCGCACGGCGAACCCGTCGAGCCGGCCCTTCAGTTCCGGCAGCACCAGTCCGACGGCCGCGGCCGCCCCGGTCTTGGTCGGGATCTGCGACTGGGTCGCCGAGCGGGCGCGGCGCAGGTCCGTGTGATAGACGTCGGTGAGCACCTGGTCGTTGGTGTAGGAGTGCACCGTGGTCATGATGCCGGCGGTGATACCAACCGCATCGTGCAACACCTTTGCGACCGGCGCGAGGCAGTTGGTCGTGCACGAGGCGTTGGAAATGACCGTGTGCTTGCTCGAGAGCACGTTGTGGTTTACCCCATAGACGACCGTCGCATCGACGTCAGCGCCGCCCGGCGCGGAGATGACCACCTTCTTGGCCCCACCGGCAAGGTGCGCCGCGGCCTTTGCCTTGCTCGTGAACAGTCCCGTGCACTCCAGCACGAAGTCCACCCCGAGGCTGCCCCAGGGCAGCTT
The DNA here is from genome assembly GCA_021815925.1 of Pseudomonadota bacterium. Taxonomy (GTDB): domain Bacteria; phylum Pseudomonadota; class Gammaproteobacteria; order Steroidobacterales; family Steroidobacteraceae; genus 13-2-20CM-66-19. The sequence continues at coordinate 14,578 of JAKAZL010000057.1, read as the reverse complement.
GGCCGGGTCGCGCTCGGCGAGCACGCGGATGGGCTGGCCGTTGACCACCAGGGAGTCCCCCTCGACCTTGACTTCGCCCGGAAAGCGCCCGTGGACCGTATCGTGCCGGGTGAGATGCGCATTGGTCTTGGCATCACCCAGATCGTTGATCGCGACGATCTGCAGTTCACCGGCGCGCTGACCCTCGAACAGGGCGCGCAGCACGTTGCGACCGATGCGGCCGTAGCCGTTGATTCCCACCTTGATTGCCATGAGCCGTATCCCCTTGAGCTGTGATCAGATTGCCGCCTCGAGCAGCTGCGCGACCTCGCGCTGAATGTGCTCGGCGGTGAAACCGAAGTGAGCAAACAGCTCCGGGCCCTTGCCCGAAGCGCCGAACTCATCGAGACCCAGCACGCGTCCGTCGCTGCCGGCGTAGCGCCACCACGATAGCGTAGCGCCCGCCTCGACCGCCACCCTGCGGCGCACGGCGCGCGGCAGCACGCTCTCGCGGTAGGCGGCGTCCTGCTCGTCAAACACGTCGGTCGAGGGCATCGAGACGAGCCGCACGCGTCGCCCGGCGGCATTCAGGGCGCGGACCGCATCGGCCGCGATGCCCACCTCGGAGCCGCTGGCGATGACCAGACACTCCGGCGCGCCGGCGCAGTCGATGAGCACGTAGCCGCCGCGCGCCGCAGCGCTCTGCTGCTCGGCGCTGCGCTCGTGCTGCACCAGTGCCTGGCGGGTCAGCACCAGCGCATCCGGCCCGTCGTGCTCGAGGGCCGTCTGCCAGGCGACTGCCGTCTCAAACGCATCGCACGGCCGCCACACGCGCAGGTGCGGCATGGCACGCAGGCTGGTCAGATGCTCGACCGGCTGGTGCGTCGGGCCGTCCTCGCCGAGACCTATCGAGTCGTGCGTGTAGACGAGCGTCACCGCGGTGCGCATCAGGGCCGCGAGTCGCACCGCATTGCGCGCGTAGTCGGAAAACACCAGGAACGTTCCACCGTAAGGCAGGAAGCCGCCGTGCGCGGCAAGACCGTTGAGCATCGCGGTCATGGCGAACTCGCGCACGCCATAGTGCAGGTAATTGCCGCCGTCGGGACCGACGGTGCGCGCGCCCTTGAACTGGGTGTTGTTCGAGGGGGTCAGGTCCGCCGAGCCACCGAACAGCTCCGGCACCGCCGGCCCGAGGATGTCGAGCACCATCTGCGAGGACTGGCGGGTCGCCTGCGGGTTCTTCTGCCCGAGGGCCGTAGCGCGCACCTGCGCGAGCAGCTCCGACCAGCGCCCCGGGCGCTCCCCGCTGATGCGTCGCTCGAGCTCTGCGGCAAGCTCCGGATGCGCCTTGCGGTAGCGCTCGAGCAGCTCCCGCCAGGACTGCTCGGCCGCAGTGCCCCGCGCGCGATGATCCCATTGCGCGCGCAGCGTCTCGGGAATCACGAACGGCTCGTAGGGCCAGCCGATGGCCTTGCGGGTGGCCGCGACCTCCTCGACGCCGAGCGCCTCGCCGTGCGCGTGCTGCGTACCCTGCTTGTGCGGGGCGCCCCAGCCGATGATGGTCTTGCAGCAGATCAACGTCGGGCGGGCCGTCTCGGCGCGCGCGGCGCGGATCGCGGCCGCCACCGCCTCGCCGTCCATGCCGTCGACGTCCCGCAGCACCTGCCAGCCGTAGGCCTCGAAGCGCTTCGGCGTGTCGTCGCGGAACCAGCCCTTGACCGGCCCGTCGATGGAAATACCGTTGTCGTCGTAGAACACGATCAGCTTGCCGAGCCCGAGCACGCCGGCGAACGAGCAGGCCTCGTGCGAGATGCCCTCCATCAGGCAGCCGTCGCCGCAGAACACATAGGTGTAGTGGTCGATGACCGGCAGGTCCGGGCGGTTGAAGGTCTCGGCCAGCAGCCGCTCGGCGAGCGCCATGCCGACCGCTGTGGCCAGGCCCTGTCCGAGCGGACCGGTGGTCGTCTCGATGCCGAGGGCCGGTTCGCGCTCGGGGTGCCCCGGCGTGCGACTGCCGAGCTGGCGGAAGCGCTTGAGATCCTCGATACCGAGCGGATAACCGGTCAGGTGCAGCACCGAGTACAGCAGCATCGAGCCGTGGCCGTTCGAGAGCACGAAGCGATCCCGGTCGAACCAGTGCGGGTTGGCCGGGTTGTGCTTGAGGAAATCCCCCCAGAGCGCCTGGGCGATGTCCGCCATGCCGAGCGGCATGCCCGGGTGACCCGAATTGGCGCGCTGCACGGCGTCCATGGACAGGGCGCGAATGGCGTTGGCTAGCTCTCGGCGTGTGCTCATCAGGGCCTTTCTGGCGGCTTCAGGGCCGCATCACGCCCGGCAGCGGGTGCGCCGCCGCGCGACATCGGGGGAAATGGGGCAGGCATTGTCCCCCAGCGCGGCACAATGCTCAATGACTGCACCGCCGCGCGGCGCGGCGGCACGCCGCCGCCCTTTTTAACGATATGCCGGCAGGGCATCCGGTCCCGGCGATGCGTCACATCCCGCCGGGTGCGCCGCGCGACCCAGTTCACTGCGGGTTAAGGGTACTCTGCTAACCTGCGGGCGATGAGCATCGTGCGCCTCATCCAGTTCACCGACCTGCATCTGTTCGGGCAGGACGACGGGTGCCTGCGTGGCGTGCCGACGCTGCCCGCGCTCAGCACCGCCCTGGCGCATGCGCGCCTCGGTGCCTGGCCGCCGGATGCGCTCCTGGTCACCGGAGATATCGTGCAGGACGACCCGGCGGGCTATGCGCATTTTCGCCGGCTGTTCGGTTCGCTGGCGGTGCCCGTTCTGTGCCTGCCCGGCAATCACGACGACCCGGCCCGCATGCGCCAGGTGCTCGCCGATCCGCCATTTGTCGCCGGCGGACACCTTGAGCTCGGCCGCTGGCGAGTCATCCTGCTCGACAGCGTCGTGCCCGGCAAGGCCGGCGGCGCGCTGAGCCAGACCAGCCTCGCGGCGCTCGATGCAGCGCTCGCTCAGGCCGGCGAGCGGCCCGCGCTGGTGTGCCTGCACCATCACCCGGTGCCGATGCACAGCCGCTGGCTCGATCAGGTCGGGCTCAGCAACGCAGACGAATTCTTCTCCGTCATCGATCAGCATCCCAACGTGCGCGGCATCGTCTGGGGTCACGTCCACCAGAATTTCGACGCCCTGCGCAACGGCGTGCGGCTGCTCGCCACGCCCGCGACCTGCGCGCAGTTCCGCCCCCTGGCCGAGCAGTTCGAGCTCGATCCGCGACCGGCCGCATACCGCACCCTGGAGCTGCATCCGGACGGCACGATCATGACCGACCTGGTGTGGGTGAACGACATCGCGCCGCACGGCTCGATGAGCGCCGCCTGATCCGCCCGCGCACGGTCCGAGCCGCGCGCAGCACGCCATCCACGGCTACGGTACGAGGCGACGGCCCTCGCGCGCGGCCTGACCGTCGAGTGCGTCCGGGCGCGCCGGCAGTGCGCACCAGGCATCGAACACCGCCGCAGCGGGAATCTGATCGGCGCGCGTGAACTGCGGAGGCCCACCGACGCCGATCACCGCCGAGCCGCACGGGCTGCGCGGCAGTACGAGCGACTGCGGATTGGCGCCCATGATCACCACCACCGGCAGACCCAGCGCCGCGGCGGCGTGCGCCATGCCCGTGTCCATCGAGATCATGCTCTCGGCCGCCTGCATCAGCGCGAAGCTCTCGCGCAGACCGAGTCCGGCGATCTGCACCTCGTCGAGTCCGATCGCCGCGTGCAGCTCGCGCAGCAACGGCAGCTCGCTCACCGCCCCGCGCAGCACCAGCAGTGCGTCCGGCTGGCGCGCCCGCAGTGCGTGCAGCAGCTCTCGCCACCGTGCCACCGGCCACGCGCGGTCGTTATCGGCTTCCCAGCGTCTGCGACTGCGCTGGCTCAGGGTACGCCCCGTGCCGGGCTGGATGAGCACGAGCGGCCGGCCCTGCCAGCCGCGCTCGCGCAGCAGCGCCTCGCATTGCGCGCGCTCCGGCGCAAGCGTGACGAGCCGCGGCGCCGCACCGCCCGACGGCGGATAGCGCTCGGCGCTCAGGGCCGCCGGCGTGCGTGCCGTGAGCCGCAGCAGCAGATCGATGTAATGCTCGCCCGGCCGGGAGCTGTCCTCGAGCCACACGCACCGCGCCGGATCGATGCGACTCACTGCCAACAGCTGCCGGATGCGCCTGAGCTGACGGGGCATCGCCTCGGCGATGAAGACCGGACCCGGCGCCGCGCGCCGCACTGCGCGCAGCACGCTCATCCAGGCCGGAGTGAGCGCAAACGGCAGGTGCCGCGGCAGGCTCCAGCAGCGGCTCACGTCCGGATGCGCCCGGTACAGATCGCGGTTCCAGGGCCCCGCGCCGATCACCTGGCACGGCCGGCCGTAGCGGCGGTGGAGCGGGCTCAGCGCCGCGGTGAGCATGATCATGTCCCCGACCCGGCCGAAGAGAATCACGCTCGGCGTCAGCGCCGGCGGCGGTGTGCTCATGCCCGTCCCCTAGCCTTGCCCATCGTCGCGCCCGCGCGTGGCTGGATCGGCGGCGGGCGGCAGCGCACGCCACCGCTCGATCACCTGCGCCGCGGAGATCTCGCTCACGTGGCGCGCCTCGAGCGCCAGAACCGGGGAGTGCCCACCGCTGCGCGGCAGCCACACCCGGGCGGACTGCACGCCGTAGAGCACCACCAGCGGCAGGCACAGCGCCGCGGCGGCGTGCGCCGGACCGGTGTCAATGGAGATCATGCTGTCGGCAAGACAGCACAGGGCGAACAGCCGGCGCAGCCCGCAGGCCGCGACGGCCACGCGCGTCTCGCCCACCGCGCGCGCGATCCGCTCGAGCATCGGCGCCTCGGCCGGCGCGCCACGTAGCACGATCAGCGCCTCGGGCCGCGCTGCATGGATGCCGCGCAGCAGTTCGATCCAGTGATCGAGGGGCCAGGCCTTGTCGTCGCGCTCGACCCAGTGACGCATGCGCCGGCGACCCATGGTGCGATGGTTGCCGGGCTGCACGAGCACCACCGGCCCGCCCCGCCAGCCAACCCCCGTCAGCCACTCGCGCGCCGCGCGCCGCTCCGGATCGCTCACCCGCAGCCGCGGCCGCCATGGGCCGCCAGCGCCGACCTCGGGATACTGGCTCGCCGGCACGCCAGCCGGCGTGCGCGCCGCGAATTCCAACAGGACATCGAGCCACAGCCGCTCCGTGCCCGGCTCCTGGTCGATGTACAGGCAGCGGCGCGGATCGATGCCGCCGAGGGTCAGCAGCCGCCGGATACGCGGCACCTCGCGCCGATGGTGTTCAAACACGTACACCGGCCCGGGAGCGCTGCGCCGCAGGGCGCGCACCACCGACGGCCAGGCGAGACCGAAGGCGAACGGCGCCTTGCGCGGCAGATGCCAACAGGCTGCGACGTCCGGATGATCGCGATACATGTCGTGGATCCACGGATCCATGCCCACGAGGTAACACGGCGCGCCGTAGCGCTCATGCAGCGCGCGCAGCACGGCTGTCATCATCACCATGTCGCCAATGCGCCCGTGGCGGAACACAAACGGATGCAGCGGCCGGGCCGGCGTGCGCGGCGAGCCCGGCAGGACAAACCCCTCTGATCGCACTGCGTTTCCGCTCACCCTGACTCCCGCACAGATCGGCCCCGAACGGCGCATGAGCGCACGCCGCCGAAGCGGGGCCGGCTATTGTGCCCGCGCGGCGCGCGCGGCGTGCAAGCAATTGCGCGCCGCTCAGCGCGACAGCGCGAGCTCCTCGCGCCAGCGCGCGGCCACGGCCGACAGACGAAAGCGCGGATCCGGGCCGGTCACCGGCCGCTCCCCGGCGCGCCACGCGCCGATACGCTCAAGATACGCATCGAACAGTCCCATCGCGCCCGCCACGCGTGCCGGCGCAGCCCGCCAGCGCGGTGACAGCGCTCCGAGCAGCCGCTCGTACGTGCGCAGCGCCCCCGTCACCGGCAGGATCTGGCGCTGATCGCCAATGACCTCCCGGGCCGCGCCGCAGTCGTGGGTCAGCACCGGCGTGCCGAGCGCATTCGACTCGGCGAACACCAGACCGAAGGTCTCCGGGATCACAAAGTTCGGAAAGAAAGTGCACAGCGCCGTGCGCACCTCGGCGTGCACGCGCGCCTGCGGCTGCGGCCCGAGGTAGCGCACCCCCGCGATCGGCGCCGCCGGGTCGTCCTTGTACCCGGGGTTGCCGACCACGAGCTCCAGATCGGGCATGCGCCGATGTAGCGCGCGGAACGCATCGAGCGTGAACTTCAGCCCCTTGTTGGGCGAGGAGAGGAACACGAGCTTGCGGGCATCGACCGGCGAGCCGTCCGGCAGCAGCGCATCGTCGATCGGGTTGTAGATGGTGCGTGCCCCGATGGCTGGCGCGGCACGCATCCAGCGCAGCGTCGCCTCCACCTCAGCGCGCTGCGTGTCCGAGACACAGATGATCCGCACGTCGAGCTCGCGCAGCAGCTCGGCGGTGGAGGCGAGCCACCGGGCGCGGCGCGACCCGGGCCGCATGCGATCATGCAGCCAGAGGAACACCCGCGCGTTCGGGTACAGCCGCCGCACGGTCGGCAGCGCGCGCGAGTCGCGATTGACGATGACCGCTCCGACACCGGGGTCGCGCTCCGGCGGCTGGTAGCGGCCGCTCGCGCCGGTGCGGTTGTGCTGCGTCACGCGCGCCCCGAGGGTATCGGCGATGCGCACCAGGGTCGCCTCCGTCCCTCCCATCGCCTCGTTGCGCAGCGTTTCGCTGTCGTAGGGCCGCAGGCAGACCGGATCGTAAAAGACCGTCGCGCTCATCGCGGCAGCGCCGCGCTCGCCGTCCCGACGCCCTGGCGTGCGCCGATCAGATAGAAGTTGTTCCGGTACACCGGGCACTCCGCATGCACCCAACGGAACTGGGGCAGCTCGCCCGCCAGCGCCTCGAAGTACGCCGGGTTGTCGATCCCGGCGAAGCCGCGCTGATAGGCGCACAGCACGTGGCTGAACTGCCCGAGCACCGGCACAACGGTGGCGCGCACCGGGAGCGGCGTCTCGCTCAGCGACCAGGTCGCCACGAACAGCGAGACGCCCGCCTCGGCGGCGAGCGCACCCACGCGCTGCGGCGCGTCGGCATCGCCCGAGGCGAGCCAGTCGAGATTCTGCGGCGGTTCGAGCCTCGCCCCGTGGGGAAACACGTTACGCAGGTAGAAGCGCTGCAGCGCACACATCACCGGAATGTCCCAGATGACGTAGCGGTCGCGGTAGCCGAGGTTGCGCAGCAGGCGGTAGAAACTGCCGTAGCCCGCCCCGAAGTCGACTACCAGGCGCAGCGCCTCGAGCTTCAGGCCGCTCGCCTCGAGCAGGCGGATGACGTGGTAGGCATGCTGGATCAGCAACGGGCTGCTGAGCGGATAGTGTGGGTTGACGAGCGGCTGGCCGACCGGCGACTCGGTGCAGGCGCGCTGCAACAGTGCGGAGCAGTGCGGCGAGGCCAGCACGTAGCGCAGGTACTCCGCGCTGTGGCTGCGGATGCGCGGATGGACGGTCTTGGCGATCGGACCGAGGCGCAGGAAGCGGTCTACGCCGCCGGCGCGCAGGGCCGCGGCGATGGCCTCGGCGAGGTGCGCCCATTCCCCAGCGGCTGCGCCCCTGGCGGCCGCCGCGTCGAGTCCGGCCAGCAACTCCTCACCGTGCTCGAGCCGCGGCGGCGGATACTCGCCGAGGATCTTCGCCGCGATCCGCCGCACGGCGGTGCGCGTCTCGCTGCTCAGCGTCTTCATGATTGTTCCTTCGGTTGCGCGCGGGGCGGCGG
>JAKAZL010000057.1:0-6701 GCA_021815925.1 Pseudomonadota bacterium | reverse complement strand
CGGTCGTCTCGCCCGCCTTGAAGGCGGCAACCAGCGACGCCTGCTCGGTCTCGCTCCAGGAACGCCCGACGTTGCCCGGCAACTGCGCGCGCCGCTGGGCGCGAGCGGCCGAGGCCTCGAGCGCGCCGAGCGCAGCGAGCAGCGCCCGCAGCACCTCGGCGTGATGCAGGACGGACTCGCTCGAGAGGGTCTCGCCACTGAGTGGATCGACTCCCTCGATCAGGGCGCGCAGGATCTCGGCGGCTCGGGTCGGCGGCATGGAGGCTCTCCGCGGTGGCAGTCCGGCGGCTGGACCTGCCCGCCAGTGTCGATCGGCGCGGCCGCCGGGGCGAGCGCATCAGGCGGCGCGTTGCGGCACATTTGCCTCGCACAGCGCGCCAACCGTACAGTGCGCGGCTTGTCCCCCGAGGATGCCCGTCACGATGCGCGCCTTCGCCTGGTTTGCCCTGCTGATCGCCTTCAGCCTCGCCTGCATGGCCGCCTTCACCTATCCGGCCTGGTTGCTGCTGCACCCGCACTTCAGCTTCCCCTTTCACCGCATCGGCGAGCGGATCGGCATGCTGGGCTTCCTGCTCGGGTTCCTGCTGCTCGCCCGGCGACTCGGCCTCGCAGACCGCGGCAGTCTCGGCTTCGCCGCGCCGCGGCGCACATACCTGCGCGAGCTCGCACTGGCGCTCGTGATCGGTGCGCTCACCATGTGCGCGGTGACCGCCAGCATGGCCGTGCTCGGACTGCTCGACTGGCAACCGGCGGCGCGCTACGGCACCGGCGCGCTCGCCGCGCTCATCGCCAAGCGGCTGCTGAGCGGACTCGCGGTGGGCTTGATCGAGGAGACCGCGCTGCGCGGCGCAATGTTCACGGCGATCGAGCGCGAGTCGGGCACCTTCGCCGCCGTCGCACTCACCTCGATCGTGTTCGCGGCGACGCATTTTCTCGGCGTCGCTCACATCGCGCACGCATCGCTCGGCCCGTGGAGTGGCGTGGCGCTGCTCGGCGGAACGCTGCGCGCGTTCGCACACCCGCTCGGCATCGCCGACGCCTTCCTATGCCTCACGGCCGTGGGCGTCGTGTTGGCCCTGGTGCGCGCCATCACGGGCAACACCGCCGCGAGCATGGGCCTGCACGCCGGCTGGGTGTGGGTGATGCTGGTGGCACACGGTCTGAGCCGACCGGACCGCGCCGCGCCGCTACAGTTCCTGCTCAGCCGCCACGACGGCTTCACCGGCTGGCTGGTGCTTGCCTGGACCGTGCCGCTCGGCTGGGGACTGGCGCACTTCTACCGCGCACGCCGGGGCGGCGTGCCCCGAGCGGCCGACGCGCTCTAGCGCGCCGGCGCGGCGCGCGCGAGCTCGGCGAGCAGCTTCTCGTGCAACCCGCCGAATCCGCCGTTGCTCATCACGAGCACGTGATCGCCCGGACGCAGCGCGGCGGCCAGATCCTTCGCCAGCACGTTCACCTCGCCCCGACCGTGTCCCCTTGCGCCGAGCGCTTCGAGCACCGGCCCGACATCCCAGCCCAGATCGGCCGGGATGTACAGCCACGCCTCGTCCGCGCCGGCCAGTGAGCCGGCAAGCGCCTCGCGGTGCACGCCCATGCGCATGGTGTTCGAGCGCGGCTCGAGCACGGCGATGATCCGCCCGGCGCCCACCCGTCGGCGCAGTCCGTCGACGGTCGTGGCGATGGCGGTGGGATGATGGGCGAAGTCGTCGTAGACGCGCACGCCCGCCACCTCGCCGCGCAGCTGCATGCGCCGCGCGACGCCTTGAAACGATCCGAGCGCCTCGATCGACTCGTGCACCGGCACGCCGGCATGACGCGCCGCAGCGATGGCGGCCAGCGCATTCTCCATGTTGTGCGCGCCCATCAGGTTCCAGCGCACCGTTGCGCACGGGCGGCCCTGCTCGAGCACCTCGAAGGTGGCGTAGTCCGCTGCGGCGCCGAGCGGCCGGGCGCTCCAGTCGGCCTGCGCTCCGCCGGCGCGCGCGAAGCTCTCGAGCGGTGTCCAGCAGCCCATGGCCAGCACTTCGCGCAGACGCGCATCGTCCGCATTCCAGATGATCCGCCCGCTGCCCGGCACGGTGCGCACCAGATGATGGAACTGCCGCTGAATCGACTCGACGTCCGGATAGATGTCGGCGTGGTCGTACTCGAGATTGTTCAACACCGCCGTGCGCGGCCGGTAGTGGACGAACTTCGCGCGCTTGTCGAAGAACGCGGTGTCGTATTCGTCCGCCTCGATCACGAAGAACGTGCCGCCGCCGAGCCGCGCGCTCACCGCGAAGTTTCCCGGCACCCCGCCGATCAGAAATCCCGGCTCGAGCCCGGCATGCTCGAGGATCCAGGCGAGCATCGAGCTGGTGCTCGTCTTGCCGTGCGTACCCGCGACGGCGAGCACCCAGCGATCTGCGAGCAGCTCGCGCGCGAGCCATTCCGGCCCGGACACGTAGGGCATGCCACGATCGAGCAGCGCCTCGATCACCGGCAGGCCGCGCCGCATGACGTTGCCGACGACCACCACGTCCGGCCGCGGCTCGAGCTGCTCAGCACCGTAGCCCTCGGTGAGCTCGATCCCGAGCGCGGCGAGCTGCGTGCTCATCGGCGGGTAGACATTCTGATCCGAGCCGGTCACCCGGTGGCCCGCGGCGCGCGCCAGCGCCGCAATGCCGCCCATGAACGTGCCGCAAACCCCAAGGACGTGAACGTGCATAATGGTCGGGGATTGTACCGATCAGCACGCCCTTGCACCCAGCCGACACACCTGAAGCCATCAACGCCATCGCCGCGCAGCTGGCCAGCGCACCGCTCATCGGGCTCGATACCGAGTTCCTGCGCGAACGCACCTACCACGCCGAGCTGTGCCTGGTGCAGGTCTCCTGGGCCGAGGGCGCTGCCTGCCTCGACCCGCTCGCCAAGGCGGATCTGACGGCGCTGCGCGAGCCGCTGAGCGCACCCGGCACGCTCAAGGTGCTGCACGCCTCACGCCAGGACCTCGAGGTGCTGAGCACGGTGGGGCCGGTGCGGCCGCTGTTCGACACCCAGCTGGCCGCTGCGCTCGCCGGCGAGCCGGCGCAGGTCGGCTACGCCGAGCTGGTCCGTCGTCTGCTCGGCCGCGAGCTGCCCAAGGCGCACACCCGCACCGACTGGTCGCGCCGACCGCTCACGCCCGAGCAGATCGAATACGCCCTCGATGACGTGCGCTATCTTCTGCCGCTGAAAAGCGAGCTCGAGGCGCGATTGCAGCGGCTCGGACGCCTGCCCTGGCTGGCCGAAGAGCTCGCCGCGCTCGAGGACCCGGCCGTCCTCAGCGTCGATCCGGAACAGGCGTGGCGTCGCGTCAAGGGCCTGTCCGGTCTCGATCCGGGCCGGGAGCGGCTGCTGCGGGCGCTGGCGGCCTGGCGGGAGCGGCGCGCACTCGAGCGCAATCGTCCGCGGGGCTGGATTCTCGAGGAGGCGGTGCTGCGCAACATCGTGCTGCGCGTGCCGCGCACGCCGCAGGCGCTCGGGGCCATCGAGGGCATGCCGCCGGGCCTGCTCGAGCGGTGTGGGGCGGAGCTGCTTCAGTGCGTGCGCGGCGCAGAGATTCCCGAGCCGGCCCCGCCGCTGACGCGGCCCAAGCCCGATGCGCGCCAGAACGCGCTGCTGAAGCACCTGGGCACGGTTCACCGGGCGGTGGCGACCGAGCTCGGCATGAGCCCTGAGGTGCTCGCCACGCGGCGCGACCTGGAGCGGATCGCCGCGGGCCGTGAGGATACCCCGGTGCTCAGCGGCTGGCGCCGACCGGTCCTCGGCGAACGGTTGCTCGCGGCGCTCTGAGGGCGCCGTGCGCGGAGGCGCTCAGCGCGCGAGCACCTGCTCCAGGCGGGCCGACACCTCGGTTACCTCCCCTTCGGCATCGATGCTGCGCAGCAGATTCTGCTGGCGGTAGTACTCGACCAGCGGCTGGGTCTGCGCCTCGTAGACGCGCAGACGCTCGGCAACGGTTGCCTCGTTGTCGTCCGGCCGCTGGAACAGCCGGTGCGCCTGCCCGGTCTTGGGGCAGCGCTCGGCGGCGAGGGCCTGCGGCGCCGAGGTGAGCAGATTGACCACCCGGCCGCAATCGCTGCAGGTCCGCCGCCCGGCGATGCGCCGTGACAGCTCGGCGTAATCGACTTTCAGCTGTACCACCGCATCGAGCGGCTGGCCGATCTGCGCGAGCAGCTCATCAAGCGCCCGGGCCTGCGCGAGGTTGCGAGGAAATCCGTCGAGAATGAACCCCTGGCCGGTATCGGGCTCCGCCAGTCGCTCGCGGATCATGCCGAGCACGATCTGATCGTCGACCAGCCGACCTGCCGCCATCGCTTCCTTCGCCTTGAGGCCGAGGGCCGTGCCGTTGGCCACCGCCGCCCGCAGCAGATCCCCGGTGGAGACCTGCGGGATGTGGAACCGCCCGACCAGCCACTGCGATTGCGTGCCCTTGCCCGAGCCCGGGGCGCCCAACAGGACGATGCGCATGAGTACGACTATTTTAGTGCTAAAAGGTCTCGCACCATACCGGGGCGGGGCAGACCGGTCAAACCCGCGCCCCGCCCCGGGCCTGCACCCGGGCGGGGCGCGCGGCGCTGCGCTATCCTTGCCGTTACCGCGGCGATCGGCGCCGAAGTACCCCAAGCCATGAAGCATAGCGGCAAGAAAAACGTGTTCTACGCCCAGTCGGGCGGTGTCTCGGCGGTCATCAATGCCTCGGCCTGCGGCGTCATCGAGACCGCGCTGCGCCAGCGCAAGCACATCGACCGGGTGTACGTCGGCCGCGACGGCATCATCGGGGCGCTCACCGAGGACCTGATCGACGTCGGCCGGGAAAGCGCTGCGACCATCCGCGGCCTGAAGCACACCCCGGGCGGGGCGTTCGGCTCGGCGCGCTTCAAGCTGAAGAGCATCGAGCACAACCGCGCCGAGTACGAGCGGCTCATCGAGGTGTTCCGGGCGCACGACATCGGCTACTTCTTCTACAACGGTGGCAACGACTCGATGGACACGGCGCTGAAGGTGTCCCAGATCGGCGAGTCGCTGGGTTATCCGGTGGTCTGCGTCGGGGTGCCGAAGACCGTCGACAACGACCTGCCGCACACCGACTGCTGCCCCGGCTTCGGCTCGGTGGCCAAGTACATCGCCGTCTCGACGCGCGAGGCGGCGCTCGATGTGGCCTCGATGGCACGCACCTCGACCAAGGTGTTCGTCTTCGAGGTCATGGGGCGGCACGCGGGCTGGATTGCCGCAGCCGCCGGCCTCGCCGGGCGAAAGGCCGGCGAGCCGCCGCACATCATTCTCTTTCCGGAGATTCCCTTCGAGCCGGAGCGCTTCCTCGAGCGGGTGAAGCAATGCGTCACCGACTACGGCTACTGCGTCGTGGTCGTCTCCGAGGGTGCCGCCTATGCCGATGGCCGTTTCCTGGCCGAGGCGGGCACGCGCGACGCCTTCGGTCACGCCCAGCTCGGCGGCGTCGCACCGGTGCTCGCGGACATGATCCGCCAGCGCCACGGCTACAAGCATCACTGGGCCGTGGCCGACTATCTGCAGCGCGCCGCGCGGCACATTGCTTCCGGGGTGGACGTCGAGCAGGCCTATGCAGTCGGCAAGGCGGCCGTGGAGCTGGGGGTCAAAGGCGTCAACGCCGTCATGCCGACGATCGTGCGCAAGCGCTCGCGGCCCTACCAATGGACCATCGGCCACGTCCCGCTCAGCGAGGTGGCCAATCGGGAGAAGAAGGTGCCGCGCGAGTACATCACGCCCGATGGCTTCGGCATCACGCCGGCCTGCCGGCGCTACCTCGAGCCGCTCATCGCCGGGGAGGCCTACCCGGTCTACCGCGCGGGCCTGCCGGATTACGTGCGCATCAAGGGTGCGCCGGTGCGACGCAAGCTGAAGACGACATTCAAGATCTGACGGTTTACCCGTGCAGCGTCCGCGCGGCTGCCGCGAGCCGTGCGGGCGTCTCACAGTTCGCGGATACTTCGGAGTTTCTTTTCAGGGGGAGACAGACTGATGAGTGCCAATATGTGGCTGTGGGCGGCGATTGCCGCCGGTGTGCTCGCCGTGCTCTACGGCGTGATCTCGACGACGGCGATCCTGCGCCTGCCGGCCGGCAATGCCCGCATGCAGGAGATCGCCGCGGCCATCCAGGCCGGGGCAAAGGCCTATCTGAACCGCCAGTACAGCACGATCTTCGCCGTCGGAATCGTGGTGTTCGTCGTCCTGGGGTACTTTCTCAACTGGGCCACGGCCGGCGGGTTCGCCATCGGCGCGCTGCTCTCGGGTGCGGCGGGCTACATCGGCATGAGCATCTCCGTGCGCGCCAACGTGCGCACGGCCGAGGCGGCCTCGCGCGGCCTGAACGCGGCGCTCTCGGTCGCGTTTCGCGGCGGGTCGATCACCGGCATGCTGGTGGTCGGGCTCGGGCTGCTCGGCGTGGCCGGCTACTTCGCCGTCCTGCGTCACATGATCGGCCAGGAGGCGGCGCTGCACGCGCTCGTCGGCCTCGCCTTCGGCGGCTCGCTCATCTCGATCTTCGCCCGGCTCGGCGGCGGCATCTTCACCAAGGGCGCCGACGTCGGCGCGGACCTGGTCGGTAAGGTGGAGGCCGGCATCCCGGAGGACGATCCGCGCAACCCCGCGGTCATCGCCGACAACGTCGGGGACAACGTCGGGGACTGCGCCGGCATGGC
>JAKAZL010000056.1:3507-15499 GCA_021815925.1 Pseudomonadota bacterium | reverse complement strand
CGCTCGCTCCAGAGTCTGCGGTAGGTTTCAATCCACGCATCGACGCTGCGCAACCCCTGCGGCTCGAGCCGCGCCGGACGGAACTGCGCAGCCCGGCCGCGCGAGATCAGACCGGCACGCTCGAGCACCTTCAGGTGCTTCGAGACAGCCGGCAGGGTCATCGCAAAGGGCTCGGCGAGCTCACCGACCGAGCTTTCCCCGCTCATCAGCCGGGCAAGGATCGCCCGCCGCGTCGGGTCCGCCAGGGCATGGAATGTGCGACTCAACGCATCCACTGAATTAAACCAATTGGTTATTAAACTAAGTGGCAAAATACTGTCGGGGCGATTACCTGTCAAGGATTGGGTCCGAAGTCCGGAACTGTCGCGCTAGGTCGGGCGGGACGGCCGGCGACGGCCGACCGGCCGGGCGCCGACGGCGCCGCTGCCGGGCCGCCGGAAGCGAGCGCGGGCGCCTTCCGCCTCGGCCCGGATCACGCACTGCCCGGCATGATCGTTGACCAGTCCCATCGCCTGCATGAACGCGTACACCGTTGTCGGCCCGACGAACCGCCAGCCGAGCCGCTTCAGATCCTTCGACAGCATGAGCGCCTCGGGTGCGGGCCCGGCCGTGGCTGGACCGGTGGCCGCAGCGGGCTCGTACCGCCAGAAGAATGCCGCGAGCGAGCCCTCGCGCCGGGCCAGCTCCTGCGCCCGGTGCGCGTTGTGGATGACCGCCTCGATCTTGCCGCGATGCCGGACGATGCCCGGGTCCCGCAGCAGCCGCTCGACGTCACGCGCATTGAAGCGGACGATCCGCCCGACCTCGAAGTGATGGAACACCTCGCGGAACCGCTCGCGCTTGGCCAGGATCGTCCGCCAGCTCAGTCCGGCCTGAAAGCCCTCAAGGCTGAGCTTCTCGAACAGCTGGCGGTCATCGCCCACCGGAAAGCCCCATTCCCGGTCGTGGTAAGCGGTGTACTGCGGGGTTGCGGCGCACCAGCGGCACCGCTCTCGCCCATCGGCCCCGAGGAATGTGGCGCCGCTCATCGGCGTGTCCTGCGCAGGGCACTGGATGGCTCAACCCGCTTACTGCTGTGCCGAAGCCTCATAGGTTCTTTAAAATATCCGCTGTGCAGCCGGTTCGGCCACCGGCGCGGCTTGCGTCCACCGGTGGCCTGTCCGGCACTAGCGTATCATCGCGCCGCCGCGCGGGCGCCCTGCACGGCGCCGAGGCGTGTCCGGCCTGTATCATGGGAGTTGATTGCATTGTCCAACCGTAGCCTCGACCCCCTCGACCTGTTCGGCGTGCGCGCCGCGCTCACCGACGAGGAGCGCATGGTGCAGGATTCGGTCCGCCGTCTGGTGGACGAACGCGTCCTGCCCATCATCCGCGACTGCTTCGAAACGCACCGCTTCCCGCGCGAGCTGGTGCCCGAGCTGGCCGCCCTGGGTCTGCTCGGCTCCTCACTGAGCGGCTACGGCTGCGCCGGACTCAACGGGATCTCCTACGGCTTGATCTGTCAGGAACTGGAACGGGGCGATTCGGGCATCCGCTCATTCGTGTCGGTGCAGTCCTCGTTGTGCATGTACCCGATCCATACCTACGGCTCGAGCGAGCAGAAGGAGAAATTCCTGCCGGGCATGGCCCGCGGGGAGCTCATCGGCTGCTTCGGTCTCACCGAGCCGCACGGCGGCTCGGATCCGGCCAACATGAAGACCCACGCCCGCCAGCACGGCTCGGACTGGGTCCTCAGCGGCTCGAAGATGTGGATCACCAACGGCTCGATCGCCGATGTCGCCGTGGTCTGGGCGCAGACCGAACAGGGCATCCGCGGGTTTCTCCTTGAGAAGGGCATGCCCGGCTTTACCGCGCAGACCATCGAGCACAAGTTCTCCCTGCGCGCCTCGGTCACCGCCGCCCTGTTCTTCGATGAGGTGCGCGTGCCGGCCGAAAACGTTCTGCCGGGTACGGTCGGTCTGAAGGGACCGCTGTCGTGCCTGACGCAGGCCCGCTACGGCATCGCCTGGGGCGTGATCGGCGCGGCGCAGGCCTGCCTGGGTGAGCTGCTCGGCTACACCGCCGAACGCGAGCTGTTCGGGCGCACTCTGGCGCACAACCAGGCCGTGCAGATCCGTCTGGCCGAGATGGCCCGCCAGATCACCAACGCCCAGCTCCTCGCCCTGCAGCTCGGCCGCCTGAAGGACCAGGGCAAGCTCGACCCGGTTCACGTCTCCCTCGCCAAGTGGAACAACTGCCGGACCGCGATCGAAGTCGCGCGCGAGTGCCGCGATCTGCTCGGTGCGGCCGGCATCAGTGCCGAGTACGCTCCCATCCGCCACATGCTCAACCTGGAAAGCGTCATCACCTACGAAGGCACCGAGACCATCCACCAGCTCTCGGTGGGCCGGGCACTGACCGGTCACAGCGCGTTCTGAACGCGCGCGGCGGTCCTCAGCGTCGTGGGCGGCTGCGGCGCCGGGGCGCCGCCGGCCGCTTGCCCCGGGCCGACTTGTCGTACGGGTTCTGATCCGTGCGGTACTCGATGACCACCGGCGTGGCGAACAGATCGAACCGCTTGCGGAACACATTGGTGAGATAGCGCGTGTAGGCCCCGGGCACCGAGGCTGTCTGGTTGCCGTGAATCACCACCCGCGGCGGATTGCGGCCGCCCTGATGCGCGTAGCGCAGCTTGATCCGCCGGCCGTGCACCAGCGGTGGCTGATGCGCCGTGATCGCCTGTTCGAGTGTGCGCGTCAGCTCGCGTGTCGGCATCTCGCGCATGGCTGCGTCATAGGCACGCAGCGTGGAGTGCACCAGCTCGCCGACGCCCGTGCCATGACGGGCGGAGATGAAATGCAGCGGCGCGAACGGAACGAAATCGAGCTTCAATGACAGCTGGCGGTGAATCTCCTCGCGCTGTTCCGGCTCGATGCCGTCCCACTTGTTGACCGCGATGATCAATGCGCGGCCCCGCTGCAGGGCAATGCCGAGCACGCTCGCGTCCTGCTCGGCCACGGTGTCGTGGGCGTCGAGCACCAGGACGACCACGTGCGCCTCGTCAATGGCCTGCAGCGTCTTGGCGACGCTGGCCCGCTCGACGGCGTCCTCGACACGCGCGCGGCGCCGCACCCCGGCCGTGTCGATGAGCAAGAAGCGCCGCCCATCGCGCTCGAATGGCACGAGGATGCTGTCGCGCGTCGTGCCGGGTTGATCGCTCGCGATCACCCGCTCCTCGCCGAGCAACCGATTGACCAGCGTGGACTTGCCGACATTCGGCCGGCCGATGACCGCAATGCGCACGGCCTGGTCGTCCTCGCCACCCGGCTCCGACGCCTCGAGTCCTTCCAGCGCGTGCTCCATGAGCACATCGCAGCCCTGCGAATGACTCGCTGAGACGCCGAGCGGCTCACCGAATCCGAGCGCATGGAATTCGGCCGCGGCAATCTCGTTGTCCAGACCCTCGGCCTTGTTCAGCGCCACCGTCACCGGCTTGCCGCAGCGGCGCAACTCGCGCGCCACGAAATGGTCCTGCGGCGTCAAACCGGCACGTGCATCGACCACGAACACCAGGCGATCGGCCTCGGCCACCGCCCGCTCGGTCTGAGCGCGCATCTGCGCCTCGATCCCGCTCGGGTTCTCGACCAGACCGCCGGTGTCGACCACGACACAGGGCACCGGCCCGATCCGGCCGAAGCCGTACTGGCGGTCCCGGGTGAGGCCCGGCACGTCCGCGACAATGGCGTCGCGCGTGCCGGTCAGCACGTTGAACAGAGTGGACTTGCCGACATTGGGTCGGCCAACCAGAGCGACGATGGGCAGCATGGGCGCTGGTTGCGTCCTCGGGCGATCAGTTGCGCGGCGAGACGCGGTAGGCCGTGATGTCGCCCACGTCGTTGATCACGATGACCTCGTTGCCGATGGCGACCGGCGGATTCGACACCCGAACCCCGCCGCTCTCGACCCGCGCCTCGAACGCCCCGGTGTGCTTGTTCAGCCAGTGAACGTAGCCCTGGAAGTCCGCAACGACGATGCCGTCGGGGCTGACCGCCGGAGCCGTGAGCGCGCGATAGCGAAGCGCGGGCTGATGCCACAGCAGCGCGCCGTTCTTGCGGTTGAGCGCCTCAACGGTGCCGTCCTCGGTGCTGAGGTAGACGGCGTGCTCGCCGAGGGCCAGGCCGCGGAAGCTCGAGGCCTTGTGCGTCCACCAGGGCTGACCGCTCTTCAGCGCCAGCATGTCGACGGTGCCGTGGTAGCCCACCGTGTAGACATCCTTGCCGGCAACGATCGCCGCGCCGTGGACGTCCGCCAGGCGCTCAATCGCCGTTCGACCACTGGGGTCGGAAATTGTCGCGAGCCAGACCTGCGAACCGTCGGCCGCATTCACCGCCAGCACCTTGCCGTTGGCGAAACCGCTGATCACCATGTGATCGGCGATCACCGGGATCGCCGCGCCGCGCAGCGATAGCGCCGGCATGTGTTGCTGGGTCTCCCACAGCTCATGACCGTCCCGCGGGGAAAGCGCGTGCAGCACCCCGTCGATGGTACGCACCGCAATCAGCTGCCCCGAGACGGCCGGCGCGGAAATCACCTCGCCAGAGAGGCGCACCTTCCACAGCAGCTTGCCATCGCCGGCGTTGAGCGCGAGCACCTGCCCGTCGCTGCCGCCAACCACCAGCAACCCGCCGTGTACCGACGGTCCACCGCCAAGGCGTACGTGCGTATCGGTGCGCCACAGCTGCCGTCCTGTGTGGACATCGAACGCGGCGACGACTCCGTCATGCCCGGAGGCGAACAGGTGGTTGCCGTCGACGGCGAGCCGCAGGCCGAGCAGCAGCGCCCGCGTCTTGCTGTCGCCGAAGCCCCAGAAGTTGAACAGATGGAAGCCGCCCACCGAGGCGGTCCAGATCTTGCGGACACGCAGCGTCGCCTTGATGGGCGCGAGTTTGGCGGGCTTATCCACCTCCTTGTGCGAGCACGCCGCCAGCAGCACGGCCGCCGCAAGCGCGGCGGCCCAGAAACGCATCGATCGTGGTGTGTGTGTGTGCAAGAGTCTCATCCCGCTCGGTATCGGTTCGGCCTGTCCTACTTGCCGCTCGGCGCGGCGGCCGCCGCCGCCGGGGCAGCCGGCGCGCTGCCCGCCTGGGCCGGCTTGGCGGGCAGATTGGCCTCGAGTTCGGAGATCTCGAGCGCCAGCAGCTGTGAGCCCGTCCCGCCGCCGGTGCTGCGGGCCTGGGCCGAGCGGTACGCCTCGAGCGCCTCACGCTTGTGCCCCAGGGCCGCGTAGGCGTCGCCGCGCACGACGTCGAAGCGCGGTGCAAACGCTCCCGGGTTGACGGCTGCCAGGGTGCTCAGCGCCAGCTGCGGCTGGTGCAGGGCGATCTGCACCCGCGCCAGGCGCAGACGGGCGATCATCCCGAGCAGCGGGTCATGCGGGTGCTGCATGACGGCGGTGAGCTCCGCGGCGCCGCGGCTGAGATGACCGCTCTCGACGAAAACGGCGGCCGAGGCGAGTCGCGCCTGGTCGGCGTACGGGCTCGACCCGTACTGCCGCTCGAGCGTCCCGGCCGTGGCGAATGCCTGGGCCTGCTGGCCCTGGGCGAACTCGCTCTGCATCTGGGCGTAGAGCGCGCTGGCGGCGAGGTCCCGCCCGTTGATGCGCGCCTGCCAGAAGCGGTAGCCGCCCAGGCCCAGCGCGGCGATCGCCACGCCGGCGAGCATGGCCGGCCCATTGGTGCGCAACCACGCGAGCAGCGCCTCCCACTTTTCCCGTTCGTCAAGATAGCTGTCCACGAGCCCTCCTCGAATTCAGGTTTCCACGGCGGTGGCCAGAGCCGACTGGATCGCCGCGGCCAGATCGGGCAGCGGACTCTCGCTCTGACCGGCGTCCCGGCGCAAAGGTTTCAGGGCCGCCACGCCGCGCGCCAATTCATCGTCGCCCAGAATCACCGCCAGCGCCGCTCCGCTGCGGTCGGCGCGGCGGAACTGTGCCTTGAAATTGCCGCCGCCGAGATTCAGCTCGAATCGCCGTCCGGGCAGTGCATCGCGCAGCCGCTCGACCAGCTGCAGCCCATAGGCCGCGGCGCGCTCGCCGTTGACGACCACGAAGACATCCGCGGCGGCCGGTGCGGGCACCGCGCCGGCCTGCGTCATCAGCGCCACGAGCCGCTCGATCCCCATGGCGAAACCGATGCCGGGCGTCGGCTCCCCGCCGAGCTGGGCGATCAGCCCGTCGTAGCGCCCGCCGGAGCATACGGCATCCTGGGCGCCAAGGGCGTCCGTAATCCACTCGAACACCGTGCGGCTGTAATAATCGAGGCCGCGCACGAGCCGGGGATTGACGCTGAACGGGATGCCCAGCGCCTCCAGCGCCGCACACAGGGCGGCGAAGTGCTCGCGCGACTCGCCGTCGAGGTGATCGGTCAGCACCGGGGCAGCCTCGATCAGGGCGCGCATCTCGGGGTTCTTGCTGTCGAGCACGCGCAGCGGATTGCCCTCCAGGCGTCGGCGACTGTCCGCATCCAGCTGATCGTGATGGGCGCGCAGGTACTCGACCAGCTTCTCGCGATAGATCCGCCGCGCCTCGGGGGTGCCGAGCGAATTGATCTGCAGGCGCACCCGCTCGATGCCGAGTCGTCGCCACAGGCGGGCCGTCAGCGCAATGAGTTCCACGTCGACGTCCGGCCCGGCAAACCCCACCGCCTCGACATCAATCTGGTGGAACTGCCGGTAGCGACCCTTCTGCGGCCGCTCGTGGCGGAACATCGGGCCGTCGCACCACAGCTTGTGTCGCTGACCGCGCAGCAGGCCGTTGGAGATGAGCGCGCGCATCACCCCGGCGGTTCCCTCCGGGCGCAGCGTCAGGCTGTCCCCGCCCTGATCGACGAAGGTGTACATCTCCTTCTCGACCACGTCGGTGTACTCGCCGATCGCCCGCTGGAACAGCTCGGTGCGCTCCACCATCGGCACGCGGATTTCCTGATAGCCGTACTCGGCCAGCAACTGCCGCGCGGTGCTCTCCAGCCGCTGCCACGCAGTGATTTCCGCCGGCAGGACATCGTTCATGCCGCGCACCGGCTGGATCTGTTCGCTCAACTCATCCTCCCGCGCGCCGCGGCACGGGCGAGACCTGCCCGGCGGCGCTGACATCGATCGAGACGGCATGGTCCCGTCCCACGTACGGCGCGATCGGCGTCGCCCGCCCGTTGGCCGTCAGCGTTACCCCGTCGGCGAAACCGAGCACGACGTGCAGCGGCGCAGGACCCCTCAGGGTGCGCAGCGCTCCGGCGCCGACCATACCGCGATAAAGGGACCGACCCGTCGCATCACTCACCGACACCCAGCTCGCCGCCGGGAACCTCAGTGTGATCTGCACTGCGCCGGATTCCATCGCCGGCGCAGTGACCGCCGGTACGCCGCTCACGGTGTTCGCGCTCGCTCCGCGCCCTGCGGCCCCGCCCGGTACCGCAGCCGGCGCAAGGACCCGGGACGCACGGCTCTGCGCCGCGGCGGACGGCGCCGCAGGGCGTGCGACGAGCGGCTGTGCCGGCACCGGCACGTTGCGCACCAGCGCAGCCAGCCGCGAGTGGCGGTGGGACCAGCCCCACCAAGCCAGCGCCGCCACCACCAGTACGCCGAGCAGGAGCCCGACGGCCAGGGTGGGCCGATTCGGCATCGGCGGCGCGTGCGGAATGCGCGTCAGGTCGGGCTGCGGCAGTGCCGCCGCGGAGCCGAGCAGATCCTGCAGCGCCTCGGGCGACTCGCCGAGCAGCTCCGCGTAGCGTGCGAGGTAGCTCTTGACGTAGATCGGCGCGCCGAGCGCATCGAACCGCTCGGCCTCAAGCGCCTCGAGCGTCTGGGCGGCCAGGTGCAGTCGCTGCGCGGCCTGCGCAAGCGTCATGCCGGACCGCTCGCGCGCGTCGCGCAGTCGCGCGCCAATGCCGCAGCCGCCCCCGCGGCGCGGCTCGCCGCCTGATTCTTCGGCCATCGTGCTCAGCCCGGGTTGAGCTTCAGATCGGCCAGGGCGTGCGCCTGCGCCGAATCGGGGAAATCGAGCTGCAACCGGCGCGCGTACAGCTGCGCCGAGAGCGCATCGCCCTGCGCATGCGCGACCTTCACCGCGAGCAACAGCATGTCGGGGGTCTCGTTGTTCGCCGCCATGAACTTGCGGATCAGCTCACGCGCCTGCTTCAGGTGCCCTTGCTTGAACTGCAGGTCGGCGAGCTGCCAGGCGGCCTGCTCGAAGCCGGGACTCACCGCGAGCGACGCGGCGAACATCTGCGCGGCACGGGCGTCCTGATGCGCCACCCGCAGACACACCCCGGCGTTGTCATAGGCGGCCGCCGGCGTCAGATAGAGCGGATTGCGGGCGGCCTTGAGGAAGTACTCGACGCCTTCGGCGGTGCGTCCGGCGTTGCACAGGTAGACCGCGTAGTCGTTCTGGTAGTCCGGGTTGTTGGGCGCGAGCCGCAGCGCCTTGCGGTATTCGCGGTCGGCCTGGGCCGACTCCCCGAGCCGCTCGAACAGCAGCGCGCGGGCGCTGTGCACGTTCGGATCGTCCGAGTTCTCCCGCAGCGCCAGATCGAGCTTCTGCTTCGCGACCGCCAGCTGCCCGCGCTGCAGGTAGGCAATGCCGAGCTCGGTGTTGTACACCGCCGCCTCGCGCTGATCGCGCACCTGCTGCCGGCTCGCACAGCCGGCAAGCAGCGCCAGAGCGCCGCACAGGGCGCCGGCCCAGGCTGCGGCGCGTGCGCGGCTCATGCCTGCACCGCAAGGCCGAAGGCGCGGCTGCCGAGACGCACTGTGGTGCGGTCGATGACCCGGCCGGCAAGCTGACCGCAGGCCGCGTCGATGTCGTCCCCCCGCGTGCGTCGCACGGTTGCGAGCACGCCACGGCGCAGCAACTCGTCGCGGAACGCGTGCACCGCCTCGGGCGGGGAGCGCCGGAAGCGCGTGCCCGGGAAGGGATTGAACGGAATGAGGTTGACCTTTGCCGGGTGCCCGGCGAGCAGTGCTGCGAGCGCGCGCGCCTGCGCCCGCGAGTCGTTCACGCCCTCGAGCAGGACGTATTCGAACGTGACGCTGCGGCCGTTGCGCTCATCGATATAGTGCCAGCACGCGCTCAACAGTTCATCGATCGGATGCTTACGATTGATCGGCACGAGCTCGTTGCGCAGCGCATCGTCGGGCGCGTGCAGTGACACGGCGAGCGCCACGTTGCTGTGCTCGGCGAGCTTGTAGATCTGCGGCACGAGGCCCGAGGTCGAGAGCGTCACGCGCCGGCGCGACAGATCGAACCCGAAGTCATCGAGCAGGATGTCGAGGGCCGGCACCACGTTGCGGAAGTTCGCAAGCGGCTCGCCCATGCCCATCAGCACCACGTTGGTGACGGCACGATCGCGCGCCAGGTCGGCCACCGTCCCGGCGAGTTCGCGGTTGGCGAGCCAGACCTGGCCGACGATCTCGGCGGTGGTCAGATTGCGGTTAAAGCCCTGCTGCGCCGTTGAGCAGAAGGCGCAATCGAGCGCGCAGCCGACCTGCGAGGAGATACACAGCGTCGCCCGGTCCGGCTCCGGGATGTACACCATCTCGAAAGCCTGGCTGCCGTCGGCGCGCAGCAGCCACTTGCGCGTGCCGTCCGCCGAGCGCTGCTCGCGGATGATCTCCGGTGCGCGCACGCAGGCGTGCACGGCCAGCTCGGCACGGAACGACTTGGCGAGATCCGTCATGCGCTCGAACGAGGGTTCGGCGCGCTGATAGATCCACTGCATCAGCTGCCGGGCCCGAAAGGGCTTGCTGCCGAGTTCCGCTACGAACCGCTCGAGCTCGGGCCGGGGCAGTCCCAGCAGATTCGTGGTCGTGGCGGCGTCGCTCATGGGCGGTCGGGCGGGGTCAACCGCGCGGGTGCAGCTCCGTGGTGCTGAAGAAATAGGCGATCTCGCGCGCGGCGGTATCAGTCGCATCCGAGCCGTGCACCACGTTGTGCTCGATGCTCTCGGCCAGATCAGCGCGGATCGTTCCGGGGGCGGCCTTCTTCGGGTCGGTCGCGCCCATGATCTCGCGATGTCGCGCGATCGCGTTCTCGCCCTCGAGCACCTGCACGATGACCGGGCCGGAAATCATGTAGCGAACCAGATCCTTGAAGAACGGACGCTCGCGATGCACGGCGTAAAATCCCTCCGCCTCGCGCTCGGACAGCCGCAACATGCGGGCCGCGATGATGGTGAGGCCGGCGGATTCGAAGCGACGGTACACCTCGCCGATGAGATTGCGGGCGACGCCGTCGGGCTTGACGATGGACAGGGTGCGCTCGAGCGCCATTCGGATTGACCTTTCGGGAGCTGAATGCTGGATGGAATACGCCGGGTCCGCCCGCCCCTGTCGGGACCGGCGGACCCGGTGTCAAGCGCGACAGTTTACCTGTGGACACCCGCGCGAGGCAATTTGACGCGCCCCGCCGAAGTCCCGGATTCAAAAAGCCTTTTTGGGCCCGCCTGCCGGGATGCGCCGGGCGGCCCGCCGCCGGTCACACCGAGAAGCTCTCGCCGCAGCCGCATTCACCCTTGACGTTGGGATTGCGGAAGCGGAACGCCTCGTTCAGGCCCTGCTTGACGAAATCCACCGTCGTGCCGTCGACGAACGCCAGGCTCTCGGGGTCGACGTAAACCTTCACGCCACGATCCTCGAACACCACATCGTCCGGGCGGTGCTCATCGGCATAGTTGACCACGTAGGCGAAGCCGGAGCAGCCGGTCTTGCGCACCCCGAGGCGCAGGCCAACCCCGTGCCCCCGGGCGGCAAGGAAGGTACGGATGCGATCAGCGGCGGATTCAGTGAGCGAAATGGCCATAGGCAGGTCGCGCGCGGCAGGTGATGAGCATTCTATACCTCAGACCAGCACCTCAGACCAGCGCCGCTGGCACACCCCGAGCGCGTCCTCGAGCACCAGCAGGCGGCCGAGCTTCTCGATCGGCACGTCGAGCGCCTCGGCCCATTCCGCCGGCGCGCCGGGGATGAGATCGGCGCCGCTGCGTCCCGGCAGGCGCTCGGCGAGCCAGGCCGCGACCGCCAGCGTGTGCGGGCAGCCATACACCCGGTAGGATGCACCCTGCACACGCGCCTCGCTGATCTTGAGCCGGAAGCGGATCCAGACCTCCTGGCCCGGGCCACCCGCCTCGCCGACAACCTCGTCCACGGTCTCACCCGCGCTGCCCGGCGACTCGGCCGCCGGGGACAGCCCCCGCAGGCGCTTCACCTCGCGCCGCACCGCCGCGCCGGCGGTGTCGATGTCGGCCGCGGTGCTGAAGCGCCCGAAGCTGAAGCGCAGCGAGCTCTGCGCCAGCTGCGAATCGCGACCGAGAGCACGCAGGACGTACGACGGCTCGCCCGAGGCCGAATTGCACGCCGAGCCGGTCGATACGGCCAGCTCCACCAGGCCTGTGACGAGGCTCTCGCCCTCGACGCCCTCGAAGGAGACGTTGAGAATGCCGGGAATGCGCGGCGCCTCGGCACCGTTCAGATGCACCCCCTCGATGCTGCGCAACTGCTCCCACAGGCGCTCGCGCAGAACGCTCAGATGCTCAGCTTCGGCTGCGAGCGCCGCGCGCGCCAGCGCACAGGCCGTGCCGAACCCGACGATCTGATGCGTCGGCAGCGTTCCCGGACGGAGCCCGCGCTCCTGTCCGCCGCCAAACAGCAGCGGCTGCACCCGCGCGCGCGCCTGGGCGTGCACGTACAGCGCCCCGATGCCCTTCGGGCCGTAGAGCTTATGGGCGGTGAAGGACATCAGATCGATCGGCAGCGAGCGCACGTCGATCTCGAGCTTGCCGACCGCCTGCGCCGCATCGGTGTGGAACAGGATGCCGCGCTCGCGGCACAGCGAGCCGATCGCCGCGACATCCTGAATGACGCCAATCTCGTTGCTGACCCAGTGGATGGACACCAGAGCGGTGTCGGGGCGCAGCGCCGCCGCGACGGCGCCCGGAGCGATCCGACCGTTGCGCTCCGGCGCCAG
>JAKAZL010000056.1:0-3407 GCA_021815925.1 Pseudomonadota bacterium | reverse complement strand
CAGTCAATCCCGGCCTCGATCACATCGCGCGCACCATCAACATCTTCGCCGCCGCCGGGGTGCCGCTGAAGCACCTGAAGTTCGCGGTGATCATCCACGGACCGGCGACGCAGATTGTGCTGGATGCGGCGGCCTACCAGGCAAAGTTCGGCCATCCCAACCCCAACCTCGCGGTGATCGCCGCGCTGCGCAAGGCCGGCGTCGATCTGATGGTGTGCGGCAATGCGCTCGGCGACATGCAACTCACCCCCGCCGAGGTGAACCCCGACATCCACGTCGCCTTGTCGGCGCTGTCGACCGTGATCCTGTTCCAGAACCGCGGCTACGCCCTGGTCCGCATGTAACGCTTGCACACTGAGAGCCCGGCCCATGCACACACTGCGCACGAGAACTCTGACGGGCATTGCGCTCACCGCGCTGCTGACCTGCTCGGCGCACGCGGTCAACGCGGCCGCGCCCACCGCAGCGCGGCCGGCGCAGCTGTATCCCCCGTGGTCAGGCGGGGCCAATGATCCGGCGCTGCGCCAGGGACTGCAGTTCACCGTGCCGCAAGTCGACGACATGGCGGACTTCCATGGCAGTCTCGATCACCCGCGGCTGGTCATCTTCGTCGGCGGCAACTATTACTTCGCCATGGCACCGCTGGTGCACGCCTTCGAGGCGGGCCATCCGCGCCTGCGCGGCCGGATCTTCTACGTCACGCTGCCGCCGGGCCTGCTGATCCGGGCCATGACGCTCGGCAATACCTTCACCTCGGGCAACCTGACCTTCACGGTCGCGCCCGACGTGTACGCGGCGGGGCTGAAGAAGGTCCGCGCCCAGATCGCCGCCGGACGGCTGGTGGAGCCCGCGGTGCCCTATGCCACCAACACCCTGACCATCATGGTGCCGGCCGGCAATCCGGCACACATCCGCGGGCTGGCCGACCTCGGTCGGCCCGGCGTGCGGCTGGTGATGCCCAACCCGGCCTGGGAGGGCGTCGCACGCCAGATCAAGATGGCCCTCACTCGGGCCGGCGGGACTGCCCTGGCACGCGCGGTGTACGTCGACAAGGTCGCCAACGGACAGACTCTGCTGACCCATATTCACCACCGCCAGACCCCGCTCGCGCTGATGCAGGGCCGGGCCGACGCGGGGGTGACCTGGAAATCCGAGGCGATCTTCCAGGAGCAGATCGGTCACCCGCTCGGCCACGTCGACATCCCCGCCGCCGACAACGCCACGGCGATCTACGGCGCCGCGATGGTCCGCGGCGCGGCGCATCCGCGGGCGGCCCGCGCCTGGATCGAGTTCCTGCGCTCCCCGACGGCGCAGCGCATCTTCGCCCGCTACGGCTTCAAGCCCGCGCCCGAGAACACCGCACCCCGATCGGGACGTCGGCGGCGGAGCGCCCCGTGACCGCATCCCCGGCCGCCGGCGAGCACAGCGCGCAGGCGTCTGCGAGCGCCCGCCAGCTGGGGTTCGCGCTGCTGGCGGTGCGCTTCGTGCAGGGCTGGATCTACTGGGGCGGCGGCAGCCGGCGCTTCATCTATGCGCCCGCCAAGCTCGATCCCCACGCGCACAGCTGGATGGCAAACAAGTTCCAGTCGGCCATGCCGGGGGCGATTCTCGGCATGAGTCACGTCGTCGATTACATGCTGCGCCACTTTGCGCTGCTGTACGCCGGGGTGATTCTGTTCAGCGCTGCGGAGCTGATCTTCGGACTGTTCCTGCTCGTCGGGTTCATGACCCGGCTCTCGGCGCTGGTGTCGATTGGCCTGAGCGTCGTGCTGATGCTGCTGTTCGGCTGGCAGGGCGCCACCTGCATCGACGAGTGGACGATGGCCTCGGCCAATTTCGGCATGGGCGTCGCGCTGTGGCTGGCCGGCGCCGGGGCCGTCTCGATCGATGCCTGGCTGCTCAGGCGACGCCCGCAGCTCGCCGCAGTGGGCTGGTTCCAGTGGCTGGGCAGCGCCCCGTGGCCCGCCGCACGACTGCGGCGCTGGAGCCTGGCGAGTGCTGTGGCGACCGTGCTGTTTGTGGTGCTGACCTATAACTACTACCGCGGCTCGGTGCTCACTCCCTTTCACGGCGGGCCGGTGAGCCCCGCGACGCACCACATCAGCCTCTCCGCCGGTCGGCTTCGCCCGGACGGCGGCGTCACCTTCACGGCCTACCTGGATGCCGGCACGCCCGCGGTGCCCGCAAACGTGGTGCGCGCGGACCTGCTAGGTCCCGGGGGCGCTGCGATCGAACACTGGGACGGCGCAGCACTCGCGGGGCTGCCGGCGAGCGCCTTCGCCAATGTGTATGTCTACAACCGCTTCGGACCCGGATATGCCGGCATCACCGCCAAAATGGGCGCGCGTGCGAGCATCACGCTGCCGCCGGCGCAGTCCGACGTGCAGCTTGTGCCCGGCCGCTACACTCTAGTGCTGCACTCGGTCAACGGGCACGCCTTCACGCTGGCGTTGACGCTCGGACCCTGAGCGACCGCGCGAGGACTCAGGACTCCCCGGCACGCCGCCTGCGCCGCTGCACCGCAGTGAGGAAGCCGCGCAGGATGTTGACCTCGTTGTGATCAAGCTCCGCGCGCTGCAGGAAGCGGCGGATGCGCGCCATCAGGTGGGTACCGCTCTGGGTGCGGTCGCGGAAGTCGACCTCCTCCAACACCTGCGCGAAGTGCGTGTAGAGGCGCTCGAGTTCGGCCGGATCGGCGAGAGGACCCGCTGCCGGGGCGGGCTCGACGGCCACACCGCCCACGCGGAACAGCTCATAGGCAAGGATCTGCACGGCCATGGCCAGGTTGAGCGAGGGATAGGCCGGGCTCGCCGGAATGCGCACCAGCAGGTGCGCAGCCTCGAGCTGCTCGTTGGTCAGACCCGCCCGCTCGGAGCCGAACAGCATCGCCACCGGACCGCGGGCGGCCTCGCTCATGAGTCGCCCGGCCGCCTCGCGCACGTCGGCGACCCGGAAGTACTGGTCGCGCTCGCGCGAGGTGGTGGCCGCTACGAATCCGCAGTCGGCGAGCGCCTCGGGCAACGTCGCGAACACCTGCGCGCGCGCGAGCACGTCATCCGCCCCCGAGGCGCGGGCAGTGGCTTCCGCGTCCGGGAACTGGCGCGGCGCGACCAACACCAGCTGCTCGAGCCCCATGTTCTTCATGGCACGCGCCACCGCCCCGATATTGCCGGGGTGCGAGGGCTCGACCAGCACGATGCGGATGGCGGATCGATCCATGAATTCAACCTGCCCCTGTGCGCACGGCGCACCCGGCGCATCCCGCTACCGGGATGTGCGACCGCTCAGGCAGCCGGCTCGCTGACCCGCGTGCGCAGCTTACTGTGTCGATAGCCGTAGAACGCATACACGATCACCCCGATCGCGGTCCACACGACCAGCCGCACCCAGGTGCTCCCGGGCAGCTT
>JAKAZL010000141.1 GCA_021815925.1 Pseudomonadota bacterium | reverse complement strand
GCTCGAGGTAGCGGAAGGCGAGGTCCTCGAGCTCCCACTTCAGCTGCCAGATCCCGAGCCGGTTGGCGAGCGGGGCGAAGATGGCGCGGGTCTCGAGCGCCAGGCGCCGGCGGGCTTCGGCGGGGAGCGCGCGCGCGTGGCGCAGCGCCGTGAGCTGCTCGGCGAGCCGAGCGAGGATCAACCGCGGATCGCTCACCACGGCGAGCAGCATCTTGCGCAGCGTCTCGGCCTGGCGGGCATCGAGCCCCTGGCGCGGAGACCAGTGCTGCGGCAGGCCGATGTCGGCGAAATTCGAGAGCGCCGCGGCGGCGCTCCACACGCCGGGGCCGGCCAGTGGCGCGAGCGCCTGCGGCGCCGAGGCGGCCGCGGCGAGCGCGGGCTTCAGCACCAGCGCGTGCGCCAGATCCGCATCCTCCGTGAGCGCACCCACGATCGCGGCCGCCTCGGCGCTGCGCTCGAGCGCAGCGGCCTCGATGCCGCCGTCGGCGAGGGCTGCGCGCAGTGCGTCGATCGATGCGAGCAGGGCGGGCGGGCAGTGCTGTGTGGTCTGCACGGGGGCGTCGATGCCTGGGGCCGGGTTCCTGGCTATCATAGCCACACGCTGGCGGCGGCTGAAACCGGGGCGGCCTGCCGGGGTTGTGCCGTGCCGCCGCAGGACTGTATATTTTCACATGGTGTTGAATCCGTCCGGTGTGCAGCAGGTGTGCTTCGAGGGCTACGGCCCGGAGGGGGCCGCGGTGCTGCTCGAGTGCCGCAGCGAGGATCCCGAGCGGCTGCGCGCGCAACTGCGGGACGTGTTCCGGGCGCACGGGGGCTTTCTCGGCGCCGAGGGCGCGGTGCGCTATCTGTTCGACCGGGTGGGCTGGATGCGCTTTGCGGCCACGGATCCGGCGAGGCTCACGGCCGCCGCCTATGCCGCCGGCGCTGAGCAGGTCTGCGGCGTCGAACCCGAGGAGCTCGAGGTGCGCACCGATCCGGAGGAATTCGAGGCGATCCGGCGGGCGCTCGCGCGTGCCGGCTGGGTGCCGCGTGCCGCGGCGGTGAGCGAGCGGGCGGCGCAGACGGTGGCGCTGCCGGCGGGCGCGGCGCAGCGCTGGCGGGAACTGCTGGAGGCACTGGCGCAGGTCGAGGACGTGCACCAGGTGTATTCGAATGTCGCGATATCCGACCCGCGCCTGGCGCTCGTTTGATCCGCAGCGCGGCGGCGCCGCCGCGGCGGCGCCGCCGCCGGTGCTGGCGGCCGAGCGCACGGGGCTGCGCGTCCTCGGGCTCGATCCGGGCTCGCGGATCACGGGATTCGGGCTGATCGAATGGCGCGACGGACGCTGGTGCCATGTGGCGCACGGGTGCATCGCGGTGCCGGGCGCCGAGGCGCTCGCGGTGCGCGTGCGGCTGATCTTCGAGCGGCTCACCGAGCTGATCGCCCAGCACGATCCGGCCGAGGTGGCCGTCGAGCGGGTGTTCGTCAATCGCAACGTCGACAGCGCGCTGAAGCTCGGCCAGGCACGCGGCGCGGCGCTGTGCGCCGTGCCCCACGGCGTGACGGTATTCGAGTATGCTCCGCGCGCCATCAAGCTGGCCTTGGTCGGCTCGGGCGCCGCGGAGAAGCAGCAGGTCGCGCACATGGTGCGTGCGCTGCTGTCGCTTCAGGAGCGGCTCGCCGCCGATGCAGCCGATGCGCTGGCCGTGGCGCTGTGCCACGCGCACTCGCGCCCGATGGCGCGGCTGGCCGCCGCGCACGGCGCGGCACCCAACGGGAGCGGCACGACCTGATGATCGGCTCGATTCGTGGACAGATTGTGGCCAAGGCGCCCCCGCACCTCACGGTCGAGGCGGGCGGTCTCGGCTACGAGCTCGAAGCGCCCATGTCGACGTATTTTCACCTGCCGGCCGTGGGCGAGCCGGTGCGCCTGCTGACTCATCTGGTGGTGCGCGAGGATGCGCACGTGCTCTATGCGTTCGGCACCGAGGCCGAACGGCGACTGTTTCGCGATCTGATCAAGGTGTCGGGGGTCGGGCCGAAGATCGCGCTCGCGCTGCTCTCGGGGCTGAGCGTCGAGGCGTTCGCCGCGTGCGTTCACGGTCACGACGTGAGCGCACTCACCCGCGTGCCCGGGATCGGGCGCAAGACCGCCGAGCGGCTGGTGGTCGAGATGCGCGACCGGCTCGAGGCCGCGACGCTCGAGCGGCCAACGCCCACCGTGGGCACCGAGGCGGAAATCGAGGCGTTCGATGCGCTCATCGCGCTCGGCTACAAGCCGCCCGAGGCGAGCCGCCTGTTGAAGAACGCCGGACCCGAGGTGCGCTCGACCGAAGAGTTGATCCGCCGCGCGCTGCAGAGTGCGGTGCGGGAGTAGCGCGTGGATCTCGAACGCCCCATCGTCAGTGCACAGGCGAGCGGTGAGGACGAGGTGGCCGACAAGGCCATCCGCCCGCGCCGGCTCGCCGAGTACGTCGGGCAGCCCAAGGCGTGCGCACAGCTCGAGATCTTCATCGGCGCGGCGCGCCAGCGCGGCGAGGCGCTCGATCACGTGCTGGTGTTCGGCCCCCCGGGACTCGGCAAGACCACGCTCGCGCACATCGTCGCGGCCGAGCTCGGCGTGAACCTGCGCCAGACCTCCGGTCCGGTGCTCGAGCGGCCGGGGGATCTCGCGGCCATCCTGACCAACCTGCAGGCGCGCGACGTGCTGTTCATCGATGAGATCCACCGGCTCTCCCCGGTGGTCGAGGAGGTGCTCTATCCGGCCATGGAGGACTGCCAGCTCGACATCATGATCGGGGAGGGCCCGGCGGCCCGCTCGATCAAGCTGAATCTGCCGCCGTTCACGCTGGTCGGGGCGACCACGCGTGCCGGGCTGCTGACCTCGCCGCTGCGAGATCGCTTCGGTATCGTGCAGCGGTTGGAGTTCTACGCGGTGGACGATCTGGAGCACATCGTGCGCCGCTCCGCCTCCATCCTCGCCGTGCCGATCGATGCGGTCGGGGCGCGGCGCATTGCACAGCGCGCCCGGGGCACCCCGCGCATCGCCAACCGGCTGCTGCGCCGGGTGCGCGATTACGCTCAGGTTAAGGCAGACGGGCGTATCGTTGCGGCCGTGGCCGAAGCGGCGCTCGAT
>JAKAZL010000055.1 GCA_021815925.1 Pseudomonadota bacterium | reverse complement strand
GTTGGCCGTCTCGGCATCGAACGCGCCGCCCATGTTGGCGGTCACGGCGGCGAGCTGGTTGGCCGACAGTCCGGGGCTGCCACGGAACATCATGTGCTCGGTGGCGTGCGCCATGCCCGGAAAGCCCGCCGGCGTCTCGTCGGAGCCAACCCGGTAGTTCGTCTGCACCGACACCACCGGTGCGAGCGGGTCGCGCACGATGACCACCCTCAGTCCGTTGCCGAGTGTCGCCCGGGTCACGGAGCTCACTCCATGAGCCAGAGCCGGCGCGGCGGCCAGTACGGCAGCACACAGCACCCCGCGCAGCATCGATCCTTTCTTCATGCGACTCACCTCAGTCTGTGGCGATTCCCGGCCGGGCGCGTACGCGGCCGGCCCGCGCCCGAGGCGCGTCATGACCCATTGTCACCCAACGGGCCGCAGTGCGCCACGTGCGTCGCGGTCCGGCCGCGCGCGGGCCACGCCGCAGGGGCGGATGGATTACAATGCCGCCGGGGTGCAGAGACCCCTTGCCCAGCGGACTGGCAGACCGGCACTACCCAACAACCACTCCCAGCGAGTGAATCCCGCCGCGGCGCGCCCCGCGCCCGATGCGAGAGAAGGAGACGGACGATGGCTCTGACCCGACAGGTTGTCTCGACACTGAACAACGACGGCACGGACGTGATGGGGCCGACCATCCTCGCGTTTCACTATCCGGACCAGAGTCTGGTCTCCGGAAGCCTGCTCACCGTCGAGGCCAATCATTTCGCGGTGCTGAAGTCCCGCGGCGCCGTGCTCGGCGTCTACGACACCGGTCAATACCCGATCCAGACGCCCGACAAGCCGCTGCTCGGCAGCTTCGTGACCGGGTTCTTCGGCGGTCAGTCGCCCTGGCAGTACGAGGTGCTGTACGTCAACCGCGCGAAGCTCCTGGTGCGCAGCGCCGGGATCGCCACCTCGGCCGAGATGGCCGAGATGCAGTATCAGGTCGAGTACTACGTGCACGTCGACACCAAGGACGACGCGCTGAAGCTCATCACGCACATGCCGTTCGCCAAGCACTTCATCGGCACCGATGAGGTGGCGAGCTACGCCGGGCCGGTGGTCGAGCAGGCGATCAATCAGATCGTGCAGGTGACGCCGATGGAGAAGGTCAACGAGCACATCCACGACATCGTCGAGCTCGTCAAGGAGCACCTCGCGACCTTCCTCGGCGTGTACGGCATCACGCTGAATGACGCCAAGGTGCTGATCTTGCCGAAGGACGAACGCATGCGCGAGCTGATCTCGCTGCGCGCGTTCGGGCTCTCCGAGCTCGATGCCGTGCGCTACTACGTCGCGCTGAAGATGGCGGAGAAGGGCCTGGTGTCGGCGCCAAACGCCGCGGTCGGGCAACCGTTCTTCATCGGCGGCGCGACGCTCGGCACCTATCCCGTCGGTGCCGCTCTGCAGCCGAGCGGCGCGGGCGGCAAGAGCGGAACCTGACCAGCACCGGGCACACCGGACGGCCGCCTCGGGTGCGGGCCGTCCGGCGCCGAGCGGAGAGTCTCGTATGGATCTGAAAACCACTGCCAACCCCATCGACTCGGCAGGCCCCGTCAAGCAGGTGCTGGCGAACCTGTTCTACGGCTGGGGCTACAACTTCTACCGCCGCGAGAACCAGCTGCGCGCCGATGATCTGCTGATCCGCAGCAAGCTGAGCGAGCTGCTCGGCCAGAGCCGCGCGCAGGTGCAGGGGCTCGAAGCAGCCTTCCGCCGCGAGCACCTGCCCGCCCCGACGCGCGCGCAGCCGTTCCCGGATGCCGCCGCCATCGCTGCCGCCCAGGCCCTGCAGCGCGCCGCGCAGCAGATCGAGGCGCTGGAGACGACCCTCCGCAACGCGGCGGTGCCGGAGATGGACCGCATCCACCAGCGCCATCGCAACGAGCGCGCCACGCTCGAGCGGCTGGTCGAGGCCGACAGTGCGCTCGTCGCGGCGATCGTCGGACTGCGCGATGCGGTCCTCGCACTGCCGGACGGCGCGGCGGCGACGGTGGAGTTGCCACGAGTCCTGCGGTTGGAGGAGATCCGCGCGCTCTGGGCGCAGCGCGAACAAATCCTCTCGGTGCTGCAATGAGCCGCCGGGTGCGCTCATGAACGCCCGCCGTCCCGACCTGCCGCCGGCGAATTGGCGCCTGATCGGCCTTGGCCTCGCCGTCCTGGTGGTACTGGTCCTTGCCCGCGGGGCATTCGTGCAGATCGGTCCGGGTGAGCGCGGCGTGCTGATGACCTTCGGGGCGGTTCAGCCCGGTGTGCTCGAGCCGGGGCTACACCCGATGCTGCCGTTCGTCCAGAGCGTCGCGCGCATGGACGTGCAGGTGCAGAACTCCCAGTCGACCGAGACGGCCGCGAGCCTCGACCTGCAGAACGTCTCGAGCACCGTGGCGACCAACTGGCACATCCTGCCCGGGGACGCCGAGTGGGTGTATCAGCACATCGGCAGCGAGCGCCAGCTGATGCGCAAGGTGATCCGCCCGGCCATCAGCAATGCCGTCAAGGCGGTCACCGCGCACTACAACGCGCAGGATCTGATCGTCGAGCGTGACCAGGTGCGCAACCAGATCGAGGGACAGATCCGCGCCGCGCTCGAGCCGTTTCGCGTGGTGGTCGATGCGGTGAACATCACCGACTTTCACTTCAGCCGCGAATTCGCCGCTGCCATCGAGCAGAAGCAGGTCGCCCAGCAGCGCGCGCTGCAGGCCGAGTACGACCTGCAGAAAGCGAAGGTGCTCGCCCAGCAGAAGATCGTCGAGGCGACCGCGCAGGCCGAGGCGCAGAAGCTGCTGCAGGCGACTCTGACCCCGGAGCTGATCCAGCAGCAGGCGGTCACCAAGTGGAACGGTCGCCTGCCCGAGGTGGTCGGCGGCCGGGGCGTGCTGCCGATGATCGGCGACGTCGCCGGCCGTAGCGCGACAGCCCGGCCCCAGTAGGCGCCGGGCCCGTCTACCCCTTGCGCTCGCCGTGCCCGCCGAAGGCGAGCCGCATCGCCGCGAGCACCTTGTCGGCGAACTCGCCCTGGCCACGCGAGGCGAACCGGGCATAGAGGGCGGCGCTCAGGACGTGCGCCGGCACGCCCATCTCGATCGCGGCCTGCACGGTCCAGCGGCCCTCGCCGGAATCGGATACCCGTCCGCTGAAGCTCGAGAGAGCCGGATCGCTCGCCAGCGCCCGCGCGGTCAGATCGAGCAGGCGGGATGAGATGATGCTGCCGTGGCGCCACACTTCGGTGATGGCCGCGATATCCAGCCGGTACTGGAACAGGCGCGGATGCTCGAGTGGCGCGGTCTCGGCGTCCGCCGGCCGCTCACGCAGGCCGGCATCGGCGTTCTGCAGCACGCTCAGCCCCTCGGCATAGGCGGCCATGACGCCGTACTCGATGCCGTTGTGCACCATCTTGACGAAGTGACCCGCGCCGCTCGGCCCGCAGTGCGCATAGCCCATCGGCGCGGTATCGGTCGCGGTGCGCTTGCGCCCGCCGACCTCGGGAATGCGTCCGCCGGGCGAGAGCGTGGCAAACACCGGCTCGAGCCGGTCGAAGACCGCCCGCTCCCCGCCGACCATCAGGCAGTACCCCTGCTCGAGCCCGAGCACCCCGCCGCTGGTGCCGACGTCGAGGTAATGAATGCCCGCCTCGCGCAGCGCATCGGCACGACGGATGTCATCGGAGTAATGCGAATTGCCGCCGTCGACCAGCACATCACCGCGCTCGAGCAGCGGGCGCAGCTGCGCGATGACCGCATCGACCGCCGCGGCCGGGACCATGATCCACACCGCCCGCGGGGCAGCGAGCTGGGCGATGAGGTCCGCCGGGGAGCTCGCACCGATCGCCCCCACCGCCGCGGCGGCCTGCACCGCCGATGCGGACTGATCGTAGGCCACGCACTCGTGACCGTCCTCGATCAGCCGACGCACCATGTAGGCGCCCATGCGCCCGAGCCCTATCATGCCTATCCGCATAGTCCCCCCGCGTTCGGGTCGTACGCCGGCGCCCCCGCGCCGATCGGTCAGTTCGGAACTCGTCTGATCTGCGCGCCGAGCTGCGCGAGCTTCTCCTCGATCGCCTCGTAGCCCCGGTCGATGTGATAGATGCGCTCGACTTCCGTGCGGCCCTCGGCCACCAGTCCGGCGAGCACCAGGCTCGCCGAGGCACGCAGATCCGTCGCCATGACCGGCGCGGCCTTCAGACGCGTCACGCCGTGGATGATCGCCGTGTTGCCCTCGAGGCGGATCTCCGCTCCGAGCCGGCGCATCTCCAGCATGTGCATGAAGCGGTTCTCGAAAATCGTCTCGATAATGGTTCCGACACCCTGCGCAACGGTGTTGAGCGCGGCGAACTGCGCCTGCATGTCGGTCGGAAACGCCGGGTACGGAGCGGTGCGCACGTCCACGGCCCGCGGCCGCCGGCCGCGCATGTCGACTTCCACCCAGTTTTCCCCGACGCCCACCTTGGCGCCGGCCTCCTGCAGCTTCATCAGCACGGCGTCCAGATGGTCGGGGCGGGTGTTCTTGATGCGCACGTGTCCGCCGGTGATGGCGCCGGCCACCAGGTAGGTGCCGCTTTCGATGCGGTCGGGCAGCACCTCGTAGTGGGTGCCGCTCAAGCGCTCGACGCCCTCGACCACGATCGTGTCGGTGCCGGCGCCGCGGATCTTCGCGCCCATGCTGATCAGGAAGTTGGCCAGATCCACCACTTCCGGCTCGCGCGCAGCATTCTCGATGACCGTCTCACCCTCGGCGAGCGTCGCGGCCATCATGAGATTCTCCGTCCCGGTCACCGTGACGGTGTCGAGCACCAGGCGCGCGCCGCGCAGCCGCGCGGCGCGCGCGCGGATGTAGCCGCCGTCAATGGTGATGTCCGCACCGAGAGCCTGTAGGCCGGCGACGTGGATGTTGACCGGCCGGGCGCCGATGGCGCAGCCCCCGGGCAGCGAGACGTCCGCGCGCCCATAACGGGCCACGAGCGGACCGAGCACCAGGATCGAGGCGCGCATGGTTTTGACCAGCTCGTAGGGCGCGGAGTAGTCGCGCACCGTGGTCGGATCGACCTCGATGCGCATGCGCTCGTCGATCGTGACCGTCGCACCCATGCCGCCGAGCAGTTCGACCGTGGTGGTGACGTCCTTCAGGTGCGGCACGTTGCCGACCACCACCGGGCCATCGGCCAGCAGCGCGCCGGCGAGGATGGGCAGCGTGGCGTTCTTCGCCCCGGAGATGCGCACCTCGCCTTCGAGCGGAACGCCGCCCTGGATCTGCAGCTTGTCCACGTCAGGCTCCGGCTTCGGCGGGCGTCAGCGCCTCGATGGACAGCGCATGGATCTCGCGGCCCATCCGCTCGCCGAGCGCGCGATAGACCAGCTGGTGCCGCGCTACGCTGCGCAGGCCGGTGAACTGCGGCGCCACGATGCGGGCCGCGAAATGCGTCTGGTCTTCGGATTGCACCCGGACGTCGGCTCCGGGCAGGCCGGCGCGGATCAGCCGCGCGACTTCCTCTGGGTTCATGCGCGCATCTTAATCGACGCAGGCCCGCCCTGCTGCCCGAACCCGGCATCCGGGCGCACCGCGGGGCCGGGGGGCGGCTGGGCGGAATTGCTACAATCGGTCCGATGAGCCCCGCCCCCGAGCCCCTCGACCCCGATCTGATCGCCGCGGCCCGCCGCGCGCTCTCGATCGAGGCGCGCGCCGTGCAGGCGCTCATCGAGCGGCTCGATGAGCGCTTCGCGGCCGCCTGCCGCCTGTGCCTGAAGTGCCAGGGCCGGGTGGTCGTGACCGGCATCGGCAAGTCCGGGCACGTGGCGGGCAAGATCGCCGCCACCCTCGCCAGCACCGGTAGCCCGGCGTTTTTCCTGCACCCGGCCGAGGCCAGCCACGGCGATCTGGGCATGATCACGCGCGGCGACGTGGTGCTGGCGCTGTCCAATTCGGGCGAGACGCCCGAGGTGCTGGCGCTGCTGGCGCATTTGGCGCGGCTCGCCGTGCCGCTCATCGCGATGGTCGGCCGGCGCGACTCCACGCTCGGGCGGGCCGCGACGGTGGTGCTCGACGTGAGCGTCCCGGAGGAGGCCTGCCCGCTGAACCTCGCGCCGACTGCGAGCACCACTGCGGCGCTGGCGATGGGCGATGCGCTGGCCGTGACGGTGTTGGAGGCCCGCGGCTTCACCAAGCAGGACTTCGCCCGCTCGCACCCCGGCGGGACGCTCGGACGTCAGCTGCTGCTGCGCGTCGAGGAGCTGATGCGCACCGGCGAGGCCCTGCCCGAAGTGCCCGCGGACGCCTCACTCGCAGCGGGGCTGCTTGAGATGTCGCGCAAGGGCCTCGGGATGACGGTGATCACGGACGCCGGGCACCGGATCCTCGGTGTGTTCACCGACGGGGATCTGCGCCGCGCGCTCGACCGGCAGATCGATATCCACCGCGCGAGCATGCGCGAGGTGATGACCTCGCCGTGCCGGACCATCGGTCCGCGCGAGCTCGCCGCCGAGGCCGTGCACCAGATGGAGCTGCACCGCATCACCGCCCTGCCGGTCGCCGACACCGAGGGGCGGCTGGTCGGCGCACTGAACGTGCACGACCTGTTTCGCGCCGGGGTGGTATGAGCGGCCCGGCGACTCGACCATGAACGACGCTGCCGCAGGCGTGCGCGTGCTGGTGCTCGACGTGGACGGTGTGCTCACCGACGGCCGCCTGTACTACGGCCCGCGGGGCGAGGCGCTGAAGGTCTTTCACGTGCGCGACGGAGCCGGACTGAAGCAACTGGCCGCGGCGGGCGTGACGGTCGCGGTGATCTCCGGACGCCGTTCCACCATGACGCGATTGCGCTGCCGTGAGCTCGGCATCCGGTACGTGCTGCAGGGGGTTAGGGACAAGGCGGCGGCGCTGCGCACCCTGTGCACTCGCCTGCGCGTGGAACCGGCCGACTGCGCCTGCATCGGCGATGACACGCCCGACATCCCGCTGATGCGCCTGGTGGGGCTCGCCTACGCGGTCGCCGACGCCCACCTCGAGGCGCGCCAGGCGGCCCACCGGGTCACCACGCTGCCCGGTGGCCAGGGGGCCGTGCGCGAAGTGTGCGATCAGCTGCTCGCCGCCCGACCGGGAGTCCGGCGCGAATGATTTACCGGATTTTCGCCGTATTGACCGTCGCGGCGGTGATCATCGGCTCGCTGCTGCTGGCGCGCCAGGGCCGCACGCCGCAGGCCGCGACCGTGCAGCGGATCGACCGCGGTGACGGCTATTCCGCGCGCGACGCGCAGCTGATCGAAACCGGCGCGAACGGCCTGCCGCTGTATACCGTCGATGCCGCCTCGATCCGCCAGCTGCCGCGCGAAGATCGCGTGCAGCTCACGCAAGTGCGCCTCGCCTTCCAGGATCCGAGCGGCGAGCACTGGTCGGCCACCGCAGAGCGCGGCGCCATCGCACACGGCACGGACCAGGTCCAGCTCGCCGGCGACGTACAGGTCTCGGCGGCGCTGCAGGGATCGCGCTCGCCCATCCAGATCCGCACCAATTCGCTGACCTTCGACAGCCACACCGACCAGGTGAGCACCGCCGATCCGGTGTCCCTTGCCTGGGCCGGTCAGACGCTGAATGCCATCGGGCTGGTCGTGAACTTGAAGGCCCATCGGCTGCAGTTAGAATCCAAGGTCCATGCCATCG
Source organism: Pseudomonadota bacterium (assembly GCA_021815925.1). Classification (GTDB taxonomy): domain Bacteria; phylum Pseudomonadota; class Gammaproteobacteria; order Steroidobacterales; family Steroidobacteraceae; genus 13-2-20CM-66-19. Next base: position 8,093 of record JAKAZL010000055.1, on the reverse strand, counting down.
TCACGCCTGCGCACTAGACTGTCCTGCATCCTCGCCGCGCTGTGCGCCGGCGGCGGGTTCGCGCGCGCTGCGCCGCCGGCCGCTGCGCCAGCGCGCCCGGCCGCGCGCGCCGCGGCGCAGCCGGGAGCTCAGGCGTCGTACACGTTCGACGCCGCGTCCTCCGAGATCGACTACAAGGCGCACACCGGCGCGTTCAAGCAGATCACGATCGCCCAGGGGCGCATCACCGTGACGGCCGACCAGGCGCATGCCAGCGGTCTCGGCCAGCCGAGCGGCGAGTGGACGCTTCAGGGCCATGTCCACATCCACGCCCCTCCGCACGGGAGCCTGAGCTCTGACCAGGCAGTGGTCGAGATCGCCGGCAACCGCATCAATCAGGTCACGGTGACCGGCAAGCCGGCGCAGTTCACGCAGCAGGGCATGGTCGCGGGCCGCATCGCCCAGGGGCATGCCGACCAGATCGTCTACGACGTGCGCGCCGGTACGGTGCAGCTGAACCACGATGCGTGGCTCAGCGACGGTCACAACGCCTTCAGCGCCCCGCAGCTGGTCTACAACATTCTAAAGGACCGGATCGAGGCGACCTCGGGCGGCGACGGTGAGCGGGTCCACGTGACCATTGCGCCGCAGGCCGTCGGCACTCCGCTCGCGCAGCCGCCGGCGGCCGCCAAGCCGCACCCGCCCGGACGGTCGAGCTGATGTCGCTCAAGGCCACCGGGCTCGAGAAGCGCTACCGCTCACGCCACGTTGTGCACGGCCTGAGCCTCGAGGTCGACAGCGGCGAGGTGGTCGGCCTGCTCGGTCCGAACGGGGCCGGCAAGACCACCGCCTTCTATATGATGGTCGGCCTGGTGCCGTGCGATGCCGGGCGCATCCATCTCGGGGAGCGCGATATCACGCGCCTGCCCATGCATCGGCGCGCGCAGCTCGGCCTTGGCTATCTGCCGCAGGAGGCGTCCGTGTTCCGCCGCCTGTCGGTGGAGGACAACGTCCTCGCCATTCTCGAGACGCGCGCCGACCTGGAGCGCGCCGCGCGCGAGCAGCGCCTGGAGGAGCTGCTCGAGGAGCTGCGCATCGGGCACGTGCGACGCAGTCTCGGGCTGTCGCTGTCCGGTGGCGAACGGCGGCGCGTGGAGATCGCGCGGGCGCTCGCCGCCGAGCCGCGCTTCATGCTGCTCGATGAGCCGTTCGCCGGGGTCGATCCACTCTCGGTGCTCGACATCCAGCGCATCATCCGCGAGCTGACCAGCCGGGGCATCGGCGTGCTGATCACCGACCACAATGTACGCGAGACCCTGGGGGTCTGTTCACGCGCCTATATCGTCAATCAGGGAACTGTGATCGCCGCCGGAAACGCCGAAGAAATCCTTGCCAATCCCCAGGTCCGTGAGGTGTACTTGGGCGAGTCGTTCCGACTTTGAGGCGCCCCGCGGCGCACGGGCCGGACAGCCGTCGAGACACTCGACCCATCGCACCAGGACAGCCGCGACCGCCCGCCATGCCGCCATGCTGAAGCCCTCACTGCAGCTCAAGCTGGGTCAGCAACTGACCATGACCCCGCAGCTGCAGCAGGCAATCCGGCTTCTGCAGCTGCCCGCCCTGGAGCTGCAGGCGCACATCCGCGAGCTGCTCGAGACCAATGTCATGCTCGAGCCGGTGGACGAGGGCGAGAGCGAGGCGACGGATGCGCCCGAGTCGGGCGAGTCGCCCGAGCCGAGCGAGACCCTCGAGCCGGCCCAGAACGCTGCCGAGGCGCAGGACGAGAGCATCGAGGTGCTCGAGGAGGACTGGGGCGGACCCAGTGCCGGCTCCGGGGAATCCTCCTGGAACGGCGAGGACGAGGATCGGCAGCAGGAGTTTGCCGACGACTCCGGGCAGTCTCTGCAGGAGTACCTGCTCTGGCAGCTCGAGCTCGCCAAGCTCGCCCCGCGGGAGCTGGCGATCGCGCGGGCGATCGTCGATGCGGTCAGCGACGACGGCTATCTCACCGAAACCCTGGATGAGATCGCCGAGACGCTCAAGCCCGACGTGCAGTGCGCGGCCGCGCAGGTCGAAGCGGTGCTCGCGCGCGTGCAGGCGCTCGATCCGCCCGGGATCGGGGCGCGCAGCATCGGCGAGTGCATCGAGCTGCAGCTGCGTCAACTCGATCCGGCCACGCCGGGCATGAGCACGGCGATCGAGATCGCCCGCCACCACCTCGAGCAACTCGCCGGGCGTGAACTCGCCGCATTGCGGCGGGATCTGCGCACCAGCGAGGAGGACCTCGCCGAGGCGCTCGCGCTGGTGCGCTCCTGCCATCCGCGGCCGGGCGCCACGGTGAGTACGAGCGCACCGCAGTACGTCGTGCCGGACGTGTTCGTGCGGCGTACCGACCGCGGCTGGGTGGTCGAGATCAACTCGGTCACGCTGCCCAGGGTGCGCCTGAACCAGAGCTACGCGAACCTGCTCGGCCGCAACGCCAGCCATGCCAGCCTGCGCGCGCAGCTGCAGGAAGCCCGCTGGCTGCTGAAGAGCCTGGAGATCCGCCACGAGACCCTGATCAAGGTCGCCCGCTCGATCGTCGAGCGGCAGGTGTCCTTCCTCGAGCACGGCGAGGAGCACATGCGCCCAATGATCCTCAAGGATATCGCCGAGGCGGTCGGCATGCACGAGTCGACGATCTCGCGGGTGACTTCCGGCAAATACATGCACACGCCGCGCGGCGTGTTCGAACTTCGGTTCTTCTTTTCCAGTCAGATAGAAGGCGCGGACGGCTCGGGCACTTCCTCGACCGCGATCCGCGCCAAGATCCGCAAGCTGGTCAAGGAGGAGGATCCACTCGTCCCGCTCAGCGACGGGCGCATCGCCGAACTGCTCTCCGCGGAGGGCATCCCGGTCGCGCGCCGCACCGTGGCCAAGTATCGCGAGGCGATGAACATTCCCTCCTCCGGTGAGCGCAAGCGCTCCGGATCAGCGGCACCCTGATGTTGCGAGGACCGATATCCGGACCTCATGCGAACTAGGAGATGACTATGCAGCTCAATGTCACCGGTCACCACGTCGAGATCACCGCCGCGCTCCGTAGCTACGTAGAGAAGAAACTCGAGCGGATCGAGCGGCACTTTGAGCAGGTCATCGACGTGCACTGCGTGCTCAGCGTGGAGAAGCTGCGCCAGAAGGCCGAGGCCACGCTGCACGTCAGCGGCAGCTCCATACACGCCGATTCGACCGAAGAGAACATGTACGCGGCGATCGACCGGCTCACCGACAAGCTCGACCGGTGCGTCAAGAAGCACAAGGAGAAGCTCACCGATCATCACGCCGTGGAGGGCCGCATGCTGCGGGCCTGAGCGGCGCGGCGGACCGGTGCGCATCATCGTCTTGAGCGGGCTGTCGGGCTCGGGCAAAAGCGTGGCGCTGCGCATGCTCGAGGACCTGGACTATTACTGCATCGACAACATCCCGGCCGCCCTGCTCAAGCCATTCATCGCACATGCGGTGCGCAGTCCGGAGCAGACCTACGGCCGCGCAGCCGTAGGTCTCGACGCCCGCAACAGCGCCGCGGAAATCGCCATCGTGCCGCAGCTCATCGACGAGCTGCGCCGCAGCGGCATCGAGTGCGAGGTACCCTTCCTCACCGCCTCCGACGAGGTACTGCTGCGGCGCTTCGCCGAGACCCGCCGCAGCCACCCGATGGGCCGGCGCAGCCGCGATCTGCGCACCGCCATCAGCCTGGAGCGCCAGCTGATGGAGCCGATCGCCCATGCCGCCGACCTGGTCATCGACACCTCGCACCTCGGCATGCACGCCCTGCGCGACGTGATCGCCGAGCGCTTCGGCGAGCCGCGCGCCGCGCGACTGTCGATCACGTTCGAGTCCTTCGGCTTCAAGCAGGGCATACCGGGCGATGCGGACTTCGTGTTCGATGCGCGCTCGCTGCCGAATCCCTACTGGGAACCGACCCTGCGCGAGCTCAGCGGACGTGATGCGGCGGTGCGCCGCTTCCTCGAGGAGCACTCGGACGTGGCACGACTGCTCGACGACATCGTCGCGTTCGTGCGTGCGCGCATCCCGGAATACCAGGCCAGCAACCGCGGCTACCTGACCGTGGCCGTCGGCTGCACCGGCGGCCAGCACCGCTCGGTGTACATCGTCGAGCGCTTGGCGGAACGCTTTGCGCCGGAGCACCCCTACCTTACCGCGCGCCACACCGCGCTACTGACTCGCGCGGCCGAGCCGGACCACGGACCCGGCTGAGGTCGGCGCCTCGAGTCAGGCGGGCGGCGCGACGGCGGTCGGGCCGCCCGCCTCGCCACGCACGAACGGCAGCAGCGCCGAGCGCACCGACATGGCGTCGCGGTAGCCGAGCTCGATGAGGGCCTGGGTATACGGCGCCTCGAAGGTGAGATAGCTGGTCAGCTGATGGCCTGACACCTCCGGGCGACCGCCGAGCACGCGCAGCAGCGCGCGCAGTCCGCGCGGCATGGCCGCAACGTGCTGCGTCGCAATCTCGTTCGGATCGACGCTCGGGGTGATCATGAACGTCTCGATGCGGCGCACGGCGCGGGTGTGCGGCGCGGCGCGCACCAGCTCGTTCAGACGCTCGATGTGCTCCAGATCGCCGTAGATCCGGTCGGTGAACAGCGTGTCGAGCATGAAGCCGAACACATCGCCTGCGGTGGGCATGGTCGGCACGGCGCCGCCGTCGACACCGGAGCCCTGATCGGAACTGACCCCGATGATCAGCAGCCGGTCCGCGCCCAGATGGATGGCCGGGCTCAGCGGATTGAGCTGCCGCATCGAGCCATCGCCGAAGTACTCCGCGCCGAGCTTGATGGGCGAGAACAGCAGCGGAATGGCCACGCTCGCCATGATGTGATCGAGCGTCAACTCGGTGCGCCGCCCGATGTGCTGAACCCGCGACCATTCGGCGAGCTGCGGCCGGCCATCGAAATAGGCGACCGACTGGCCGCTGCTGTAGCCGGTGGTGCACAGCGCGCAGGCGCGCAGATGGCCGCGCTCGATGCTGCGGCGGATACCGCCGCAGTCGACTTCCCGGCCGAGCAGGGCGCGCAGCGGGGCGGTGTCGAGGATTGCCTTCGGCGGTGCGAGCACCAGGCCGCTTGAGAGCAGCGCCAGCGTCCAGTGCAGGCCGGAGCGCACCATGTGCGGCGCATCGACGTAGAACACCTGCTCGGTGCGGAAGTTCCCCCACACCCGCTCCAATCCCGCCACCGCGTGCCGCCAGGCGTGCGCCTCGGCGGCGAGGACGCTGGCCGCCACCGCGCCCGCGGACGTCCCAACGATGACCGGGAACGGGTTGCGCGCGCCGGGCAACATCTGCGCCAGTGCGCGCAGCACTCCGATCTGATAGGCCGAGCGCGCCCCGCCGCCGGTCAGGACCAGCCCCACCACCGGGCGCCGCCACGCCGCGGCGGGAAGCTCGGGCGGTGCATCCGGTAGCGTTGCCATGGGCCGCGCCTCGCCGCTCAGGCTACCTCGAGGATCTGCAGGGAGTTCGTGCCGCCCTGAACGCCCGACTGCTCGCCCTTGGTGAGGATCACCAGATCCTTGCGCTCGACGAGTTTCAGCTCGAGCAGACGGGTGAACAGCGTGTCGTACAGCTCGCCGGTCGACTTGGCGCGGGTCACGTCAAAGACCACCGGATACACGCCGCGAAACAGCGTGACCCGCCGCCGGGTCCCTTCGTGGCGGGTGAAGGCGTAGATCGGAATGTCCGAGCGGATGCGCGACATCCACAGCGGCGTCGATCCCGACTCGGTGAGCGCGACGATGGCGCGCACCTTCATGTGGTTGGCCGCGTACATCACGGCCATCGCAATCGCTTCCTCGCTGTCGCTGAACAGCCCCTCGGTGCGGTGTCGCTCGTAACCGAGGCTCAACTGGTATTTCTCCGCGCCCTCGATGACCTGCGCCATGGCCTCCACGGCCCGCACCGGGTAGCGCCCCGCGGCCGTCTCCGCCGAGAGCATCACGGCATCGGTCCCATCCATCACGGCATTGGCCACGTCGCTGACCTCGGCGCGCGTGGGCATCGGGCTCTGGATCATCGACTCCATCATCTGCGTCGCGGTGATGACCACGCGGTTCTTCGCCCGGGTCCGGTGGATGATGGTCTTCTGCAGGCCGGTGAGTTCCGCATAGCCCATCTCTACGCCCAGATCGCCGCGCGCGACCATCACGACGTCGGACGCCTCGATGATGGCATCGAGATTGCTGATGGCCTCCTGGCGCTCGACCTTGGCGACGATGCGCGTGTCGCGGCCGGCCCGCCGCGCCAGCGTGCGCGCCTGCTCGATGTCGCCCGCGTCCCGCGCGAAGGACACCGCGATGTAATCAACGCTCTCCTCCACGGCGAAGCGGATATCCTCCTTGTCCTTGTCGGACAGCGCCGGCGCGGAGATGCCGCCGCCCTGCCGATTGAGCCCCTTGCGATCGGACAGCTCGCCGCCGACGCGCACCTGCGTGTAGATCCGCGTTCCCTCCACCCGTTCGACGCCGAGCACGATCTGCCCGTCGGCAAGCAGCAGAGAATCGCCGCCGCGCACGTCATTCGGCAGGTTCTTGTAGGCGACGCCGACGGACTTGACCGTGCCGGCCTTGGGATCGAGCGCGGTGTCGAGGATGAACGGCTGACCCTCCGCGAGCATGACCTTGCCGTCGCGGAAGCCCTCGATGCGGATCTTCGGACCGGCCAGGTCGAGCAGCACGCCGACGCACCGGTTGGCGCGCTGTGCCGCCTCGCGCACCAGCGCGAGGCGCCGCCGGCGATCCTCGATGGTGCCGTGCGAGGCGTTCAACCGCGCCACGTCCAGGCCGGCCCGCATCATGTCGATGAGAATCTGCACATCGTCGGTGGCCGGACCCACGGTCGCCACAATTTTGGTTCTTCTGAGCATAGTGTCAGCCGCCCGCGCGCTCCTCCAGAGCCGCCACCGCTGGCAGCTTCTTCCCTTCAACGAACTCGAGGAATGCCCCGCCACCGGTCGAGATGTAGGAGATCCCGTCCTCGATCCGGTACTTCTCGATGGCCGCGAGCGTGTCCCCGCCGCCGGCGAGCGAGAATGCCTTGCTGCGGGCGATCGCCTGTGCGATCGCGCGGGTCCCCTCGCCGAACTGCTCGAACTCGAACACCCCGACCGGACCGTTCCACAGGATCGTGCCGGCGGTCTGCAGCAGCGCGCTCAGCCGGTCGGCGCTGTCCGGACCGATGTCCAGGATCATCTCCTCGGCGCGCACCTCGTGGATCGAGCGCACGTCGGCATGCGCCGTCGCGGCGATCTCCTTGGCGACCACCACGTCGGTGGGCAGCGGGATCTCCGCGCCGCGCTCGCGCGCCCGCTCCATCAGGCGGCGCGCCACATCGATCAGCTCGGCCTCGTAAAGCGACTTGCCGACCTGTACGCCGGTGGCGGCGAGGAAGGTGTTGGCGATGCCGCCGCCCACGATGAGCTTGTCGACCTTCTCGAGCAGCGCCTCGAGCACGGTCAGCTTCGTCGAGACCTTCGAGCCGGCGACGATGGCCACCATCGGCCGCGCGGGATTCTCGAGCGCCCGCTCCAGCGCCTCGAGCTCACCGACCAGCAGCGGCCCGGCGCAGGCGACCTTGGCGAACCGGACGACGCCATGCGTGCTCGCCTCGGCGCGGTGCGCGGTACCGAAAGCGTCCATCACGAACACGTCGCACAGCGCCGCCATGCGCCGCGCGAGCGTCTCGTCGTCTTTCTTCTCACCCTTGTTGAAGCGCGCGTTCTCGCACAGCAACGCGCTGCCCGGCGCACACTCCAGGCCGTCGAGCCAGTCGCGCTTCAGCGGCACCGGCGTGCCGAGCAGCTCGGCGAGCCGGGCCGCAACCGGCTTCAGCGACAACCCCTCGTCGTACTCCCCCTCCTTCGGCCGGCCGAGGTGCGAGACGATGAATACCTGGGCGTGCTGGTCCAGCGCGTAGCGGATGGTCGGCAGCGCGGCGCGGATGCGCGCATCGCTGGTCACCACCCCGTCCTTGATCGGGCAATTCAGATCCTCGCGGATCAGGACCCGCTTGCCGCGCAGGTCCGTATCCGTCATCCGCAGGATCCTCATGACGCCTTGGA
>JAKAZL010000140.1 GCA_021815925.1 Pseudomonadota bacterium | reverse complement strand
TCCTCGCCCGCACGCGGCGTGAGGCAGGCGAAATCTTTCTCCAGCACCACCTCCAACGCGCCCGCCGCGAGCGCCACCGTGGCGCTCAGGGTGACCTGCTCGGTCGTGCACCACTGTGCCGCCAGGTGCGCAGGCACTCGAGCTTCTATGAGATTTCCGTCGTAAATTATTGATATTTCTTGTATTTTATTGTCCACTCTCACCCGGTAGAGCAGTACCGTCCCGCCCGGAAACGCCGTGCGCTCCTCGACCTGTCCCGATTCGCCGAGCGCACGAACCTCGCCCTGCGTCAGGCGCAATCGCACCACATTGCCCTTGATTCTCAATTTCATGACGCGCTCTCCGGCGACCGCACTGCGGCGAGCAAACGTCGCGCCAGCAGCCAATGCGGTCGATCGATCATCTGCCCATCGAGTACCGCCACCCCGGCACCGCCGGCGGCCTCGAAGGCGCCGATCACGCGGCGAGCCCAATCGAGTTCCCGCTCGCTCGGGGTAAACACTTCGTTGATGATGTTCACCTGATCGGGATGGATCGCAAGCTTGCCGGCAAATCCATCCTCGCGCGAGCGCTCGGCGTCGCGGCGCAATCCCTGGGCATCGCGCACGTCCACAAATACCCCGTCGATGGGCTGGATGCCGAGCGCCGCGGCGGTGAGCAGGCAGGTGGTGCGGGCATGCTCGAATGCCGGACGCAGCGCGCCGCCCGGGTCGCTCTTGACCCGCGCGCCGAGTGCCGCGGAGAGATCCTCCATGCCCCACGTGAGTCCGGCGAGTCGCCGCGCGGAAGCGCGGTGCACGGCGGCCGCCTGCGGATAGGATGGCAGTGCCAGCAGTCCGGCCGGGGTCTCGGTCCCGATCACCAGCAGCGAGGTCGTGCCGACCGCAATGCCGTGGCCGGCTTCGATCGCCTCGAGCGTCAAGGCGATGCGCTCGATATCCGGGTACCCGTCCACCTTGGGCAGCACCAGGCCTGCGGGCCGTCCGGCGATGACGGCGGTGGCGTCCTCGTACAGCCGGCCGCTCGACAGTGAATTGACGCGCACCCAAAGCTGCGCGCGCGCGCCGGCCGCGTGCGCCTGCAGGAACTCGAGCACCTGGGCGCGCGCCACGGGCAGCCGCTCGGGCGCCACCGAGTCCTCCAGGTCGAGAATCAGCGCATCGGCGCCGCACTCGAGAGCCTTGGCGAGCTTGCGCTCGCTGTCGCCGGGCACGAACAGCAGCGAGCGCAGCGGTGCGCCGCTCATGCGGGCCTCTTCAGCATCAATGCGGCACGGCGGCACGAGGCAACCTCCTCGTCGCGCTGGTTGTAGGCACGGTGATCGAACATCACGATACCTGAATCCGGCCGCGAGCGGCTCTCGCGGACCGAATGCACCGTAGTGACCGCCCTCAGGGTGTCCCCGACCCGCACCGGCAAGGGAAACTTCACCTCTTCCCAGCCGAGATTGCCGATCGTGGTGCCGTAGGTGGTGTCGTACACCGACAGTCCGACCAGCAGCCCCAGCGTGAACACGCTGTTGACGATGCGCTCACCGAAGGGCGTTTCGCGGCAGTACTCGGCATCGAGGTGAATCGCTGCCGGATTCATGGTCAATGCGCTGAACAGCAGGTTGTCGGTCTCGGTGACCGTGCGGCGTACGCGGTGCTCGAACCGCTGGCCCACGGTGAACTCCTCGAAATACAGTCCCATCGTGTCTCTCTTCGGGCGGCCCGGTAACGGCCCCCATTATCGCACTGGCGGCCCCCGGGCTCATAACCGCGCGTCCCGAACGCCAAACCATACGGTATTTCGTGGCTCACCCCCGGGCCGCCTATAGTCCGGCGGCATGTACCGCTACGACGAGACCGACCGGGAACTGCTGCGCCAGCGCACCGAGCAGTTCCGTGACCAGACGCGGCGCTTCCTCGCCGGGGAGCTCTCCGAAGAGGACTTCCGCCAGCTGCGCCTGCGCAACGGGCTGTACCAGCAGCGCCACGCGCCGATGCTACGCATCTCGGTGCCATACGGACTGCTCGGCTCGGAGCAGCTGCGCCGCCTGGCGCGGGTCACACGCCAGTACGACCGGGGATACGGGCACTTCACCACGCGTCAGAACGTGCAGCTGAACTGGCCGCGGCTCGAGCAGATTCCAGACCTGCTCGGCGAGCTCGCCGAGGTGCAGCTGCACAGCATCCAGGCCTGCGGCAACGACACCCGCAACATCACCTGCGACTACCTCGCGGGGGTCGCCGAGGATGAGAGCGTCGATCCGCGCCCCTACTGCGAGCTGCTGCGCCAGTTCGTGGCGTTGCACCCGGAATTCTACTGGCTGCCGCGCAAGTTCAAGTTCGGGTTCACCGGTGCGTCGGTGGACCGGGCCGCAACCCGGACTAACGATGCGGCGGTACACGTGCTGCGCCGCGGCAGCCAGATCGGCTACCGGATTTTCGTCGGCGGCGGGCTCGGCCGCCAGCCGATGCTCGGCGAGCTGATGAACGAGTTCGTGCCCGAGGCCGATCTGCTGATGTACGCGACCGCCATCCTGCGCACCTTCAACCGGTTCGGGCGGCGGGACAACATCCACAAGGCGCGCATCAAGATCGTGCTGCGTGAGTGGGGCATCGAGCGCTTCCGCGCTGCGATCGAGGAGGAATATGGGCGTATCCTCGCCGGCGCCGAAGCTGAACAGCTGCGGCTGCTCCCCGAGGACATCGCCCTGATGCGCGGGCACTTCGCTGCCCCCCCCTACCGCCCCGAGAGCCAAGCCAGGGCCGATCTCGCGCCGCTGGCCGGACGTGATGCCGGCTTCGCCGCCTGGCTGAAGCGCAACGTGCGCGGGCACCGGATGCCCGGTTACCGGGCGGTTTTCGTCTCGCTGAAGGCACCGCAGCGGGCCCCCGGCGATTGCACCGCCGAGCAGTTCGAGGTGCTGGCCGAGGCCTGCGATACGTACAGCTTTGGCGAGCTGCGCTCGACCTACGAGCAGAACCTGGTGCTCGCCGATGTGGCCGAACGCGACCTGTATGCGCTGTGGAAGCTTCTCGATGGCGCGGAGCTCGCCACGCCCAACATTGGTCTGACCACGGACATCATCGCCTGCCCGGGGCTGGACTTCTGCGGCCTCGCCAATGCGGGCACGATCGGCGTGACGCACGAGATCTACCGGCGTTTCGACTC
>JAKAZL010000054.1 GCA_021815925.1 Pseudomonadota bacterium | reverse complement strand
GCGGTGACCGTTCTGTGACACCTCGCGCGACCAATCGTGGTGTCCTTGATCCCATGGAACAGATCGGCGTCGTCGGACTCTCCTACCGGCACGCGGGCGTGGAGGAAGTCGCCCGCCTGTCGATCGATCGGGCGCACTTGGCCGAGCGCCTGCCGGCGCTGCGCGCAGCGCTCGGCGTGGCCGAGCTGCTCTACCTGGGCACCTGCAACCGCGTGGAACTGCTCTACGCCACCGGCGACGGGCTGCCGGCCGGTGACCTGCGCGCCGAGGTGCTCGAGCAGCTCACCGGCCACGCCCCGCAGGCCGGACACGCCCCGCGGCTGCTGCGCGCCTGGGCGGGGGAATCGGCCATCGAGCACGTGCTGCTCGTAGCCTGCGGTCTGGATTCCGCGCAGGCCGGGGAGCGCGAGATCGCCTCCCAGCTACGCCTCGCCTGGGAAGGCGCCCGCGAGGCCGGCACCTGCGGCCCGGTGCTGAACCGCCTGCTCGGCGAGGCGCTCGGCATGGCCAACCGCGTGCAGCGGCTGCGCTCGGACGTGCCGGCCCGCTCGCTGGCCGACCTCGCGGTCGAGCGCCTGCTGCGCCACCTCGGCGCGGCGCGCACGCCGGTCGCACTGGTCGGGGTCTCGCCCATGACCCGCCGCTGCGGGCTCGCGCTCGCCCGCGCCGGGGTGCCGATGCTGATCGTCAACCGGAGCGCCGCGCCCGCGGAGGCCTTCGCCGCCGAGGTTGGCGGCCGCGCCGTCGCGCTCGAGCAGTTCCGCGAGCAGCCCGACCGGGTCGCGGGCCTGGTGCTCGCCGCCGGCGGCGGCACACCGGTGCTCGGCGAAGCGACGCTCGAGCGGCTCTCGGCGCTCGGCGGACATCGGCCGCTCGCGATCGACTTCGGCGTTCCGCCGAACCTCGACCCCGACGCCGCACGACGCACGCGCATCGAGCGGGTGGGCATGGACGAGTTGGTCCAGGCAGTCGAGGAGCAGCGCCTGGGCGAGCTGCTGCGCCTCGCGCCGGTGCGCGCGGCCATCGACGAACGGCTGACGCGGCTGCGCGCCGAGATGGCGAGCCGTGCCATCGGACCGCGCCTCGCCGAGCTGCGTGAGACCTTCGAGCGCATCGCGGCCGAGGAAGCCGAGCGCGCCCTGGGCACGCAGCTGCACACTCTCGAGCCGGCGGAGCGTGATGCGGTACGGCGCCTCACCGAGCGTCTCGCGCACAGCCTCGTGCACCTGCCCATCTCGGGCCTGCGCGCGGCCGCCGCGCACACCACCCCGGAGGTTCTTGACACATTCTTTCGCGAAGCGCATCTCGGCCGGCGCGGCGTGAAGGACACCCCACCGGCTGAAAAACTCCCTACCCTATAGCCCATGAGCCACCCCCATTCCGAAGCGCTTTACGCGCGCGCCCGCGCGGTCATCCCCGGCGGTGTCAACTCGCCCGTGCGAGCCTTCCGGGCCGTCGGCGGCACGCCGCTGTTCATCGCCCGCGGCGAGGGCCAGTTCCTCGTCGATGCCGACGGGCGCCGCTATCTGGACTTCGTCGGCTCCTGGGGACCGCTGATCCTCGGCCACGCCCACCCCGAGGTCATCGCAGCGATCAGCGCGGCGGCGGCGCACGGCACGACGTTCGGCGCTCCCTGTGCCGGGGAGGTCGAGCTGGCCGAGCGCGTGGTGGCGGCCTACCCCGGGATCGAGCAGGTGCGCTTCGTCTCCTCAGGCACCGAGGCGGTGATGAGCGCCATCCGCCTGGCGCGCGCGGCGAGCGGGCGCGACCTGATCGTGAAGTTCTCCGGTTGCTACCACGGTCATGCCGATCACCTGCTGGTGGCCGCCGGCTCGGGACTGGCCACCTTCGGTCGTCCGTCCTCCGCCGGGGTGCCGGAGCCCTTCACCGGCTGCACGCGGGTCGTGCCGCTCGATGACGAGGCTGCCCTCGAGCAGCTGTTCGCGGCCGAGGGCGCACAGATCGCCGCGGTCATCATCGAGCCGGTGCCCGCCAACCACGGGCTGCTGCCGCAGCGGCACGAGTTCCTGACGCGCCTGCGCATGCTGACGCGCGCCCATGGCGCGCTATTGATCTTCGACGAGGTGATCTCCGGGTTCCGCCTCGCCCGTGGCGGGGCGGCCGAGCGGCTCGGCATCCGACCCGATCTCGCCACCTTCGGCAAGGTGATCGGCGGTGGGCTGCCGGTGGGCGCCTTTGCCGGCCCGCGGGAACTCATGGCCCGACTCGCGCCCGACGGGGACACCTACCAGGCCGGCACGCTCTCGGGCAATCCGGTAGCCATGGCGAGCGGCATTGCCACGCTCGATGCGCTCACGCGCGGCAACGGCTGGCAGCGCCTCGAGACGCTCGGCGCCGAGGCTGAGGAAGCACTGCGCCCGGTGCTGGCGCGCGCGCCCTTCCCGGTGCACCTGGTGCGCGTCGGATCGCTGTTTTGGCTGTCGCTGCACGAGGATGGCGCACCGCGCACGGCCGCGCCGCTCGCGGCAGCGGCGAGCGCACGCTACGGTCGGTTGTTCCATGCGCTGCTCGCGCAGGGAATCTACTTTCCGCCCTCGGCCTACGAGGCCTGCTTCCTGTCGCTCGCCCACCGCGACGTCGACCTGCAGACGCTCGCCCAGGGCCTCGAGCGCGCGCTCGCGGCCGCCGCATGACACCACGCCCGGCCAAGGCTCCGCGCATCCTGCAGCTCACCGTCATGGTGCTCGTGCTGGTGTGCACCGTGCAGGTCGGCTGGTGGATCTACGACCAACACCGCTACGCGGTGGAGAAGGTCGCCGAGCTGCAGCGCGCCTACCGGCACCAGGCCGCCGCGGCGCGCGCGCTGCTCTCGGCCGGCGTGCCGGTGGCGCGCGTGCAAGCGCTGTTGCCGGCGGTGGAGCTCACCCCGGACGGGGCGCGCCCGAGCCCCGCGGCCGAGCAGAGACTGCTGCGCGAGGAGCACCTGCGCATCGTGCAGTACGCATGGGAAGGAGCGTTCTTCCTGCTGGCGCTGCTCGCCTGCATCGTGGTGATCGCGCGCGCGCTGCGAGCCGAGGCGCTGGTGATGATCGAGCAGGACAACTTCCTCGCGATGGTCTCGCACCAGTTCAAGACCCCGCTCGCGAGCCTGCAGCTCTCGCTCGAGACCCTCGCGCTACGCCCGGCCTCCGCCGAGCAGACGCGCGTGCTCACCGAGCGGATGCTCGCCGACCTCGCGCGCATGGAGGGAATGGTCAGCCGGATCCTCGAGAGCGCCCGCCTCGACCGCGGCCGTGTCGAGCTGCGTCACGAGCCGGTCGACCTGGCCAGCGCGGTACGCCGCGCCAGCGCTTCGGCCGAGGAGCACGCCGCACAGGCGCGCATCGCGATCACGGTCGACATCGACCCGTCGCTGGTGGTGCTCGCCGATCCGCTCGCCCTCGACGTGATCCTGCGCAACCTGCTCGACAATGCCCTCGCGGCGGTCGCCCCGGTCGGCGGCGGTCGCATCGAATTCAGCGCGCGGCGCGCCGAGGGAACGGTGGAGCTCACGGTTCACGACACCGGCGTCGGCTTCCGGCCGGCCGATGGGACACGCCTGTTCGAGAAGTTCACGCGCCTGCAGCCCGGCGGGGGCAGCTACCACGGCACCGGGCTCGGCCTGTACATCGTGCGCCGCCTGATGCAGCTGATGGGCGGCCGGGTGAGCGCCGCGAGCGGTGGTGCGGGCCAGGGTGCTCACTTCGTGCTGAGCTTTCCGGCCGCGCCGGCGGAGCCGGCATGAGCGCCGCGGGCGAGCCGCAGCGGCGCATCCTGGTGGTCGAGGACGATCCGCACCTCGCCGCCGGCGTGACCGAGAACCTGCGTGCCGAAGGCTACACGGTCGAGCGGGTGGGCGACGGGCGCGCGGCGCTCGAGGCGCTCGCCGGCGCCGCCTACGGCCTGGTGCTGCTCGATGTGATGTTGCCCGAGCTCGACGGGTTCACCGTGTGCCGCACCCTGCGCGAGCGCGGCGACAACACCCCGGTGTTGTTTCTGACCGCGCGCGGGGATCCGGCCGACCGGGTGCGGGGCCTCGAGGCGGGCGGCGATGACTACCTGCCCAAGCCCTTTCACCTGAAGGAGCTGCTGCTGCGCGTGCGGGCCATCCTGCGTCGCTGGGACTGGTACCACAGCGCCGCGGCCGAGACCGCCGTGCTGCACTTCGGGGAGAACGAGGTGGACTTCCGCGCCTTCCGGGCGCGCGCCTGGAACGGCCTCACCCAGGAACTCACCGAGAAGGAGGCGATGATCCTGAAGGTGCTCGCCGAGCACCCCGGAGAGATCGTCTCGCGCGAGGACCTGCTCGAGCGCGTCTGGGGCTACGACGTGTTTCCCTCCACGCGCACCGTGGACAATTTCATCCTGCGGCTGCGGCGGCGCTTCGAGCGCGACCCGGCCAACCCGCGCCACTTCCTCACCGTGTGGGGCGTGGGCTATCGTTTCCTGATCGAGGCCGAATCATGACGAGGAACGCGCTGCGCATCGGCACCCGTGCCTCGGCGCTCGCGCTGTGGCAGGCGCGGCACGTCGAGGGACTCATCCGGGCGCTGCCCGGAGCCCCGCCGGTGGAGCTGGTGCCCATGGTCACCAGCGGGGACCTGCAGACCCAGGTGCCGCTGTGGGCGGTACGCGGCCGGGCGTTTTTCACCAAGGAGCTCGACCGCGCGCTGCTCGATGCGCGCATCGACCTCGCGGTGCACAGCCTGAAGGACCTGCCCACCGAGCTCGAACCGGGACTCGCGCTCGCCGCAGTGCTCGAGCGCGAAGACCCCCAGGACGCGCTCATCAGCCGCAGCGGCGGACCGCTCGCGACACTGCCGCGCGGCGCGCGCGTCGGCACCAGCAGCCTGCGCCGGCGAGCCTTCCTCGCCCGCGCACGTCCCGACCTGGCGCTGCTCGAGCTGCGCGGCAACGTCCCCACCCGCATCGAGCGGCTCGAGCGCGGTGAGTACGATGCCATCGTGCTCGCCGCCGCGGGCCTGAAGCGCCTCGGGCTCGAGGAACGCATCAATGAGCGACTGGCTCCGGCGGACTTCCCACCCGCCGTCTCCCAGGGCGCGATCGGCATCTGTGCACGCCGGACCGACGAGCAGACGCTCCCCTGGCTGCGCCAGCTCGACCACGAGCCCACGCGCCTCGCGACGACCGCCGAGCGCGCGCTGCTGCGGCGCATCGAGGGCGGCTGTCAGGTCCCGCTCGGCGCGCTCGCGCTCCTCGGCCCCGACGGCATCGATCTGCGTGCCGTCGTGTGCGCGCTCGACGGGACGCACAGCCTGGCTGCGGCCGGCCGCTGTTCCAGCGACACGGCTGCGGCGCGCGCGCTCGGCGAGCGGCTCGCCACGGAGCTGCTCGCGCAAGGCGCCGACCGACTGATCGCCGAGCAGCGCGCGATGCAACCGGTACCCGGCGCGTGAGCGACGAGGCCCGACCCGTGGTCGTGACGCGCGCCGAGTCCCCGGGCAGCGGCCTCAGCGGCGAGCTCGAGCAGCTCGGCCTGCCCGTGCTGCACTGGCCTGTGGTCGCTGTCGAGCCGGCCGACTGGAGCGAGGCGCAGCGCGCGATCGATAGCTTCGAGTGGATCGTCTTCACCAGTGCGCACGCCGTCGAGACGCTGCCCGATACGCTGGCCCGGCCGGCGCGCGCGCGCATCGCGGCGGTGGGCCCGGCGACGGCCGAGGCCCTGCGCGCGCGCGGCTGGCGGGTCGATGTGATCGGGCCCGGCACCGGTGCCGAAGGCCTGCTCGGCCCGCTGGCCGACGCTGGCGTGCGCGGCCATCGCGTCCTGCACCCCTCGAGCTCGCGCGCGCTGCCCGCCTTGGCCGACGGCCTCGCGCGGCTTGGCGCCGAGGTGGTGCGCGTCGTGGCCTACCGGACCGTCCCCTCCGCCCTCGACGTCCCGGCTTGCCGCAGTTGGATCGCGCGGCGCGCGCTCGGCGCGGTGACCTTCGCGAGCCCCTCGGCGGTGATCGAGTTGGAACGCGCGCTCGGTCAGCCGGACTTCGAGCGACTGCTCGCGGCGACGCCCGCGCTCGCAATCGGGCCCACGACCGCTCACGAGCTCGAATCCCACGCGGTGCGGCCGATCGTCGCCGCGGACCCTACTCTGCGCGGCCTCGCGCTCGCCTGCCACGCGCTCGCGCGCGGCGGGCCGTGCGCGGCGCGCCATCCGAACCCCGAACCTGAAGCGGCGCCATGCGCCGGAAAGAGTCTGCCGTCATGACCTTCCCCTCCGTGAGAGCGCGCCGCACCCGCCAATCCGACGCCTGGCGGCGCATGGTGCGTGAGACGCGACTCGCGCCCGAGCAGCTCATCTACCCGCTGTTCATCGTGCCGGGCCGCGGCGTGCGCCACCCGGTCTCGAGCATGCCGGGCATCGCGCAGCTCTCGGTGGACGAGGCGGTGAAAGAAGCGCGCGCGGCCGCTCAGAGCGGCGTGCTCGCCGTCCTGATCTTCGCCGCACCGGAGCACAAGGACGCACGCGCCAGCGCGGCGCTCGATCCAAAGGGCCTCGCCGCCGAGGCGATCGGCGCGATCAAGTCGGCCTGTCCGCAGCTGTTGGTGTGGGCCGACGTGTGCCTGTGCGGGGCGACCGACCACGGCCACTGCGGCCACGTGCTCTCCGGCGGGGTCATCGACAACGACTCCTCGGTGCAGACCCTCGCCCAGGTCGCGCTCAACTACGCCCGCGCCGGTGCCGATGCGGTCGCACCGAGTGACATGATGGACGGCCGGGTGAAGGCCATGCGGGCCCTGCTCGACCGAGAGGGCTTCGCCATGACGCCGATCGTCTCGTACGCGGCGAAATACGCCTCTGCGTTCTACGGACCGTTTCGCGAGGCGGCCGAGTCCGCCCCCGCCTTCGGAGACCGACGCAGCTACCAGATGGACCCGGCCAACGGCCGCGAGGCGCTGCGCGAGGTGCTGCTCGACGTTGAGGAAGGCGCGGATCTTGTGATGGTCAAGCCGGCCGGCCCCTACCTCGACATCATCCGCCAGGTGCGCGATGCGGTACGGGTGCCCGTTGTCGCCTATCAGGTGAGCGGGGAGTACAGCCTCATCAAGGCGGCCGCCGAGCGCGGCTGGATCGACGAGCGTGCCGCCGTGCTCGAGACCCTCACCGGCATCCGGCGCGCCGGAGCCGACCTGATCATCACCTACTTCGCGCCCGAGGTGGCGCGCGGGCTCGGCGCATGAGCCCCGACACACCGGTGTTCCTCGCTGCGTGCCGCCGCGAGGCGGTGCCCTACACGCCCATCTGGATCATGCGCCAGGCGGGCCGCTACCTGCCCGAGTACCGCGCGGTGCGCGAGCGTGTATCGTTCGAGACGCTCACCCGCACTCCCGAGCTCGCCGCGGAGGTGACGCTGCAGCCGTTGCGGCGTTTTCCGCTGGATGCGGCCATCCTGTTCAGCGACATCATGACACCGCTGCAGGGCATGGGCATCGACCTGACCTTCGAGCCCGGACCGGTGGTGCGCGAGCCGATCCGATCCGCGGCGGCCATCGAGGCGCTGCGAGCGCTCGCGCCCGAGCGCGACGTGCCGTTCGTGCTCGAGAGCATCCGGTTGATCCGCGCGGCCGCGCCGCGCCACGTGCCGCTCATCGGCTTCGCCGGGGCGCCGTTCACGCTCTTCTGCTATCTCGTCGGTGGCCGGCCGTCGAAAGAGTTCGAGGCCGCGCGCGCCTTCCTCTACGCCGAGCCCGAGGCCGCCGGCCGGCTGCTCGACCGGCTGGCCGATGCCATGGGCGCGTACCTTGCCGCCCAGGCAGCCGCCGGCGCGCAGGCGCTGATGCTGTTCGAGTCCTGGGGCGGGCTGCTCGCCCCGGCACAGTTCGAGCCATTCGCGCTGCGCGCCGCACGCCGCACGCTTGCCGCCCTGCGCAACTGCGGCGTGCCGCTCATCTACTACCTCAATCAGGCGAGCGCACTGCTCGGACAGCTCGCGCCGATCGAGGCCGACGTGATCGGTCTCGACTGGCGCTCACCGCTCGGGGTGGCGCGGCGGATGTTGGGCCCGGACAAAGCCGTACAGGGCAATCTCGATCCGGCGGCGCTGTTCGCCCCACCCGCGGCACTCGCGGCAGCGGCCGGGCAGGTTTTGCGCGAGGCCGGCAGCGCGCCGGGGCACATTTTCAACCTCGGCCACGGCATCTGGCCGCATACCGACCCGGACGCGGTGGCGCGACTCATCGACGTGGTGCACGAGCGCTCGCAGCGCCCCGGGGGCGGTGGGTGAGCCGGATCGACGCCCCGCTAGCGCAGGCCGCCGCGGACTACTTCCGCGATCTGCAGGGGCGCATCTGCTCTGCCTTCGAGCGCCTCGAGCCCACCGCCCGCTTCGAGACGCGCCGCTGGAGCCGTCCGGCCGGACACCGCCTCGAGGGCGGCGGGGAGTCGCGCCTGATGCGCGGGGAGGTCTTCGAGAAGGTCGGCGTCAATGTCAGCGACGTCTGGGGCCTGTTCTCCGAGGCGGCCCGCGCGCAGATGCCGGGGGCGGCCGAGTCCGAGGGGCGCTTTCTCGCCTGCGGCATCTCCCTTGTGGCCCATATGAGCAATCCCTACGTGCCCACGGTGCACATGAACCTGCGCTACCTGCACACCAGCCGCGGCTGGTTCGGGGGCGGGTCGGATCTGACACCGACGTTTCCGTTCGAGCAAGACACGGCGGCATTTCACGCGGCGCTGCGCGGAGCCTGCGACAGCTACCGGCCGGACGCGTATGAGACGTTCAAGGCCTGGTGCGACCGGTATTTTTACCTGCCGCACCGGCACGAGCCGCGCGGCGTCGGCGGGATCTTCTTCGACGAGCTCGCCGGCCCCGATCCGCACGCGGATTTCGCGTTCGTCCGGCAGGTGGGCGAGGCGTTCCTTGCGGTCTACCCGGCCCTGGTGATGCGCCGCCGCGACACGCCGTACGACGAGGCGGCCCGCGAGAAACTCCTCTACAAGCGGGGGCGATACGTGGAGTTCAACCTGGTCTATGATCGGGGCACACGGTTCGGTTTTCAGACCGACGCGGACCCGGAGGCCTACCTCATGAGTCTGCCGCCGTTGGTCAGATGGTGAGACGGATGGATCGGATGTTGAGGATGTTGGCGCCGGCTCTGTGCGCGCTGGCCGCTCTGGCGCTCGGCGCCTGCAGCCAGCAGAACGCGGACTTCATGCCTGGCGGCGCGGCGGGGAGCGCCGCGGGCACCGGTTCCGTCGCTGCGGCCGCACCGGCGGCACCCGCGGCGGCACTGCCTGCCACGGCCCGGCGCGCCACCAGCTGGATCGGCATGCCCGTGCGCTCGCACTCCGGCGCACCCCTCGGGGCGGTCCTCGACATCGTGTTCGCCGCCACCGGGGAGCCGACCCACCTCATCGTCGTGCACGCCGGGGGCAATGCACCCGGCGCGCTGACGGCGATTCCGTGGGCGCTCGCGATCCAACACCTGCAGGCCGGCGTGCTGGTCGTGAAGAGCGAGCGTTTCACCGCCGCGCCGAGCTTCGCGCCGGATGCCTGGCCGCCGCTCGAGGCGCCGGACTGGAGCGCAGCAGCCGATGCCTACTGGGCGCGCACATCCGCGCCGCCGCCGTCCGTTCCGATCGATCCGACGAGTCGCTCGCGCGCACGGCCGACCATGACGCTGTAGATGAAAGCGCTGCGCTGGAGCCTGATCGTTCTCGCCGCGCTCGTGGCGCTGCTCGTGCTGGCGGCGTTGCTCGTCACCGAGCTGATCAACCCCGATGCGTACCGCGGTCAGATCGAGCGGCTGGTCGCCCGCGACACGGGCCGCCCGCTGCGCATCGAGGGTCACCTGCGCCTCGGCTGGTATCCGTGGCTGACGCTCGAGATCGGTCCCGCCCGGCTCGGCAACCGGACTGGCCTGCGCGGTCCGGACCTGCTCGCGTGGCGCTCGGCGCGCGTGCCGGTGCGGCTGCTGCCGCTGCTGCTGCACCGGCGCATCGAGCTCGGCACGATCGAGCTCGACGGCGCAGACATCCACCTGTGGCGCAGCGCCGCCGGTGTTGGCAACTGGCAGAACCTGCTCGCCACACCGTCGGCCCCCGCAACGTCCACCGCCACGCCGTCGATCGGCGGACTCGTGCTGCGTGATGCGACACTCGTCTACACCGCCGGCAGTGCGTCGCTCGAGCTGCGCCAGTGGCAGCTGCACCTCGGCGCCTGGGCGCCGGGCCGGCCGATTTCCCTGAGCACGCGCTTCGTGCTGCTCGCACCGCACGTACCGCCCGGCGGTGTGCCGGTCCGCTTCAGCGTTCGGCGGCTGCGCGTGCAGTCCTCACCGCTGCGAGTGCGCACGCCGCAGTGGATGCTGACGGTGGCGAGCGCGGCGCTCTCGGGCGCGCTGCGCTTCACGGCCGGGCGCACCGGTCCGGACGCGGCCGGCACTGTCGCGCTGACAGTGCCATCGGTGCGCGCACTGATCGGCACGTGGGGGTTGAAGATGCGCCTGCCGAAGGACCCCTCGGCCCTCGGCGCGCTGTCGCTCTCGACACGCTGGCGCCTCGGCGGCGGCACGGTGCGGCTCGCGCCGCTCTCGGCCCGGCTCGATGCGACGAGCCTCACCGGCTGGGCATCGGGATCGCTTGGCGCGCATGCGCGCTGGCGCTTCGGCCTGGCCGCCGACCAGGTCGACTTCGACGACTACCTGCCCCCGACCCGTCGCCACCCCAAGCCGCTGAAGCTGCCGCTCGCCCGGCTACGCGCTCTGCCGCTGCAGGGCACGCTCACCGTCGAGCGCGCGATCATCGCCGGCACCCGGATGCGCGCCCTCGAGCTGCGCGTCCAGTGACCGCCCGCTCCCCGGCACCGGGCCGCGCTGCGCGGGCAGGCGCCCGCCTCGCGCAGGCGCTGATCGACTGGCACGGAACGTGTGGGCGGCACGATCTGCCCTGGCAGCGCCAGCGCAGCCCGTACCGCGTCTGGGTGTCGGAGATCATGCTGCAGCAGACCCAGGTGAGCACCGTGATCCCGTATTACGAGCGGTTCATGCAGCGCTTCCCCGACGTCGCGGCGCTCGCCGGCGCGCCGCTCGACGAGGTGCTGCACCTGTGGTCGGGACTCGGTTACTACGCGCGCGCGCGCAACCTGCACCGCGCCGCGATCCAGATCCGCGACGCGCACGCGGGTCGCTTTCCCTCGGACTTCGTCGCGGTGGCAGCCCTGCCGGGCGTCGGGCGCTCCACCGCCGGGGCGATCCTCGCGCTCGCCTGCGGCGAGCGCTTCCCCATCCTCGATGGCAACGTGCGACGGGTGTTGGCCCGGCACTTCGGCGTGGAGGGCGACCCCGCCGCGCGGGACACGCTGGCGCGACTGTGGGACCTGTCGGACGCATGCACGCCGAGCGAGCAGGTCGCGCTCTACACGCAGGCCGTCATGGATCTCGGCGCGACGCTGTGCACGCGGCGCAATCCGGCCTGCGAGCGCTGTCCGCTGTCGCGCTCCTGCATCGCCCGGCGCACCGGGCGCCAGCACGAGTTGCCCGTGCCCCGGCGGCGCCCCGAGCGGCCGCGGCGCAGCGTATTCATGCTCGCTGCACAGCGCGCGGACGGCGCGGTGCTGCTGGAGCGCCGCCCGGAGCGCGGTATCTGGGGTGGCCTGTGGTGCCTGCCGGAGTTCGCCAGCGCCGCCGCCGCCGCGGCCTACCTCACCCGTCTGCCCGGCGCGACGCCTCCGCTGTCGCCGCTCGCGCACATTGAACACGCCTTTACGCATTTCGATCTTGTCATCACGCCGCTTCTGGCCCATTGTTCGGACCCTGACGGTGCGCCCGATCCGGCGCAGCACGCGTGGTATCACGTCAGCGCGCCCGGCGCGCTCGGCCTTCCGGCCCCGATCCAGCGGTTCCTGCAGCGTCTGGCGTCGGCGCCGACGCAGACTCAACTGTTTGAGTGAGTGGATGACTTTGTGATGGAGAAAGCCGTGTCCCGAATGGTGCAGTGTGTGATGCTCAAGCGCGAGGCACCCGGCCTCGAGCGCCCCCCTTACCCGGGGCCGCTCGGTGAGCGCGTCTTCGAGCACGTCTCGCGCGAGGCCTGGTCGCGCTGGGTGCAGCACCAGGTGATGCTCATCAACGAGTATCGCCTGAGCCCGGTCGATCCCAAGGCGCGTCAGTTCCTCGAGGCCGAAATGGAGAAGTTCTTCTTCGGCACCGGCTCGACACGGCCCGAAGGCTACCAGCCGCCCAGCCAGACCTGAGGGAGCCATGAGCGAGACGCCCCCGCCCCTGAACCCCCGCGTCCGCGAGGTCACCGAACGCATCCGCGAGCGCAGCCGCGAGACACGCCGCGCGTACCTCGAGCGCATGCACGGCCAGGCCCAGGGACCAGCGCGCACCCACCTGTC
The DNA here is from genome assembly GCA_021815925.1 of Pseudomonadota bacterium. Taxonomy (GTDB): domain Bacteria; phylum Pseudomonadota; class Gammaproteobacteria; order Steroidobacterales; family Steroidobacteraceae; genus 13-2-20CM-66-19. The sequence goes on along the minus strand of JAKAZL010000054.1, from coordinate 3,580 downwards.
GTGCACCAACCTCGCCCACGGGTTCGCCGCCTCGAGCGCCGCGGACAAAGAGGTGCTCAAGGCACTGCGCGGCCCGAACCTCGGCATCGTCACGGCCTACAACGACATGCTCTCGGCACACCAGCCGTTCGAGCGCTTTCCGGGACTGATCCGCCACGCCGCCCGCGAGGCGCGCGCCACAGCGCAGGTGGCCGGCGGCGTGCCCGCCATGTGCGATGGGGTGACCCAGGGCCAGCCCGGCATGGAGCTGTCGCTGTTCAGCCGCGACGTGATCGCGATGTCGACCGGCATCGCACTCTCGCACGGCATGTTCGATGCCGCGCTGTGCCTCGGGGTGTGCGACAAGATCGTCCCGGGTCTGCTCATCGGCGCGCTCGCCTTCGGGCACCTGCCGGCGGTGTTCGTGCCGGCAGGCCCCATGCCCTCAGGGCTGCCCAACAAGGAAAAGGCGCGCATCCGCCAGCTGTTCGCCGAGGGTCAGGTCGGACGCGAGGCGCTGCTGCAATCGGAGGCGGACAGCTACCACGGCGCCGGCACCTGCACGTTCTACGGCACCGCCAACAGCAACCAGATGCTGATGGAGGTGATGGGGCTGCATCTGCCGGGCAGTGCCTTCATCCCGCCCAACACCCCGCTGCGCGATGCGCTGACGGCCGCCGCGACGCGCCGCGCCGCGTGCATCACCGCACTCGGGGAGGAGTACCTCCCGCTCGCACACGTGCTCGACGAGCGCAGCATCGTCAACGCCGTGGTCGGCCTGCTCGCCACCGGCGGCTCGACCAACCATACGCTGCACATTGTCGCTATCGCCCGCGCCGCCGGCATGCTCATCGACTGGGACGACTTCAGCGCACTGTCGGCGGTGGTGCCGCTGCTGGCGCGGATCTATCCCAACGGCAGCGCCGACGTGAACCACTTTCACGCCGCCGGCGGCATGGGCTTCCTGATCCGCGAGCTGCTCGGGGCGGGCCTGATGCACGGCGATGTGCTGACCGTAGCCGGCGCGGGACTCGAGCGATACACCGAGGAGCCGTGGCTCTCGCCCGAGGGCCTCGCCTGGCGTGACTCTCCGTCAAACAGCGGCGATCGCGAAGTGCTGCGGCGCGTGAACGACCCGTTCAGCGCCGACGGCGGACTGAAGCTGCTGCGGGGCAACCTCGGGCGCGCGGTCATCAAGGTGTCGGCGGTCAAGCCCGAGCACCGCTCGGTGCAGGCGCCCGCCCGGGTGTTCGACAGCCAGGAGGCGGTGCTCCATGCGTTCCGCCAGGGCGAGCTGTCCCGCGACGTGGTGGTGGTTGTGCGCTTCCAGGGACCGCGGGCGAACGGCATGCCGGAGCTGCACGGCCTCACCCCGGCGCTGAGCTCGCTGCAGAGCCGGGGCCACCGCGTGGGACTGGTCACGGACGGGCGCATGTCGGGCGCCTCGGGCGCGGTGCCGGCCGCCATCCACCTCACCCCCGAGGCGGCCTGCGGCGGGCCGATCGGTCGCATCCGCGACGGCGACGTGGTGCGCCTCGACAGCCACGCCGGGGTGCTCGAGGCCGAGGTGAACGAGGCGGAGTGGAACCGACGCCAGACGCCCGGCGTCGACCTCTCGGCCAACGGCTTCGGCATGGGCCGGGAGCTGTTCGGGCTGTTCCGCGCCCACGCCGCGCCGGCGGAGGAAGGCGGCGGGGTCTGTTGAGCGCTGCTCAGCCGGCCGGCTTCTCCGGCAGCGCCACGCTGAACTCCAGGACTTCGTGTCCCGCCTCGCGCTCGAGGTTGATCTGCACCGCCTCGGGGTCCACGTTGACGTACTTGTGGATCACCTGCAGCAGCTCGCGCCTGAGCAGCGGCAGGTAATCCGGGCCGCCGCGCCCGCCGCGCTCCTGCGCCACGATGATGCGCAAGCGCTCCTTGGCGATGCTCGCCGAGTTGGGCTTGCTGCGAAACAGTGCCAACAGGCCCATGTCAGCCTCCGAACATGCGCGCGAAGAAGCCGCGCTTGGGTTCTTCGAGGAACCTGAGCGGCAGCTCCTCGCCGAGCAGGCGGGCCACCGCATCGCCGTAGGCAGCCGCGGCGTCGCTGTCTTCGTTGAGGATCACCGGCACGCCGGAGTTGGAGGCGGCGAGCACGTCGGGCGACTCCGGGATGACGCCGATGACATCGAGTCCGAGGATCTCCTTGACGTCCTGGACGCTCATCATCTCCCCGTTCGCCACGCGCCGCGGGTTGTAGCGGGTGAGCAGCAGGTGCTCCTTGACCCCGCCGTTACCGTTCGCGGAGCGGTGCGTCTTGCTCGAGAGCAGCCCGAGGATCCGGTCCGAGTCGCGCACCGAGGACACTTCGGGGTTGACCACCACCACGGCACGGTCGGCGAAGAACATCGCCAGGTGCGCGCCCTTCTCGATGCCCGCGGGGGAATCGCACAGGATGTAGTCGAACTCCTCGGCGATCAGCTCATCGAGCACGCGGCGCACGCCCTCCTCGGTCAGCGCATCCTTGTCGCGCGTCTGCGAGGCGGCCAGCACCGAGAGCGTCTCGAGGCGCTTGTCCTTGATCAGCGCCTGCTTGAGCGCGCAGTCGCCATTGATCACGTTGACGAAATCGTACACCACGCGCCGTTCGCACCCCATGATGAGATCGAGATTGCGCAGTCCGATGTCGAAGTCGATGACCGCCACGCGCTTGCCGCGGCGGGCGAGTCCGCAGGCCATGCTGGCCGAGGTGGTGGTCTTGCCGACCCCGCCCTTGCCGGAGGTCACCACGATGATTTCAGTCAAAGCTCACTCCTCGAATAGGGTTCACGGCGCCGGGCATACTCAAGCGCCCAAACGCTCGAAACGCAAGGCGTCGCCATCCAGCCACGCCTGCACGGGTTTACCCGCGAGCTCCGGCGGCAACGTCTCGAACACGCGGAACACGCCGGCGATCGACACCAGCTCCGCATGGAATTCCTGACAAAACACCCGCGCGGCGCTCTCCCCGCGCGCCCCGGCCACCGCCCGGCCGCGCAGCGCGCCATACACGTGCACGCAGCCATCGGCGATCAGCTCCGCGCCGGCGCCCACCATGGCGGTGACCACCAGGTCGCGTCCGCGCGCATACACCCGCTGACCGGAGCGCACCGGTTGGGCATGCACCTGGGCCATTACCCCGGCGGGCTCGAGCGGCTCGGGCACCGCCTCGACGGGGCGCACCGCGCGGCCCACCGCCTCGGCCGGCGGATGGAATTCGCGAAACGGCGGCAGCAGCGGCAGCTCGAGCGGCCTGCTCAGCGCCTGCGCCGCGGCCGAGCCGCTCGCGAGCCCCACCGGACACATACCCGCGCGCCGCACCGCCTCGAGCACCCCGTGCATCTCCTCGACCGAGGGCTCGCGCCCGAGCGGTCCGACATCGAGCGACACCGCGGTGCGCTGGAAGAACTTCGGCGCCGTGGCCACCCGGCCGGTGAGCTCATCGAGGATGGCGCCCGGATCGGTGGTCCAGACGAGCACCTGGATCAGACCGACCTGTCCGAAACGGATGTCGATGGCCGGCGCGGCGGCGGCCTCGGCTCGCTGTGTCGTCATGTTTCCCTGGCTGAGCGGTGCACGGCTG
>JAKAZL010000053.1:13477-16023 GCA_021815925.1 Pseudomonadota bacterium | reverse complement strand
GCGCGCGCCGGACGCCCGGCGCGCATCATCGCCAAGATGAACGCGCTGGTGGAGCAGCAGTCCATCGAGGCGCTCTATCGCGCCGCGCGTGCCGGGGTGAAGATCGACCTGATCGTGCGCGGCGTGTGCGCGCTGCGACCGCTCGTGCCCGGCGTGTCGGAGAACATCGAGGTCCGCTCCATCGTCGGGCGCTTTCTCGAACACTCGCGGGTGTTTTATTTCGAGAACGGCGGCGATGGCGAGATCTACTGCTCGAGCGCCGACTGGATGGAGCGCAATTTTTTCCATCGCGTCGAGGTGGCGTTCCCGATCGAGCGGGACGCACACCGCCAGCGCATCCTGGAGGAGCTGCTGCTCGAGCTGCGCGACAACACGCAGGCCTGGCGGCTGCTGAGCGACGGCAGCTACGAGCGCCTCGGCGGCGCGGAGGAGGCGCGCATCAGCTCGCAGGCGGAGCTGCTCACCCGGCACGCGGCCGGCTCGCTGTTCGGCGCCGGCGGCGGCGCCTGAGCGCCGCTCAGCGGCGGCGACGACCGAGGCGCAGCCGCAGCCCGACCGCGCGCAGGTATTCCACTTCCTGACGCAGATCGGTCTCGGTGAGCGGATGGGCCGCGAGCCAGCGCGAGGGGAACGTCAGCTGCAGTGATCGGGCGCCCGCGCTCAGCTTGACCGGCGGCAGCGCGCTGCGCTCGCGCCCGCGGTGCAGCAGCACCGCCAGCCGCAGCAGCACGATCAGGTGCAGCGCCGTACGGTCCCACGGCGGAATCAGTTCCCCGAGCCCCTCGCGCACCAGCTTGCGGCGGTGTGCGCCAACCACGCGGGCGAGCAGGCGCTGCTCGCCGCGGGAAAATCCCGGCATGTCGGCGTTCTCGAGCAGATAGGCGCCGTGGCGGTGGTAGCCACTGTGTGCGACGTCGAGGCCAATCTCGTGCAGCTGGGCCGCCCACTTCAGCACCAGGTGCGCCTCGGGCGTTGCGCGCAGCTTCCAGGCGGGCGCGGCGCCCGCCAGAAACTTCAGGGCCGTCGCCGCCACGCGCTCGGCCTGTGTCTGATCGACGTGATAGCGCAGCTGCATGCTGTGCACGGTGCGCTCACGCGCATCCTCGGCCGTATTGCGCCCGATCATGTCGTACAGCAGACCCTCGCGCAGCGCACCATCGGCGATGCGCATCTCCTTCAGGCCGAGGGCCGCGAACACCTCGGCGAGAATCGCCACCCCGCCGGGAAACACCGGCCGCCGATCATCGGTGACCGCCGTCAACCCGAGCGAGCGCGTATGACCGGCCGAGACCACCGCGTCCACGAGATGCTTCAGTCCCGCGGCCGTGATGCGCGTGGCGCGGGGATTGAGCTCGCGGATGGCCTCACCGATAGCGCGCACCGTGCCGGAGCTGCCCGCGCAGTGCTGCCAGCCACGGCGCCGGAATGCATTGCGCAGCGGGGCGAGCTGCAACCGCACGGCGAGCCGAGCAGCCGCCATGCGTTTGGCTGATATCTTCCCGTCCTCGAAGTACCGCTCGCTCACCACCACACAGCCGACCCGCAGGCTCTCCAGTTCAAGCGGCCGCAAGCCCTCGCCGATGATCAGCTCGGTGCTCCCGCCGCCGATGTCGACGATCAGCCGCCGCCCCGGCTCGCGCGGCAGGGTGGTTGCGACCCCGGCGTAGATCAGTCGCGCCTCCTCTCGTCCGGAGATGATCTCGATCGGATGTCCGAGCGCCTCGCGGGCGCGGGCGAGAAACGACTGCTTGCGGTGCGCCAGACGCAGCGCGCTGGTGCCGACGGCACGCACGCTGCCGGCGCGCATGGCTCGCAGCCGCTGGCCGAAACGCTGCAGGCAGGCGATGGCGCGTTCGGCTACGGCGCGATCGATCTCACCGTTCTCCTCCACGCCCGAGGCGAGCCGGACCATCTCTCGCAACCGGTCGATGATGACCAGCTGACCGTGCGAATACCTCGCCACGACCATGTGGAAGCTGTTGGAGCCCAGATCGACCGCCGCGAGAACATCGGGGCGGTTGCGGGCGGATCGGGTGGTGCGAGGTGCGCGGGAGGCGGCCGATCGCACGCGGCGGCTCAGGCCGTGAACGAGGAACCGCAGCCGCAGGTAGTCGTGGCGTTGGGGTTGCGGATGACGAACTGCGCTCCGTCGAGCCCCTCGCGGTAGTCGATTTCCGCGCCGGTGAGGTACTGCACGCTCATCGGGTCGACGAGCAGCTTCACGCCCTGGTTCTCGATGCAGGTGTCGCCGTCCTGCACCTGCTCGTCGAACTCGAACCCGTACTGCAGGCCCGAGCAGCCGCCGCCCTGCACGAACACGCGCAGCATGAGGTTGGGATTGCCCTCGCCGCGGATCAGGTCACCGACCTTGCGCGCAGCCGCGTCGGTGAAAACGAGAGCGGCGTCCGAAACGACTTCAGAGGTATTCATGTGAACAGTCTAGAAGCTGTGCCCGCCCAGGTCAAAACCCGGCCCCGCCGCTCGCGCTCATCAGGGCACCGACACCGCGCTCCAGGGGTAGGACTGGATGAGCGGCGCGATATTCG
>JAKAZL010000053.1:0-13377 GCA_021815925.1 Pseudomonadota bacterium | reverse complement strand
CCGGGGACCCGCCCCCCCGGTCGCAGCTCGTCCCACCAGTCCGGCAGCGCCGGCTGCCCGGTCGGAAAGGCCAGCGGCGCCAGCTCGGTGAGGGCGCGCTGGTAGACCCGGCGCTTGAAATAGATCACCTCGCGCGCCGGCTCCCAGTACTCCGCCCAGCGCCACTCGTCGAATTCCGGCTCCCCGGTGCTCTCGAAATCGAATGACGTCACCTCGTGGCACAGCCTGAGCAGGAACCAGCGCTGCTTCTGCCCGATGCACAGCGGCTGGCGGTTGCGGCGGATGTAGCGCGGCGGCAGCCGGTAGCGCAGCCAACGGTTGGTGCGCCCCAACAGCTCCACGTCCCCGGGCGCCAGACCGATCTCCTCGTGCAACTCGCGGTACAGCGCCTGCTCGAGGGTCTCCCCGGCGCGCATGCCGCCCTGCGGGAACTGCCAGCCCTTGCCGCCCGCACGCCGACCGAGAAACACATCGCCATCGCGGCGCAGCAGCACGATCCCGACGTTCACCCGAAAGCCGTCGGCGTCGATGACGTCGCCCGCCACCCCGCTGTCCGCCGCGCGCGCACTCATGAGCTGCGCATCCCTAGGCCCGTCGCTGCGCGGCAGTGCGGCGGTCTTCGAGGTAATCGCGGCCCTGGCGCATCAACGCCACGAACGTCTCGTGGTCGCGCGAGAGCACCGCGGTGCGGATGCGCTCGACCGACTTGACCAGCGCCTCGAGCGATTCGGCGCCGTAATCGTTCAGGCTTTGTATCTCGTAGTACAGATCCGGGCTCTCCTGCGCCACGCAGGCCGCCACGTCGAGCTGCGCATCGAACGTGGTGCTCGACATGTGGGCGAGCTTCGGCGCCGCCTCGCCGCTCTCGGCCAGCGCGGTAAAAAACGCGATGTTCAGCGCATGCGACAGTCCCAGCACGTAGGCGATCAGCCGGTCGTGGTCGTCGAGACTCATCACCACCTGCTCGACCATCGTCGGGGCGAACAGCTCGCGGGCTGCCGCGAGCGCCTCGGCATGCCCGAGGTCGACGAAAATGACGTGCCGCCCGGAAAGCAGCTCGGTGTCCGGCCCGAACATCGGGTGCACCGAGGTGACACGGCAGCCGTGCGACTTCAGCGCCAGCAGTCCGGCGCGCAGCGGCGATTTCAGCGAGCCGACATCGAAGATGACGCCGCGCGGCCGCCGCAGCGCCAGATCGCGCAGGATGCCATCGGTGGCCCCGAGCGGCGTGGCGAGCACGATGAAGTCGTGCGCGAGATCGGAGCCGTGCCAGTCGGGCACGCTCGGCACACCGTCCGTGCCGCCCCGCGGGTCGGCGACCTCGACGGCGAAGCCCTGGGAAGACAGAAACTGCACGAACCAGCGGCCCATCTTGCCGCCGCCGCCGATGACCAACGCACGCCGGCCCGAACCCGATCCGTGCGCCGCGACACTCGCCTGCTCCTGGGTGGTGAGCGAGGAGCGGATCAGCAACCGCAGCAGCTCCTCGGCCAGCACCGGCGAGACGCCGAGCTCGGCCGCCGCCGTACGGGCCCCCATGATCACGTCGCGCTCGCGACCGTAGTCGCGCGTGGGATGCCCGGTGGCGCGCTTGACTCGCGCCACCTCGGCGCTCAGAGCCTTGCGCTCGGCGGCCAGCTGGATGAACTGGCGGTCGAGCTCGGTGAGCCGGCGGCGCAGGTCATCGAGTGTCACATCATCCCGGGTCATGCAAATCCGTCCAAAGCGCTCATCAGTCGAGCCGCCTATTCCTTGTATCGGGCCGGCGCCGGCGCCGCAAGTCGAATTTCCAATCTGCCGGACGGTGCACGGATCCCGTACCATGGCGATATGTCGACGCCCCATGAACTGTCCGGCCCCAACCCGCCGGCCGATCCGCTCGCGCTGCTCGCGCGCTGGATCGCCGAGGCCGGCACCCTGCGGGTCCAGCCCAATCCGAACGCCATGGTCCTGGCGACCTGCGATGCCGACGGTCGTCCCTCGGCGCGCGTGGTGCTCTGCAAGGACGTCACGAGCGAGCCGGGGTACCTGACCTTCTACACCAACTACCAATCCCGCAAGGGCCGTGAGCTCCAAGCCCGTGGACGGGCGGCGGCGGTGTTCCACTGGGACGCGCTGCACCGCCAGGCTCGGATCGAGGGACCGGTCGTGAAGGCGCCGTCGCACGAGAGCGACGCCTACTTCGCCTCGCGGCCGTGGCCGAGTCGCATCGGCGCGTGGGCGAGCGCACAGAGCCAGGTCACCGACTCGCGCGCGGCGCTCGAGCGCTCGCTGGCCGCAGCGGCGGTCCGTTTCGGGGCCCCGCTGCCCGGGTCACCCGAGGCCGAGGGGCTGTTTACCGGAACGATCCCCCGGCCGCCGCACTGGGGCGGCTACCGCCTGTGGGCCGAGGCGATCGAGCTGTGGGTGGAAGGCGCGGCACGGCTGCACGATCGGCTGCTGTGGACGCGGCGCTTGAGCCCCTCGGGCGAGACGTTCCACGGCGAGCCCTGGAGCGTGCGCCGGCTGCAGCCCTGAGCCGGACGCCTCACAGATCGCCGAAGCGCTCCTGCAGCAGAGTCAGCGCGACCACCGCGGCGGTCTCGGTGCGCAGCACGCGCGGCCCGAACCGCACGGGCTGAAAGCCGTGCGCAAGCGCCGCGCGCCGCTCGGCCTCGGCCAGTCCGCCCTCCGGACCGATCAGCACCAGCACCCCGGCGGACGCGGCCGGCAGCGCCGCCAGGCCCACGGACCCCTCGGGACTCGGCAACACGCGCAGATCCCCCACCGGCAGCGCAGCGAGCAGGGTCGCGAGCGACACGGGCTGCGCAACTTGGGGCACCCGGCTGCGCCCGCTCTGCTCGCAGGCGGACACCGCGATACGCTGCCAGTGGCACTGTTTGTGGTGTGCCTGCCCGGCATCCAAGCGCACCACGCTGCGCTCGGTCAACACCGGCACGATGTGCGCGACGCCAAGCTCGACTGCCTTCTGCACCACCCAGTCCATCCGCTCGCCGCGCGAGACGCCCTGCGCCAGCGTCAGGCGCAGCGGGGATTCGGTGCCGCCGTCACGCCGCTCCCCGAGTGCGAGCGTCACTTCGCCTTTGCGCACCGACTCGATGCGCCCGGCGTACTCGGCGCCCTGTCCATCGAAGACATCGACCCGCGCGCCGACGCCGAGCCGCAGCACCCGCACGAGATGATGGGCCGCCTCGCCGCGAACGGCGCAGGCGCCACCCGTCTCGAGCGGGCCGGGCACGTGAATGCGGGTCAGGCGCACGTCGCGAGCTCGATGCCCTCGCGAGCGACCTCGACCATCAGGTCGATCTCCTCCGGGGTGACCACGTAGGGCGGCATGAAGTACACGGCGCTGCCCACCGGGCGCAGCAGCACCCCGCGCGAGAGCGCATGGCGATAAATCGTCAGGCCGCGCCGCTGCTGCCACGGGTACGGTCGGCGCGCGGCCTTGTCTTGCACCAGCTCGGCCGCGACGATCATGCCGTGCTGGCGCACCTCTGCGACGTGCGGATGGTCGGCAAGCGTGCGGGCCCGCTCGCCCAGATGCGCGCTCAGGGCGCGGTTGCGCTCGAGCACCCGGTCGGTGCGGAAGATGTCGAGGCAAGCCAGCGCCGCGCTGCAGGCGAGCGGATTGCCGGTGAAGCTGTGCGAGTGCAGAAAGGCGTTGAGTTTGACGTACTCGTCGTAGAACGCGGCATAGATCGGCTCGGTGGCGAGCACCGCTGAGAGCGGCAGATAGCCTGCGGTCAGCCCCTTCGAGAGGCACATCAGGTCAGGGCGGATCCCGGCCTGCTCGCAGGCAAACATCGTACCGGTGCGTCCGAAACCAACCGCGACCTCATCGGCGATCAGGTGCACCTGGTGCCGGTCACACGCCTCGCGCAGCAACTGCAGGTACACCGGGTCGTACATGCGCATGCCTCCGGCGCACTGCACCAGTGGCTCGAGGATCACCGCAGCGGTCTCGTGCGCATGCCGCGCCAGCGTCGCCTCCATGTGCGCGAATTTGCGCCGCGAGTGCTCGGCCCAGCTCTCCCCGGGCTCGCGCTCGTAGCAGTCCGGCGAGGGCACGGTGATGACGTCCATCAGCAGCGGCTGATAGATTTCCTTGTACAGCTCGACATTGCCCACCGCGAGCGCGCCAAGCGTCTCCCCGTGGTAACTGTTGGCCAGCGTGATGAACCGGCGCTTGGCGCCGCGCCCGACGTTGCGCCAGTAGTGAAAGCTCATCTTCACCGCCACTTCGACGGCCGAGGAGCCGTTGTCGGCGTAGAAGCAGCGCGTCAGGCCGGCAGGGGCCACAGCGGTGAGCGCCTCGGAGAGGCGGATCACCGGCTCGTGCGTGAAGCCGGCGAGAATCACCTGCTCGAGCCGCTCGAGCTGCTCGCGGACCGCGGCGTTGATGCGCGGATTGGCGTGGCCGAACAGGTTGACCCACCAAGAGCTGATGGCATCCAGGTAGCGCTTGCCCTCGAAGTCCTCGAGCCACGCCCCCTCGCCGCGGCGCACCGGGATGAGCGGCACATGTTCGTGATCCTTCATCTGCGTGCACGGATGCCAGACATGCGCGAGGTCGCGCTCGACGTAGGTGGCGTTGTCGGTTTTCATGGAGCGATTGTGGCATGATCGGCCGCGAAGGCGGCATGCGCTCCGCCGCACAGCCCAGCCAACCGTGAGCACGCCCACCCGCTCCGTCCAGATCGATGTCGCCACCGGCCTGCTGAGCGGTGTGCGTCAGGTCCTCTCGCCGCATTGCGATGCACGCCCCGACGGCGCGCGGCCCGAGCTCCTCGTGATCCACGGCATCAGCCTGCCGCCGGGCCAGTTCGGCGGACCGTGGATCGACCGCCTGTTCACCGGCAACGTGCCGGCGGATGCGCCGGGGAGTCTGCGTGACGTGGCGGGACTACGGGTCTCGGCACACGTTCTCGTGCGGCGCGACGGCACTCTGACGCAATACGTCAGCTTCGGACAGCGCGCCTGGCACGCCGGCCGCTCGGAGTATCGCGGCCGCACAGCCTGCAACGATTTCTCCATCGGCATCGAGCTCGAGGGCACCGACACAGTCCCCTACGCCGATGCACAATACGAAAGTCTTACCGCGCTCACGGCAGTGCTGCTGGCCGCCTACCCCACGCTCGACGCCGAGCGTATCGTCGGGCACAGCGACATCGCACCGGGACGCAAGACCGATCCGGGACCGGCCTTCGACTGGGGGCGCTGGCGGACCGCGCTGAGCGCCCGGCAGTCCGGGCACGACTGAGCGTTGCGTTTGCGCAACGACGGTGCGAAACAACTTGACGAGGAGGCTGAGGGCGATACCATCCGAGCAACATCTCGATGCCTACTGCAGTCTCTCGCCCGCGCGGGCCGGACTCGTACCAGATCACGAAGAACATTGCGACGGCTGACCAGCCGGGCACAGGTCGAGGGGGGAGCCAGGGCCGCGTGAGCCATCACGCGGCCCTGGCTTTTTGGGGCACTGCAAACACCACGACCGGGAACTCCACCGGCCCCGGCGGTCAAACGGCTGTGTCGCCTCATGCGCCGTCTCTCGCCTGGGAGACGCGTGCGGTCCGGCGTCGCTGCAGACTGAACGGGCCGCCGGCGCTCGGCGGTGCGCAGGACAGCGCTTCAGCTCGCAATCTTCGGCCGCCGTGGGGCCGTTTAGGGAGAGAACCATGTTTGACAGAGATTTCGACGCCAGCGGGCATCTCGTTCCGGCACGGACCGATGATCCGCCGCCAGCCGGCCCGGCCCTCGCCCGCCAGACGCCGCGCCGCCCAGCCCCGGTACACCGCTCGCGCGTCGCGCCGGCCGACCCGGCCACGCGGGTCATGACCGACTTCTGCGCACAGGCCCCGGTATGGGTCACGGCCGAGCGGCCCATCGACGAGGCGCTGCGCGACATGATGGTGGCGGGGGTGCGGGCCCTGCTGGTGATCCGGGGCGAGAGCGTGATCGGACTGATCACCTCCTACGATATCCAGGGCGAGCGGCCCATGCAGTTCCTGCACGAGGCGGGATTTACGCGCCACGACGAGATCCAGGTGGGCCACGTCATGACCCCCTGGGACCGCGTGCCGACGCTGGAGTGGGAAATGGTGCGCGCCGCGAGCGTCCAGGACATCGCCGAGCAGTTCCGCAGTCGGCGCGCCACGACGCATATCGTGGTGCTCGAGCGCAGCGAGTCGGGAGCGGCCAGCGTGCGCGGGCTGTTCTCCCGCACCCAGCTCGAGCGCCAGCTCGAAGCGTAGGTCCCCCGGAAAAAGAGCCGGGCCGCGCGTACCGCGCCGGCCCGGCCGCCCAAACCGCTTCGCGGACCGGACCGAGCGGATCAGTGCCCGGCCGCGACGCGGCGCACTTCCCCGGCGCCATCGATGTGCGTCGAGACGTGCGCCGGATTGGAGTGCAGCCACACTTTGCCCGCGCCGTTGATGCGCACCGTCACGCGGTCGGTCGGCGCGATGGAGACCTTGCCGCTGCCGTTGATCCCGATACGCGCCTGCTGCTCAATCAGGCGCCCCAGATGGACGTCGCCGGCGCCGTCGATTAAGACCGAAAGATCCTGGACAGTCCCGCTGCCGCGCACCTTGCCGCTGCCATCGATCTTCAGCGCGAGCCGGTCCTGGTGCACCTGGTGCAGCCGGATCCGGGCTGCCCCGTCGATGCTGATCGCGCGCAGCGCCGGACCGCTGACCTCGACGTGCACGGTGTCTTCGACGTCCGTTCCGAAGCTGATGCAGAAGGGGATCAGCGAAAAACACGTGTGCGGCTTGGCGCGGATGCGCCCGTTCTCGACCACGAGCTGGCGCAAGGTGCGCTCGGGGGCCGTGATCGTCAGGTGCCAGGTGGGCCCCGGGCGGTACTCGACGTCGGCGGGCACATCGACGACCATACTGTCGGAGCTCCACGGGTAGGTCTGTGAGGCGGCCGTACCGCCGCCGGCGTGCGCCACCGCGGGCAGCGCAGTCCCGAACACCGTGAGGGCAGCGGCTGCGCCAAGGGACAGACCGGCAAGAGCGAGTCGGGTCGTACGAGTCATGAGCGTCTCCGTGTCGGAATGTGCACAGAACACGGCCGAGCGCCGAAAGTTGCAGCCCTGGGACGCGGCGATAGCGGGTCAGGCCCGATCGTGCCGCCAGAGCACCTCGCTGCCGCGCTCGTGGCGGGCCAAGACCCGGGCCAGCACGAACAGCAGGTCGGACAGGCGGTTCAGGTAGCTCAGGGCGTGCGGATTGACCGTCTCGAGCCGGGCCAGCGTCCAGACCCGCCGCTCGGCTCGCCGGGCGACCGTGCGCGCCACATGGCAGGCGGCCGCCGCACTCCCCCCGCCGGGCAGGATGAATTCCTTCAACGGCGGCAGATCGGCGTTGAACCCATCGAGCGTACGCTCGAGCCAGGCCACCTGTTCGGGCCCGATCACGGTGTGGCCCGGTATGCACAGCTCCCCGCCGAGGTCGAACAGCTGGTGCTGCACCTCGGTCAGGCACCCGGCGACGGGCGCGGCCAGCGCCGGCAGCGCAAGCAGCACGCCGAGCGCACTGTTGAGCTCGTCGACGGTGCCGAAGGCCTCGACCCGCGCGCTGTCCTTGTTCACCCGCGTGCCGTCGCCCAGACCGGTGGTGCCGTCATCACCGGTGCGCGTATAAATCTTGCTGAGTCGGTTGCCCATGGAGTACCTCGCTCCACATTGTGCCAGAGGGCGCGATTGACAGCGGCTCGCGCGGACGGCAATTTGACCGCCTCCCATCGCCTCGAACCGCATGCCTTCACCCGAACTCAAAGCCGCCCTGGAAGCGGCCAGCGCCGCAGCCGCGATCATTCGCGGCTACTACGGGCGTAATCCCGAGGTCCACACCAAGGCGGACCAGACGCCCGTGACCGAAGCGGACCTGCGCGCCGAGCAGACCATCCGCGCCGTGCTCGCCGAGCGCTTCCCCGGCTACGGCTTCTACGGCGAGGAGACCGGGCGGCACGATGCGGGCGCGGAGAATGTCTGGCTGGTCGACCCGATCGACGGTACCAAGTCGTTCGTGCGCGAATGCCCCTTCTTCTCGACACAGATCGCGCTGCTGCGCGCGGGCCGGTTCGTGCTCGGGGTCTCGAGCGCACCGGTCTACGGCGAGCTGGCCTGGGCGGAGGTGGGCGCGGGGGCCTATCTGAACGAGCGCCCGGTGCGGGTCAGCGCCACCGGGGCGCTGCCGGCAAGCATCATCTCGACCGGTAATCTGAAGACGCTGGCCGCCTCGGGGCAATGGGCCAAGCTCGGCGGCTTGATCGGGCAGGTCAGCCGCATCCGCGGCTACGGCGACTTCCTGCACTACCATCTGCTCGCACGCGGCGCCCTGGACGTGGTCATCGAGTCCGATGTGAACATCCTGGACATCGCGGCACTGACGGTGATCGTGCGCGAGGCCGGTGGCCGCTTCACCGACCTGTCCGGCGGGGAGGTGACGCTCGCGACCACCTCGGTGCTGGCGAGCAACGGACGGTTGCACGCGAGCGTGCTCGCGGCGCTCGCCTGAGCGCCGCGCGGCTAGGCCGCGACCCGCGTCTCCTCTGCAATCAGCTGCTCGAGCCGCTCCAGGTCGGGCACCAGCGGATTCTCGTTCGCCATGCGCAGCTGACAGAGCACCGGGGAGCGCTCCGGAAAGCTCGTCGAGCCCGGCCGGATCACATCCGAACTCACCCGCACCAGCTGCGGGAAGCCCTGCGAGACGATGGCGAAGTGGGCGAGGCGCGTGCCGAGGCCCACGAACACCACCATGCGTGAGCGGCCCGAGCTCGGCGGAATGCTCTTGCCGCACACGCCCTCGAACGACACCAGCGGCACCGGTCGGCCGTTCCAGGGCACCGTGCCGATGTACCACGGCGGCGCCCCGGTCATTTCCGAGGGCACCGGCAGGCCGGCGACCTCCGCGACACAGGCGCGCGGCACGATCAGCCGGCCCTCGGCAAGCGGAATGAGCAGACTGTAGATTTCCTGGATCCGTTCGGCCACACCGCCTCCCTTACTCGCCCTGCGCCGCGGCCGGACCGGGCTCGCGGTCTGCGCCGCCGCGGGCGGCGCGGGTGCGCTCGACGAGCGGCGCGATCGCCTCGAGGAGCTCGGTCTCCTGGTAAGGCTTGCCCAGGTAGTCATCGACGCCGAATTCGATCGCCCGGGCACGGTGCTTCTCGCCCACCCGGGAGGTGATCATGATGATGGGCACGTCGCGCAGGCGCGGATCGTTGCGCACGTGCGCGGCGACTTCATAGCCATCCATGCGCGGCATTTCGATATCGAGCAGGATGATGTCGGGCACGTGATCCTGCAGCATCGCCACCGCGTCCATGCCATCACGGGCCGTGAGCACGCGCATGCCGTTGCGCTCGAGCAGCCGCTGGGTGACGCGCCGCACCGTGATCGAGTCATCGACCACGAGCGCGAAGATGCGCCGGTCGGTCTGGTCGCGCTCGGCCGGCGCCAGGCCGCGCCCACGCCATTCGGCGCGCACCAGGGCGCCGATGTCGAGAATGATCACGATGCGCCCGTCGCCGAGAATGGTCGCACCGGAGATGCCGCGAATCCCTGCGATCTGCGGCCCAACCGACTTGACCACGATCTCGCGGTTGCCGAGCAGCTCATCGACCACCAGCGCCGTGGAGTGCTCCCCGGCGCGCACCAGGACCACCGGCACCGTCGTGTCCTGCGTCGGCAGGGGCGAGGGCGGCAGGCCGATGAACACCGCCAGGTGCTGAAAGCGGTAACGCTGCGCGTCATACTCGAACGGCGCCGAATCGGCACCGAGATACTGGGTGACCTGCTCGAGCGGCAGCCGCAGCACGCCCTCGACGGTCGGCAGCGGCAGAGCGTAGAGTTCCTCGCCCGCCCGCGCGATCAGCGCGTGGCTGATCGCCAGGGTGAACGGCAGCCGAATGGTGAACTCGGTGCCCTCGCCGGGGCGCGTCTGCATGTGCAGCGCGCCGCCCAGGCGCTTGACCTCGGTGGCGACCACGTCCATACCGACACCGCGTCCGGCCTGCTGCGTGACGCTGCCGGCGGTGGAGAAGCCCGGCTCGAGGACCAGTTGCATGGCTTCCTCGTCGCTCACCGGCCCCGGCGGAATCAGGCCGAGCGCCCGGCCTTTGGCGCGAATCGCCTCGAGATTCATCCCGGCGCCGTCGTCGGTGAGACGCACCACCACCTGCGCGCCCTCGCGGCGCAACTGCAGCTCGATGCGGCCCACGGGCGGCTTGCCGCGCGCGACACGCTCCTCGGGGGACTCGATGCCGTGAACCACCGCGTTGCGCAGCATGTGCTCGAACGGCGGCAGCATGCGCTCCAGTACCTGCCGGTCGAGCTCCCCGGTAGCGCCCTCGACGAGCAGCTCGGCGCGCTTGCCGGTGTCGGATGCGGCCTGGCGCACGATGCGCGAGAGCCGCTGCACATGCTGCTGGAACGGCACCATGCGCGTGCGCATCAGGCCGTTCTGCAGCTCCGTCATCGTGCGCGCCTGCTGCTGCAGGAGCGTATGCGCGTCCTTGGTCAGGTTCTCCAGCAGCTGCTGCAGGCTCGCCACGTCGTTGGCGGTCTCGGCGAGCGCCCGCGAGAACTGCTGGATCGAGGAGTATCGGTCGAGCTCGAGCGGATCGAAATCGCTGCGGTGTGCGCTCTCGGGATCGTGGCGGTGCAGGATCTGCGCCTCGGTCTCGATCTCGAGGCTGCGCAGCTGCTCTTTCAGCCGCGTCACCGTGCGCGACAGCTCGCCGAGATTGAAGTCGATGGAGCTGATCTGCTGATCCAGACGCGAGCGGGCAATGCTCGCCTCCCCCGCGACGTTGAGCAGTTTATCGAGCAGCTCGGCGTCGACCCGCGCCATCTCCTGCCGCTCCGCCGGAGCGACCGGCTCGCGCCCGGGCGGCACCGGCAGAGGAATGCCCAGCGGCTCGCCGACCACGACGAACGGTGGCGGCGCGGGCTCGGGCGGGAGGGATGCTGCGGCCTCGATGCCCGCGAGCGGCTGCAGCACCGGGACCGCCTCCGGATCCACCGTGACCGGCTCGGCCGGCTCGGCGAGTAAGGCCGCCTCGCTCAGCTCAATGGACAGCTCGGGCAAGGCCTCGGCGGTCAGCGGTTCGAGGACCGGCGGCTCGATCGGCGCTGGCGGCTCGATGGGCGCTGGCGGCTCGATGGGCGCGGGCAGCTCGATCGGTGTGGACGGTTCGCTGGCCGCCGGCGGTTCGAATTCGACTGGGGGTTGCACCGCGACCGCAGCGGGCGGCGCGGCCGGCACAGGGGCCGCGACGCTGGCTGCGGGCTGAGTCAGCGCACGGATGCGCGCGATCGTTGCCTGCGCCGCGCAGACACCCTGGCCGTTCACCACGGCCTCGCGCATCGCGGCGAGCTGATCGAGACTCGCCTGGATCACCTCGAAGACCGCCTCGCCGGCGGCAAGCGTGCCGCCCTCCGCCTGTCCGACCAGCGTTTCGAGCTCGTGCGAGAGGTCGCCCATGGCGAGGATTCCCGCCATGCGCGCCCCGCCCTTGAGCGTATGCAGCGCACGCTTCAGCGCGAAGGCACGCTCGGCGCTGCCGGCGGAGCTGCGCCACTCTGTCAGCGCCCGTTCCGATCCCTCGATCAGCTCGAGCGCCTCCTCGGTGAACACCGCGGCGACCTCGGGATCGTAGTCGATGACCGGCACGGCGGGCTCGGGGGACGGTGCCGGTGCGATGCCCGGCGGCTCGGCAACGGTCTCGCCCGTCGACGGGGTCGCGGCGTCCGCAGGCGGCGCAAAGCCTTCCTCCGGCGGCGGTGCGCTGGCGGCGATCCGCGCATCGAGCGCCCGCTCGGCCTCGGCCAGCCGCTCGATGAGCAGCAGGTGGCTGGCGAAATAGCCGGTGGGCTCCTCGAGGTGCTCGGCGACCGACTCCATCGCCGTCATGCAGTCGGCAAGCAGCGTCAGATCCGCAGTGCCGAGCCCCGCGCCGCTGGTGAATGCCCGTCGGATCCAGTGATCGAGCGGTTCGGCCAGGCGCACGCCGTGGCGGGCCTGCGCTGCTTTGGAGCTGCCGGCGAGCGTGTGACAGGCGCGATAGACGTCCTCGGGCAGCGTATGCGGCTCCGGGGCGTGCGCCTCCCCCTTGAGGTAGGCCCGGATCGTCGCGACATGCGTCTCGGTCTCGCGCGCGTAAATCTCGCGCAGCGCCTCGTCCATGCCGACCGCGGGCGGCGGCGCCTGCTGGGGCGGGGGCGCCTCGGCGGCCAGGGTCTCGGCAGCGTCCGGTTCGTGACCGGCGGCCATGGCATGGGCCGTCGCGGTGATTCCCGCCACGTCGGTCGCCACGGGGCGGCCCGACTGCAGATGTTCGATCAGCTGGGGCAGCGCGGCGATGGCCTCGCGCAGCTCCTCGACGATCACCGGGCTGCGCGTCAGGGTGTTGTCGAGCAGGCGGTTGAGCAGGCTCTCGACAGACCAGGCCAGCTCGCCGAGCTCGCGCGCCCCGACCATCCGTCCGCTGCCCTTGAGGGTGTGGAAGGAGCGGCGCACGATCTCGAGCGCCCCGCGGTCGAGCGGATTCTGCTCCCAGAGCGGGAAGTGCTGGCGGATCCGGGCCAGCTCCTCGTGCGCCTCCTCGACGAACAGCCGGACCAGCTCCGGGCTGGCATTCGCGGCGAGCGCGGCGAGCTTGGCCGTGGAGGACACCGGCGGCTCGGTGCCGAGCAGCGCGGCGGGCAGCATGAAGTCCGGTACGGTGGCCGCGGCCTGGGTTTCCCCCGGGGGCATCATCACCACCGTTTTGGCGAACGCCGACGGCTCGATCGCCGCGAGCGGTGCGGTCTGGGGCGTGCGCTCGAGGAACTGCAGGCAGGACTGCGCGTTGTCCAGCATGTACCACGGATCGCTGCGGCCCGCCTGCAGCGTCTCCATGTAGTACTCGATACTGACGATGGCATCGGCCAGGCGATCGAGCCAGCCCGGCGGAACTGCCGGGGCACCCGGCCGCATGATGCGACGCAGCTGCGTGGCGATGCCCTCGACGACTTCCACCGCGCGCGTCTTGCCCAGCATCAGCAGCGCGGCCTTCAGCCCGGTCACCAGCCCCTGCCAGCTGTCGAGCGCTGCCGGATCAGGCGAGCCGCCGATGCTCTGCGTGATCGCCTCCTTGATCAGAGCGAGGTTCTGGCTGCACTCGCGCAGCACCGCGGCCTGCACCTGCTGGAAGTCCCGATCCTCGCCCTCGCCTTCGCCCTCGCCCGCAGCGCCGGCCGGCCGGATCATGCCGACGAGGTTGTCGTCGAGTCGGTCCTCCACCGCGATCAGCGCGGCAGCGATCTCCACCAACGCCGGCTCGCCCACCGACTCGGCGCCGGCGAGCATCCGCTCCAGCCGCTCG
>JAKAZL010000007.1:56022-62837 GCA_021815925.1 Pseudomonadota bacterium | reverse complement strand
GCTCGAGCCAGTAGGCGCCACGCGAGCCGTTGCGCACGAGCTGCACCTCGAGCCCGCGTGCACCCGCCTCGCGCCTGATTGCGGCACAGACCTCATCGGCGCCGAGCGACAGGGCGCCGGAGTCGCCCGGAACGTAAATCGTCGTCATGCTTCAGCGTCCGCCGGGCTGTTCAGCCCCGCCAGCAGCGCATCGAGACGCGCCGGCGTCATGCGCCCATAGGGGCGCCCGTCCAGCATCACCGCCGGTGAGCAGGCGCAGTTGCCGAGACAGTAGACCGGCTCGAGCGAGAGGCGCCCGTCGGGGGTGCTCTCATGGAAGTCCACCCCGAGACGCGTACGCGCGTGCTCGGCGAGCGCCTGCGCACCAAGCGCCTGGCAGGACTCCGCCCGGCACACCTGCAGGACGTGCCGTCCGGGCGGTGCGGAGCGGAAGTGGTGGTAGAAGGTCACGACGCCGTGCACATCGGCCCGCGATAGATTCAGCCCCTCGGCGATCAGGCCGATCGAGTGCGCGGGGATGAAGCCGATGGCCGCCTGCACCGCGTGCAGGACCTCGAGCAACGGTCCGGGCCGGTCCTTGAACTGAGCCAAGATCCGGCTGACCTCTTGGCTGTGATCCACTGCGGGTGTTTGCATGGCCGGCCAGTATACCGACCTCACACGGGCACCGTCAGCACCGCGCCACGGGCGAGCCGCCGGCAGCGCGCTTCTGTTCAATAATCGAGACGACCGCGGCGCACGGCGCGGCCGGGGACTAGGCGCCGAGCAGCCGCGCGTGGTGCCGCAGGTGATCCTCGATCAGGCTCGAGATGAAGTAATAGCCGTGATCGTAGCCCTCGTGACGGCGCAGCGTGAGGCTCAGCCCGCTCTTCTGGCACGCTTGCTCGAGCAGGTGTGGGTGCAGCTGTTCGGCCAGGAACTGGTCGGCGAGCCCCTGATCGACCAGCAGCGGCGGACGGTGGCGCGCATCCTTCACTTGCCCGGCGAGCTCGGTGGCGTCGTACTGCGCCCACGGGCCGGGATCGGCACCGAGATAGCCGGCGAAGGCCTTGCGGCCCCACGGACACTGGCGCGGTGCGCTGATTGGCGCGAACGCGGAAATCGATCGATACACCTGCGGGTTGCGCAGCCCGAGCACGAGTGCCCCGTGCCCGCCCATGGAGTGCCCGAAGATGCCGGTGCGCGCCGAGTCAGCCGGAAAGTTCGCCGTGACCAGCGCGCGCAGCTCCTGCGTGACGTAGGTGTACATGCGGAAATGCTTTGACCAGGGCGCCTCGGTGGCGTCCAGGTAAAAGCCCGCGCCGAGACCGAAATCCCACGAATCGCTCTCCCCGGGCAGGTTCACACCCCGCGGACTGGTGTCCGGCGCGACCAGCATCAGACCAAGCTCGGCGGCCACGCGCTGCGCCCCGGCCTTGATCATGAAGGTCTCCTCGGTGCAGGTCAGCCCCGCCAGGTAGTACAGCACCGGTACGCGCCCGGCGGCGGCCTGCGGCGGGGTGAAGACCGAGAAACGCATCGCGCAGGCGGTGCTCGCGGCCGCATGCCGATAAAAGCCCACGGTGCCGCCGAAGCAGCGATGCTGGCTCAAGGTCTCAAAGGGCTGGCTCATCGGCTCACCTGTGCATGTCACGGGCCGCGCGGGGCGATCCCGGTTGGCTGCGGGGCACCCATTTAATCATTCAGCGCCGCGTGCGCAAGGGCGGCCGGGGCATGCGCACTCGCCAGGGCCGGGCCCTGCCAGCCGCCGCCGAGCGCCTTGTACAGGCGCACCAGATCGAGCGAGACCGCGGTGGTGGCGCTCGCCAACGCCAGCTCGTTCTGCAGCTCGCTACGCTCGGCATCGAGCACCACGATGAAATTGTCGACGCCGCTCGCGTAGCGCTGGCGGGCAAGCGCCAGCGCGTTGCGGCTGTGCTTGACCGCCGCCTCAAGTGCCACACGCTGGCGCTGATCGGCGCCATAGTCCGCGAGCGCATCCTCCACCTGGTTGAGCGCATTGAGCACCGTGCGCGCGTACGCGACGCCGGCCTGCCTGGCCTGCAGCCGGCGCAGCCGCACCGTGGCACTGATCCGTCCGCCCGCAAAGATCGGCAGATCGATCGCCGGACCGAAGGTCGCGAAGTGGCTGGCTGTCTGCACCAGCTGGCTCAGCCCCTCGGACTGGTAGCCCCCGGCGGCGTTCAAGGTGATTTTCGGGAAGAACTCCGAGATCGCCACGCCGATCTCGGCGGTCGCCGCGTGCAGATTGGCTTCCGCGGCGCGGATATCGGGGCGGCGGCGCAGCAGATCCGCCGGCAGCCCGATCGGCACCTCGGGCGGCACCGGCGGCACGGGACGGGCGTGCACCAGCTCGGAGCGCAGCGCCTCGGGCGGGCGGGCCATCAGGTTGCCCAGCTGATTGATGTCCACGGTGATCTGTGCGGCCGCGAGCGGCAGCTGCGCGCGCGTCGCGTTCACTTCCGTGGCCGCGTTCTGCACATCCAGGTCGGAGGTCAGCCCCGCCTCGTACCGGTCACGCGTCAGCTTCAGCAGCGTGCGCTGCGTGGCGAGGGTGCGCTGCAGGATCGCCTGGCGCATCTGCGCGCCGCGCAGCTCGATGTAGGTCTGCGCCACGTCGCTGACCATGCTGAGCGCGACGCCGCGGGCGTCGTACACGGCCGCGTGCGTGCTGGCGTTGGCCGCCTCGACCGCCCGGCGCGTGCCGCCGAACAGATCCAGTCCCCAGGACACACCGAGCCCCAGCTGATACTGGTTGTACGGGTTGGTGATGCTCGGCGGCACGCCGGGGAACTTGCCGCTGAACAGAAAGCCGTTCGGCGTGTTGGTGCTGATGCGCTGGCGACTCCATGCGGCGTTGGCATCGATGCTCGGCCAGAGCGCCCCGGAGAGCGCCTGGGTCTGGGCCTCGGCCTCCTCCACCCTCAGGGCCGCCTCGCGCAGGTCGAGGTTCTCAGCGACCGACTGGCGCACCAGAGAGGACAGCAGCGGGTCGTGGAACTGTTGCCACCACAGGACGCTCGCCGGCTCGCGGGTGTTGATCCGCGAGGCCCCGGCGGTGCCCTCGCGCAGCGCGGTGGCGGACCACTGCGCCGGCACGTGGGGCTTGGGCTTGACGAAATTCGGGCCGACGGCGCACCCGCCGAGCAGCAGCGCGCCTGCGACGAGGCCGCCGCGCAGCGAATGATGGACGATCAGGCGGGACATAGGCGATTCCCTATTCGACATCACAACGGTCATTGCAGACGGTGACGAAACAGCCAGGACGCGGCGCTCAGCGTGACCGCGGCGATCAGCGCCAGGGGCCACAGATCGGGCAGCAACAGCTTCAGGCCCGCGCCCTCCAGATACACCCGCTGGGCTATCTCGATAGCGTAGCGCAGGGGGTTGATTCGAGTGAAGTACTGCAGCGCACGCGGCATGTTCGCGATCGGCGTGGTCAGACCCGACAGCAGCGTGAACGGCATCAGCAGCACGAACGAATAGAGCATCGCCTGCTGCATCGAATAAGACAGTGCGGAGACTACCAGCCCGATGCCCACCGCGGCGAGCACGAACACGATAATTCCGCCGTAAAGGACAGCGAAGGATCCCTCGAACGGGATACGAAACCACAGCTGCGCCACCAGCAGCACACCGCTCGCCTGCGCCAGCCCGATCAGCATCGCCGGCAGCGCCTTGCCGGCCATGATCTCGACCGGCCGAAACGGCGTCACCAGGAGCTGATCGAACGTGCCCTGCTCGCGCTCACGCGCCACCGACATCGCCGTGAGCAGCAGTGTCTGCAGCAGCGTCAGCGTGCCGATCAGGCCCGGGATCATGTCCCAGCGAGTCAGCAGGTTCGGGTTGTACCAGGCGCGTGTGCTGAGCCGCACCGGCGGGGCGCCCTGCCCGTGCGCGGCCTGCCAGCTGGCGTTGAACGAACCGATCACCGCCTGAGCGTAGCCGAGCGCGGTGCTCGCGGTGTTGGAGTTGCGTCCGTCGGCAATCAGCTGCACCGTGGCGGGATGCCCGGCTGCGAGCCGGCGCGAGAAATCCGGCGGCAGCTCGAGCGCGAGCAGCGCGCGCCGCGAGTCGATCGCGGCGCGCAGCGCCGGCTCGCTCGAAACCGTGGCAACGCGACGGAAGATGCCCGTGCCGTCGAACCGCGCGACCAGCGCGGTGGCCGCCTCACCCGCGCCACGCGACCACAGTACGTAGGGCACGCGGTTGAGGTCGTAGCTGGCCGCGTAGCCGAATACCAGCGTCTGCACCAGCACCGGCACCAACAGGCTGAGTCGCGTGCGCCGATCCTTGAGCACGGCGAGCAGCTCCTTGCGGGTGAGCGCAGCGATGCGCAGCAGCGCGGCGAGCATGACTCAGGCCAGCCTCTTGCGGGTGATGGCGCCAAGGACGAGCGCGATCACGGCCACCATGGCGAGCAGTGCGAGCGCGTTCGGCACGATGACCGACCAGATGTCCCCGGCGAGGAACGTCGTCTGCAGCAGCGCCACGAAATAACGCGCCGGCAGAACGTAGGTGAGCGCACGGATCGGCGCCGGCATGCTGCGCAGGTCGAACAGCAGCCCGGAGAGCATGAACGCCGGCATGAAGGTCGCGAGCAGAGTCACCTGGCTTGCCACCAGCTGGTTTTTCACCGCCGAGGAGATCAGCAGGCCGATGCCGACCGCCACCAGCATGTAGAGCATCGATCCGAGCAGCAGCACCGCGAGCGAACCACGCACCGGCACGTGAAACAGGAAGCGCCCGGCGAGCACGCACAGCACGAGCCCGACCATCCCAAGCGCGAAGTACGGCAGCGTCTTGCCGAGCAGGATCTCCGCAGCGCGCACCGGCGTGACGAACAACGCCTCGAACGTGCCGCGCTCCCACTCGCGGGCCACCACCATCGCGGTCAGAAACGCCCCGATCAGTGTCATGACCAGCACGATCAGCCCGGGCACGAGGAAATAGCGGCTGTCGTTCGCCTCGTTGAACCACAGCCGGCTCTGCACCCGCACCGGGCCGGCCAGCGCCGGTGCCTCGCGCGCCGCCCACGCCGCGACCACGCCGTTGACGTACGCCTCGATGATGCGCGCCGTGTTGGCATCGGTGCCCGAGACCACCAGCTGCACGACCGCCCCGCCGGCGCGCGCGCGGCGCGCGAACTGCTGTGGCACGGTGAGGATGCCGTCCACCCGGCGGGCGGCGAGCAGTGCCTCGGCGGCGCGCAGCGAGGCCACCGGGCGCGGCTGGAAATACGGCGAGAGCTGCAGCCCTCCGATCAACCCGCGCGCGAGCGCCGAGCCGTCCTGATCGAGCACGGCGAGCGGCACGTTCTTCACATCGAGTGACAGGCCGTAGCCGAACAGCAGGATCAGGATCACCGGCAGCACCACGCCCATGGCGATGCTCGCCGGGTCACGGATCATCTGCCGCCACTCCTTGCGCACCAGCGTGCGTACCCGGGCGAGACGCGCGTGCGCAGCGTCCGACACCTCGGCGCGCATGCGTCAGGCCGCCCCGGCGACGACCGCCGTCTCGGCGGCACGCGCCTGCTCGACCACGGCGATGAAGGCATCCTCCATGGTCGGGTCGCGCTCGCCCTCACGCGGCGCGCGCGCGCGGACCTCCGCAGGCGTGCCCTGGGCCAACACGCGGCCGGCGTCCATGATGACAATGTGATCGCAGTACTCGGCCTCCTGCATGAAATGCGTCGTGACCACCACGGTGACGCCCTGATCGGCCAGCGCCGCAATGCGCCGCCAGAAGGCGCGCCGCGCGAGCGGATCGGCCCCGCTGGTCGGCTCATCGAGGAACAGGATGCGCGGCTCATGCAGCAGCGCCGCGGCCATGGCGAGGCGCTGCTTGAAGCCTCCAGGCAGATCCGCGGCGGCGCCGTCCGCCTGCATGAGCTCGAACTGACGCAAGGCCCAGTCGATCCGCGCGCGTCGCCTCGCCCCGCGCAGGCCGTAAGCGCTGGCGAAGAACTCCAGGTTCTCCCGCGCACTCAGCGGGCCGTACAGCGAGAATTTCTGCGCCACGTAGCCGAGCTGCGCACGCGCGGCATCGCCGGCGGCTCGCACGTCCACCCCGCCGATGCGCAGCACCCCCGCGCTCGGGGTGAGCAGCCCGCACAGCATGCGGAACGTGGTGGTCTTGCCCGCTCCGTTCGGCCCGAGCAGCCCGAAGATCTCGCCCCGCGCGACGCGGAAGCTCACACGGTCGACGGCCGTGAAAGCGCCGAAGCGCTTGAGCAGATCGGCCACTTCGATGACCGGACCGCTGGAGGCCGCCGGCGGGTGGGCCAGGACGATTTCCCCGTGCATCTCGGGCGCCAGCGTGCGCCGCAGGAGCACCATGAACCCATCCTCGAAGCGCGGCGTGACCGCGGCGGCGCCGGCGGCCAGGGCGCTCTCGGCCTGCCTCCAGACGCTGCGGACCGCACCGGCGTCCGGGACCGCATCGATCAGCGCGTCCGAGGCCAGCAGGCGCGCCTGCAGCCGACGGGCATTGTCCGGCGCGACAGGGCGCAGCGCGAAGGCGCGGCCCGCGGCGAGCCGGGTGATCGACTCCGGGGCATCCTCGGCCAGCACCCGCCCGCCTTGCAGCACGACCACGCGGTCTGCGCGCTCGGCCTCATCGAGGTAGGCGGTACTCATCAACACCGTGAGCGCCTGCTCGCGCACGAGGTGGCGCACGATCTGCCAGAGCTCGCGCCGCGAGAGCGGATCGACGCCGACGGTGGGCTCATCGAGCACCAGCAGCTGCGGCGGGCGCACCAGCGTGCAGGCGAGGCCGAGCTTTTGCTTCATGCCACCCGAGAGCCGCCCGGC
>JAKAZL010000007.1:0-55922 GCA_021815925.1 Pseudomonadota bacterium | reverse complement strand
AGAGCTCGCGCCGCGAGAGCGGATCGACGCCGACGGTGGGCTCATCGAGCACCAGCAGCTGCGGCGGGCGCACCAGCGTGCAGGCGAGGCCGAGCTTTTGCTTCATGCCACCCGAGAGCCGCCCGGCGAGGCGTGTCTCGAAGCGCGCGAGGTCCGTCATGTGCAGCAGCTGCGGATAGCGCTGCGCGCGCTCGGCGCTCGTGACGCCGTGCAGATCGGCGTACAGGTCGAGGTTCTCGCGCACCGTCAGGTCCTCGTACAGGCCGAACTTCTGCGGCATGTAGCTCACCTGCTCCTGGATCCGCTGCGCCTCGCGCGCCGGATCGAACCCGAGCACGCGCAGCGTGCCGCGCTCAGCGCCGAGCAGTCCGCAGATGAGGCGGATCAGTGTGGTCTTGCCGGCTCCGTCCGGGCCGATGAGCGCGGTCAGCTGCCCGGCGGGCACGCTGAGCGACACGCCCGAGAGTGCCGGGGCGCGCGGGCCGAAGGATTTGTACACCTCCCGGCACTCGAGCACCGCTGCCGCCGGGGCGTTCACGGGTGCGTCCCGCCGGGGGTCAGATACACCGTCGCGGGCATGCCGAGACGCAGATCATCGTGCGGATCCTTGACGTACACGCGGATCTCGTACACCAGGCTGGTACGCAGGTCCGGAGTCTCGATGGTCTTCGGCGTGAATTCGGCCTCGGAGGAAATGAACCCGACCCAGCCGGGGAAGCGCCGGTGCGCGAAGGCATCGACCGCGACGCTGGCCTGCATTCCCGGGCGCACACGGCCCAGATCGGACTCCGGGATGTAGGCGCGCACCCATTTCGGGCTGGTGATCGCCAGCGTCAGGACGGTCTGCTGCGGGGAGGTCATGTCCCCCGGCTGCGCGACCCGTGTGCGCACCACGGCGGGAAGCGGCGCGCGCAGCACGGCGTCGGCGAGTTCCTGACGCAGCAGAGCCACCTGTGCGTGGTCGGCGGCCAGCAGCGCGGCGGCCTGTGCAATGTCCTCGCGGCGCGGACCCAGTACGGCCAGCCGCAGCGCCTCGCGCGCCACGCGGGTGCGCGCCGCGGCCACCGCTGCGGCAGCGTGCGTGTCGGTGAGGTCCTGCCGACTCACCGCCCGTCCGCCCGAGCGGCGAAACACGTTGGCAACGCGCGCGTACTGCGCGAGCGCCTGTTGTTGCTGCGCGCGTGCGAGCAGCAGGTTGGCGCGCGCCTGGGCGATCTCCTGCGGCCGGCTGCCGTGCTGCAGCCGCGCG
Organism: Pseudomonadota bacterium; assembly: GCA_021815925.1. GTDB lineage: Bacteria > Pseudomonadota > Gammaproteobacteria > Steroidobacterales > Steroidobacteraceae > 13-2-20CM-66-19. Next base: position 54,673 of record JAKAZL010000007.1, on the reverse strand, counting down.
AGCACGGCGCGCTCGGCGGCCGCCTGGGCCAGCGCCTGCGCGAGCATCGGACGCAGCCGGCTGGTATCGAGCCGCGCCACCACTTCGCCGGCGCGCACGCGATCCCCCTCATCGACCGCGATGCTCGCGATCCGTCCGCTGTCGTTGAATGCCAGGTCGACCTCGCGCAGATCGACGTTGCCGTACAGCACGATGTCCGCACTCGCCCCGTTGCGATGCCCGTACCACCAGCCGAGGACGACCGCCGCACCGATCACACCGGCGAGCAGCGCCAGAGCGCGTACGCGCCGTCGGCGAGCACCCGGCTGCGTCGCGGCGGGCTGCGGGGAAGACTCGGTCACGGCCGCACTCCTTCACTGTGAGTCGGCAAATTTTCTATCGCTTGATACTTTTCTGTCAACTGATATTATTTATGTTCTCCGAACCGGGAGCCGGCCGCGAACCGACGCACTCGACATGGCGAACCCTTCCCGCACCCCGCGCACCCTCGGCACGCCGGCCCGTACGGCGGCGCGGCGGCGCGCCAGCCCGCGCCGCTACGCCTGCGGCCACGACACGCGCCGGCGCATCCTGGAGACCGCGATCACGCTGTTCGCCCAGCGCGGCTTCCAGGGCGCCTCGACCCGCGCCATCGCGCAGCGCGCCCGCGTCAGCCTGCCGGCCCTGCAGTACTACTTCGGCGGCAAGCACGGACTGCACCAGGCCTGCATCGAGTACATCACCGCTGACGTGCGCGGACGGCTCGGTCCACCGGCCGAGCGCGCCCGCGCGGCGCTCGACGCCGGCGCGCTCGGGCGCGAGCAGCTGCTGCAACTGCTGCGCAGCGTGATCGAGCCGCTGATCGAGGCGCTCGCCACCGATCGACCGGAGAGCTGGGCGCTGTTCTTCGCGCGCGCGCAGAACGAGCAGAGCGAGGCGTTCGAGGCCATCCAACAGCTGATCTCCGGTCGGCTGCTGCAGCTGCTCACCGAGCTCATCGCGCGGCTGCTCGGACAGACCCACGCCGGCCCGGAGGCACAGATTCGCGCGGTGGCCATCATCGGCCAGGCGACGCTGGTGCGCCGCTCGCGCCTGCTGATGCTCTCGACGCTCGGCTGGCCGGACTTCGACGCCGAGCGCCTGACGGTGCTGAAGTCGGTACTCTGGCGCAGTATCGAGGCCAGTCTCGGCGGCGCGTGAAGCGCACCCGGGCGCTCGCGCGTTGCAGCGCTGCGCGGTAGGATCGACGCCCCACCGGGCGTGTCCCCATCGTGCCGCAGCCCCCTCCTCCAACCCGAGCATCCCGCGCAGCCCGCGCGCTGAGCGACGCACGCGACCCGCTGTTTCGCGCCGGCGACCCGGACTTCATGACCTCCCTGGCACGCGGCCTGCACGTGATCCGGGCCTTCGCCGGGCTGAACCGGCGCCTAACCATCGCCGAGGCGAGCCGGGCCACGGGACTGACCCGCGCGGTCGTGCGCCGCTGCCTGTACACGCTGTGCGAGCTCGGCTATGCCGCCACCGACGGACGTGCGTTCTTCCTGCAGCCACGGGTCCTCAGCCTCGGCTACGCCTACCTGTCCACCGCCCCACTGGCCGGCGCGGCGCAGCCGGTGCTGCAGGCGCTCAGCGAGCAGACCGGCGAGGCGACCACGGTCGCAGTGCTCGACGAGGGAGTCGTGGTTTATGTGGCGCGCGCGGCAACACCGCGCATCATGTCGGTCACACTCGGGGTGGGCAGCCGGCTCGAGGCCTACTGCACAGCGCTCGGACGCGTGCTGCTCGCCGGCCTGCCGCCGCAGGAGGCGGCCGCTGCGCTTGAGCGCAGCGCGCTGCACGCCCACACGCGCTTTACCGTCACCTCGCGCGAGGCGCTGCTCGAGATCCTCGCGCAGGTGCGCGCGCAGGACTTTGCCCTGAACGATCAGGAACTGGAAATTGGCCTGCGTTCGATCGCGGTCCCGGTGCGCAACGTGGTCGGCGTCACGGTCGCGGCCATGAACGTGAGCGCGCAGGCCTCGCGCCTGTCGCGGCGCGAGTTGCTTGAGACGACGCTGCCGGCGCTGCGCGCGGCGGCCGAGCGGCTCGGCGCCCAACTCGCGCCCTAGTGCGCTTTCGCACCACGCCGCCGCGCCGGCGCGTACACTGCGTGGATGTTTCGCTCACTGACTCCGGCCGTCTTCGGCCTCATCCTGGCCAACGTCGTGATCTTCCTGCTCGAGCAGATCACGCCCCCCGCGCTCGTCCTGCGCTTCGCGCTCTGGCCGCTCGGGGCTCATTTTCATCTCTGGCAGCTCATCACCTATGCCTTCCTGCACGGCGGGTGGTGGCACATCTTCGGCAACATGTTCGGCTTGTTCGTGTTCGCCCCGGCACTCGAGCGCACCTGGGGCCCGCGGCGCTTCCTCGCCTATTACTTCGTCTGCGTGATCACCGCGGCGCTGACGGAGATCGCCGTCCTGCATGCCACCGGCAAGAGCGAACCGACCATCGGTGCCTCGGGCGGGGTGTTCGGCGTGCTGCTCGCCTTCGCCATGCTTTTCCCGCGCGCGCAGCTGCTGCTGCTGCTGCCACCGATCCCGATGCCGGCGTGGCTGTTCGTCTCGCTGTACGGCGTGCTCGAGCTGTTCTTCGGCGTCACCGGCACCGAGCCGGGGATCGGGCACTTCGCGCACCTCGGCGGCATGCTCGGCGGGGCGGTCATGCTGCTCTACTGGCGCGCGCGCGCCAACCGGGGTCGACGGCCCGCCGGCTGAGGCGGGAACTTTCCCGCAGCGGGGCAACTCTATGGCAGCCGGAGAAGGAGGCACCATGATCCGGACTGATCGCCTGTGCAAGCGCTACCCGGCGGTGACGGCCGTCGAGGACGTCACGTTCGAAGTCCGCCCCGGCGAGGTGCTCGGATTTCTCGGGCCCAACGGCGCGGGCAAGACGACCACCATGCGGATGCTGGCCGGCTTCCTCGCCCCCACCTCGGGGCGGGCGAGCATCTGCGGCCACGACGTGCAGAGCGAGCCGCTCGCGGCCCGTCAGAGCCTCGGCTACCTGCCCGAGGGCGCGCCGAGCTACGGCGAGATGCGCGTCGGCGCCTTCCTCGAGTTCATCGCCGAGCTGCGCCGCCTGCCGGCGGGGCACAAGCGCGCCCGGCTCGAGTACGTCACCGAGCGGCTGCAGCTCGAGACCGTGCTCGACCAGCCCATCGAGACGCTCTCCAAGGGCTTTCGCCGGCGCGTCGGTCTTGCCCAGGCGCTGCTGCACGATCCGCCGGTGCTCATTCTCGATGAGCCGACCGACGGGCTCGATCCGAACCAGAAGCACGAGGTGCGCAGCCTCATCGAGGAGATGGCGCGGGAGAAAATCATCGTGATCTCCACGCACATTCTCGAGGAGGTCGCAGCCGTCTGCACTCGCGCCATTATCATCGCCCGCGGCCGCATCGTCGCGGACGACACGCCCCTGCAGCTGACCAGCCGCTCGCGCTATCACAACGCGGTGTCGCTGCAGCTTGCACGGTCCGAGCAGCTCGAGGCCGCGCGTGCGGCGGTCGCGGCACTGCCGGCGGTAGCGGCGGTCGAGGTGAGTGAGCGCGAGGCGCGCGTGACGGCCCTGCCCCGCGCCGGCGCGATGATCCTGCAGGACATCGCGGCGCTCGCGGCCGGCCAGGGACTGCAGCTAAAAGAGCTGCACCTGGAGTCCGGCCGTCTCGACGAAGTGTTTCGCACCATCACCGCCTGACGGGATTGTCTGGGGGACCCATGCGCAACGTGGCACTGATCCTGCGCCGCGAACTCGCGAGTTATTTCGCGACGCCGCTCGCCTACGTATTCATTCTCATCTTCCTGGTACTGGCCAACGCCTTCACCTTCTACGTCGGCGGCTTCTACCAGCGCGGCCAGGCCGACCTGCGCCCGTTCTTCATGTTCCATCCGTGGCTGTACCTGTTCCTGATCCCGGCCGTGACCATGAAGCTGTGGGCCGAGGAGCGCAAATCCGGCAGCATCGAGCTGCTGATGACGCTGCCGGTACGGCCCTACGAGGCGGTGCTCGGCAAGTTCCTGGCCGCCTGGCTGTTCACCGCCCTCGCCCTGGTGCTCACCTTCCCGATCTGGATCACCGTCAACTATCTCGGCCACCCGGACAACGGCGTCATCTTCGCTTCCTATCTGGGCAGCCTGCTGCTCGCCGGCGGCTTCCTCGCCATCGGCTCGTGCATGTCGGCGCTGACGCGCAACCAGGTGGTGGCCTTCATCCTCGGGGTGGTCGCCTGCTTCGTGCTACTGCTCGCCGGATACCCGATGGTGCTCGATGCCTTCCGCGGCTGGGCCCCGGAAACGCTGATCGAGGCGGTTGCCTCGCTGTCGCTGCTGACGCACTTCCAGTCGATCACCCGCGGCGTGCTCGAAGCGCGCGACGTGTTGTACTTCGCCATGCTGATCGCCTTCTTCCTGTTCACGACCACCGTGGCGGTCGATCTGCGCAAAGCGGACTAGGAGCGCGCCATGATGAAACGCTCGACTCTCGGCTGGGGCTCGGTGGGTGCGCTCGCGCTGCTGCTCATCGGACTGACCATCATCTTCAACTACGCGCTGGCCGGCTGGCAGGTCGACCTGACGCAGCACCACCTGTACACGCTCTCGCGCGGCACGCGACGCATCCTCAAAGGCATTCCAGAGCCGATCGACCTGTACTTCTTCTACTCGCGCAAGACCGCCGAGCGCGTCCCGCAGCTGCGCGCCTACGGCGATCACGTCGAGAACTTTCTGCGCGAGATCTCCTCGCAAGCCGACGGCAAGATCCGCCTGCACATCATCGACCCGCGCCCGTTCTCCGTCGAGGAGGACCGGGCCGCCGCCCTCGGGGTGAGCGGCACGCCGATGAATGATGCCGGCAGCAAGTTCTACTTCGGCCTCGCCGGCACCAACTCCACCAACGGCCACCAGGCCATTGCGTTCTTCAACCCGCAGAAGCAGCGCTTCCTCGAGTACGACATCGCCAAGCTGATCTATCGCCTGGCGCACCCGAGCAAGCCGCGCGTCGAGTGGTACTCGGGCCTGCCGATGAGCGGCGGATTCAACCCGCAGAGCGGCCAGATGCGCCAGCCCTGGCTGGCCTACCGCCAGGCCGCGCAGCTGTATGATCTGCACGCGCTGGCGCCGGACGCGGCAGTCATTCCGAGCGACACCCGCGTGCTCGTGCTGGTCGATCCGCGCAACCTCTCGGCCGCCACCCGCTTCGCCATCGACCAGTACGCGCTCGCCGGCGGACACATCATCGCCTTCGTCGATCCGCTGGCCGAGACGGCCGCCACGCCCGGAGCAGGCCCCCAGCCGGGCGGCACGGGCATGGCGCAGCTGCTGGCCTCCTGGGGCGTGCGCTACGACCCCGGCCAGGTCATCGCCGACCGCTCCCTCGCGCTCAACGTGGCCGGACCCGGCGGAGCGGCGAGCCTCGACCCGCTCATCGTCGGCCTCGGCCAGGCGCAGATATCGCAGCACGATGTGATCACAGCCGGCCTCTCGAGCATCAACCTCGACACGGCCGGTTCGCTCAGCGCCATCGCCGGCGCCGGCACGAGCTTCCGGCCGCTGCTCTGGAGCAGTCCTGAGGCCGAGCCGGTGGCCGCTCCGCTCGCAGCGAGCCTGCCGGACGCCTCGAGCCTGCTGAACGGCTTCAAGTCGACCGGGCAACGCTATGTCTTCGGCGCGCGCGTCGCAGGCAAGGTCAGAAGCGCCTTCCCGGACGGTCCCCCCGCGGGCGTGAAGCTGCCGGCCGGCGCGGCGGTGCTGCGCAGCGCCACCCGACCGCTGAACCTGCTGGTGTTCGCCGACTCGGACATGCTCGCCGACTTCCTCTGGGTGCGTCGCCTTGACCTGTTCGGCCAGCCGCTCGAGCAGGCCTGGGCCGGCAACGGCAATCTGCTGCTGAACGCGCTCGACAATCTCGCCGGCAGCAACGATCTGATCAGCGTACGGGCCAAGGCCGGCTTCACCCGCCCGTTCACGCGGGTCGAGGCGCTGCGCCACGCCGCCGAGACGCGCTACCGCGCCGAGCAGCAGCGGCTGCAGAAGGAGCTGCACCAGACCGAACAGCAGCTGACGCTGCTGCAGACCCGGCGCAACAATACCTCCACGCTCATCCTCACCCCGGCGCAGGAGCAGGAGCTGCAGCACTTCGAGGCTGAGCGACTCACGATCCGCAAGCGCTTGCGCGCCGTGCAGGCCGGCCTGGCGCGCAGCATCGATGCGCTCGGCACCAAGCTGAAGGTCATCAACATCATCGTCATGCCGGCCGTATTCGCGCTGGCGGCGCTCGCCGGCGCCGCGCTGCGCCGCCGCCGGCGCGGCGCGCCCTGGCGCCGCGGGGAGCACTCATGAGCCAACGTCAACTGACCATCCTGTTCGCCGTGAGCCTCGCGGTGCTGGGACTCGCGCTGTGGCTGGCGCACCGCGAGCAGCACGGCAGCGGCTCGATCGCCGGCGCGACCGTGCTGCCGGGACTCGCCGCCAACCTCAACGCGATCACCGAGGTGCGCATCACCGGCGGTGGCGGCAAACAGGTCACGCTGGTCAAGGGCGAGCGGCACTGGCAGGTGCACGAGCGCGGTTACCCGGCCGATTCGGGCAAGCTGCGCAAGCTGCTGATCGATCTCGGCAATCTCAAGGCCGTGGCGCGCAAGACCCGGCTCGCGAGCAACTATCCGGTGCTCGGCGTACAGCCGGTAAGCGCCGCGGGAGCCAGCGGCGTGCGCATCGAGGTGCTCAGCCCGAAGCACACCTGGTCGCTGATCGTCGGGCACTCGGCCGAGGGCAGCGGCTCGTACGTGCGCGTGAGCGGCCACAAGCAGAGCCTGCTCGCCGCCCCGCTGGTGATGGCCGAGGCGGACCCGGCCCAGTGGCTTGAGCCAATCATCGTTGACCTGCACCGCACGCAGATGCACCGCATCGAGGAGCGCCCGTGGGGCGGGCCGTCGTATGTCATCGAGCGCGCCAAGCCGACGGACACAGACTTGCGGGTCATCGGCATCCCGCCGGGCCGCAAGCTCTCGAGCCCCGGGGCGGCCGACCCGGTGGCGAGCGCCTTGTCCAACCTCACCCTGAGCGACGTGCAACACACGAGGACGCCGCCGAAGGAGGCGCATTGGGCGCACGCGGTGTTCACCACCTTCGATGGCCTCAGCGTGACGGTGAGCGGCTATCAGCTTGCCAAGGGTGATCCGCACTACATCGAGCTCACCGCGAGCTCGAGCGACCCGAAGGCCGCCGCCGCGGCCGCGCGCATCAACGCGCGCACGCGGGGCTGGCAGTACCGCATCCCGGGTTACAGCTACCAGCAGATCTTCCAGAGCCTCGCTGGGCTGCTTGAGCCGCTGAGCGCCCCGCACCCCCACCCGGTACGGCACAAACCGGCCGCCTGAGGGAGCCTCAGCGGGCGCTGGCGAGCAGCAGCAGCGTCACGGTGCCGAGCAGCGTCGTCGGCAGCCACGCCAGGATCACCGGGTCGAGGTGAAAGACGATGGTGCCGCTCTCGATGAGCCGCTGCAGCAGGAAAAAGCCGATGCCGATGGCCAGGCCCAGCATGGCGCGCGCACCGGCCCCGGCCGAGCGCATCGAGCCGAGCACGAAGGGCACGGCGAGCAGCACCGCGAAGACGATGGCCACCGTGCGGGCGATGCGCGACCAAAATGCGAACACGTACTGGCTGGCGTCGATGGAGTTGGCCCGCAGATAGCCGATCAGCTGCCATAGCGAGCGCAGCGTCATCTGCTCCGGGTCCTGCACGGCGAAGCCCAGGAAGCTCGCCGAGATGTTGGTCTGCAGCTGCTTGCGGCCGCTCGGCCGGACCGTGACGCGATCATCGGCGAAGTGCGAGGCAGTGTAGTCATCCAGCACCCAGCGGTCGTGACCGGCCGAGGTGGCCCGGGTGGCCCGGCCGACGCCGATCAGCTGATGCGTCGGGGAGAGCTCGAACACCTGCATCCCGCCGAATTGCCTGGAACTCGACTGGCGCGAGACGTTCAGGATGAGATTGCCGTCGCGCACCCACGCGCCGGTGCCGCCGCCGAAGCTGATGGTGTTGTACTGGCTAAAGGCACGCGACTGGCTGGCCGCCTCCTGCAGCTGCGGGGCGACGAACTCCCCGACCACTGCCTCGGCGCCCGTCAGGATGAGCGCGGCGATCAGCGCCGCTCCGGCGAGCCGGGCGACCGAGACGCCCGTGGCGCGCAGCACGGTGATCTCGCTGCCGCGCGCGAGCGTGCCCAGTCCGAGCAGCGAGCCGATCAGCGTCGTCACCGGCAGCAGCTGGTAGGCCTGCTGCGGGATGTTGAGCACGGTGAACCACAGCGCATCGACCAGGGTGTAATGCCCGATGCCGATGTCGCGCTGCTGGCTGATGAAGGCGAACAGTCCACCCAGCACCAGGAACACGGCGAGCACCAGCAGCACCGAGCCGAGGATGGCGCGCACGATGTAGCGATCGAGGATACTCATGCCCGCACCAGCCTGTAGCGCATGCGCTGCGCCATCGCCGGACCGCGCAGCAGCGCGACCGCAAGTCCGATCACCGCCAGGTGCACCCACCACAGCCCGACGTACACCGGCAGCGTGCCGCGACCGACCCACTGCTCGGCGGCCGTCAGCAGGTTCAGATACACCACGTACACCACCAGTGCGAGCCAGACGCGAGCGTAGCGGCCCTGGCGGGGGTTCAGCCGGGCGAGCGGCAAGGCGACGATGGCAAACACCAGGCACATCAGCGGCAGTGCGATGCGCCACTGCAGCTTCGCCTGCGAGCGCGGATCGGCAGAGGCCAGCAGCGCGCTGCTCGGCGCCGCATCGAGGTCCGTGACGACCTCGTTCGCCGGCGGCATGGGGATCGGCACGGTGTGCTCGGCGAAGCGCATGATGCGAAAGCGCGCACTGCCCGGCACGCCCTCGAAGCGCTCCCCGTCATACAGCTCGATGGTCTGCATGTTGCCGTCCGGCGAGACGGTGTGGCGCGCCCGGGTGGCGAGCGCAACCTCCACCACCGGCCCGTGGGTGCGCTCGATGAACACGTTGCCGAGGGTGCCGTCCGGCTCCACCCGCTGCGCGTAAACGACCGCGCTGCCGCCGCCAAAGGCGCGAAACTGACCCGGCTCGAGGGGCGCGAACTGGCCGGCGCGGATCGCCTGGTCGCGCAGCGTCAGCGCCTGGTGGGTGGCCTCGGGCGCGAGCACCAGCGTCACCGCCGCGAGGCCCGCAGCGACCACGAGGCCCAGACCGATGACCGGGCGGTACAGGGTCATCGGACGCACTCCGCAGGCGAGCGCCGCGGCCATCTCGCTGTCGTGATAGAGCCGCCCGAACGCCCAGATGATGCCGAGCAGCAGCGCCATCGGTGCCACGAGGCTCACGTACTGCAGCAGACCGAGGTAGATCAGCCGCAGAATGACCCCCTGGGGGAACTGACTGGCCGCGGCCCGCTCGAGCACCGCCCCCACCTCGTAGGCGGTCAGGATGATCAGCAGCACCGCCATCATCAGCAGCCACGCGCTGAGCACCTCGCGCAATACGTAGCGTCCGATTATTTTTCCCACCCGAGGAGCCCGCCCGCCGGAATCCCGGCTTGAGTTAAACTGCCCGCTCGCCAGCGCGGCGCACCGCCGGCCGTCCGGGCGGAACGCGGGCCCGGCACAGACCAGGGCGCGCGGCGGGCGCGGTAGTGAAGATAAAGCAGCGGGTTGCGCAGCTCAATGGCGCCTCGCTCAATCAGCAGGGTTCTCCGGCGGCAGCCGGGACATGGGAGAAGCGGAATGCGATTCGAGACCTGGAGCAGCGGCATCGCCGCACTCGACGTGGATTGCCTGGTCGTCGGCGTTTTCGACGAGAGCGAGCTCAGCGCCGAGGCGCGGCGGGTCGATCAGGCCGCCGGCGGGCGGCTCGGCCGGCTGCTCGCGCGTGGGGATTTCCCGGGGCGCGCCGGGGAGACACTGCTCGTGGCGGACCTGCCGGGCCTCACCGCCGGCCGGATCCTGCTCACCGGACTCGGTGCGCGCAAGACCTTCGGTCGGCGCGGGTGGCGCAAGGCCGTCTCGGCGGCGGTGGCGGCACTGGCACGCACCGGCGTCAAGAGCGCCGCGTTCGCGCTGGAGCGACCGGGAGCCGAGACGCTCGACGATTACTATTACGGGCGCGCCATTGCTGAGCTCACCCACGCGGCGCTGTACCGGGTCAACGACCTCAAGAGCGGCAAGAAGCCCAAGCCCGCCGCCCTCGCCCACGTGCTGGCCGAAGCGGCCTCACGCGCCGCGGCACGCGAGATCGCCCGCGGCCTCGCGCACGGCGCGGCCGTCGCGGGTGCGGCGAACATGCAGCGCGACCTCGGCAATCTCCCGGGCAATATCTGCACGCCGCGCTACCTCGCCGAGCATGCCCGCGCAATGGCGCGGCGGCACCGCTCCCTCAGCGTGAAAGTGCTCGAGGAGGCCGCGCTGCGCCGTGAGAAGATGGGCTGCCTGCTCGCCGTGGCGCAGGGCAGTGCCGAGCCGCCGCGGCTGATCGTGCTCGAGCACAAGGGCGGCAAGCGCGGCGCGCCACCGGTGGTGCTGGTCGGCAAGGGTGTGACCTTCGACAGCGGCGGCATTTCGCTCAAGCCGGGCGCGGAAATGGACGAGATGAAGTACGACATGAGCGGCGCGGCCGCCGTGCTCGCCACCCTGTCCTTCGCCGCCGAGGTGAAACTGCCGCTGAACGTCGTCGGGATCGTCGGGGCGGTGGAGAACATGCCGGACGGCAAGGCCATCAAGCCCGGCGACATCGTCACCAGCGCCTCCGGGCAGACTGTGGAAATCCTCAACACGGACGCCGAGGGACGGCTGGTGCTGTGCGATGCGCTGCACTATGCACGTCGCTTCAAGCCCGCCGCGATCATCGACCTTGCGACCCTCACGGGCGCCTGCGTCATCGCCCTCGGCCACCATCACTCCGGCGCCTTCGGCAATGACGAGGCGCTGGTGCACGAGCTCGTCGAGGCCGGCGTGCGCGCCGACGACCGGGCCTGGCCGCTGCCGCTCACCGAGGAGTACACCGAGCAGCTGAAGAGCAACTTCGCCGACTTCGCCAACATCGGCGGTCGCGACGGCGGTGCGATCACGGCGGCAGCGTTCCTCGGCAAGTTCACCCAGGGCCTGCACTGGGCGCACCTGGACATCGCCGGCACTGCCTGGCAGGGCGGTGCGCACAAGGGCGGAACCGGCCGTCCCACCCCGCTGCTCGCGGATTTCCTGCTGCGCCGCGCCAAGGCATAGAGGGACGCGTTGCGGGCGGACTTCTACGTTCTCACCGAGGCGGGGCCCGCGGCCCGGCTGAAGGTCGCCTGCCGGCTGGCCGAGAAGGCCTACCTCGCCGGTCAGCGCGTGCTGGTCTGGCACACCGAGCGCGAGGAGCTCGAGCGCCTCGATGAGCTGCTGTGGACCTTCGCCGACACCAGCTTCGTGCCGCATGAGTGGCTCACCGGCGAGGGCGGGAAGGCCCCGGTGCTGCTCGCCGCCGGGCAGCCACCCACCGAGCCGCCGCAGGTGCTGATCAACCTCGCCCCGACCGACGATCCACCGCCGCTCGCCGCGGCCGCCGAGCGGGTGATTGAGATCATCGACGCCGAGCCGGCGCACCGCGCGGCCGGCCGGGCACGCTTCCGGGCCTACCGGCAGCTCGGCTGCGAGCCGACGACCCACACGCTGCGCGCCCCGTAGCCGCCTATAATTCGATCCCGCCCGCTGTGCAACGAGCCCTCGAGGATCATGGATAAAGTCTACGCGCCGCACGAGATCGAGCGGCGGATCTACGCCCGCTGGGAATCCCATGGCTGGTTCGCCCCGGCCGGCCGCGGCACGCCGTTCTGCATCATGATTCCGCCGCCGAACGTGACCGGCACGCTGCACATGGGGCACGCGTTCAACCACACGCTGATGGACACGCTGACGCGCTATCACCGCATGCGCGGCGAGGACACGTTGTGGCAGCCCGGCACCGATCACGCCGGCATCGCCACCCAGATGGTGGTCGAGCGGCAGCTCGAGGCGGAGGGACTGCACCGCGCCGATCTCGGTCGGGATGCCTTCCTCGAGCGCGTCTGGCAGTGGAAGGGGCGCTCCGGCGGCACCATGGCCGCGCAGATGCGCCGGCTCGGGGACTCGGTGGACTGGTCGCGCGAGCGCTTCACCATGGACGAGGGGCTCTCCCAGGCGGTCCTCGAGGTGTTCGTCCGGCTGCACGAGGAAGGGCTGATCTACCGCGGCAAGCGCCTGGTCAACTGGGACCCGGTGCTGCTCACGGCGCTGTCGGACCTCGAAGTTCAGAGCGCGGAGGAGGACGGCCATCTGTGGCACCTGCGCTATCCGCTCGCCGACGGCAGCGGTGAGGTCATCGTGGCCACCACGCGACCGGAGACGCTCCTCGGCGATACCGCCGTCGCCGTCAATCCCGACGATGAGCGCTACCAACACCTGATCGGCCGGCAGGTACGGCTGCCGCTCACCGAGCGGCTCATCCCGATCATCGCCGATGCGTACGTCGATGCGTCGTTCGGCTCCGGGTGCGTCAAGATCACTCCGGCGCACGACTTCAACGACTACGAGATCGGTCAGCGCCACAACCTGCCGCAGATCAACATCTTCACTGCGCGCGCGGAGCTCAACGAGAACGTGCCGCCGCGCCTGCAGGGCCTCGAACGCGGTGCGGCGCGGCGGCGGGTGCTCGAGGAGCTCGAGGCCGCCGGGCTCCTGGAGCGCACCGAGCCGCACAAGATGATGGTGCCGCGCGGTGATCGCAGCGGCGCGGTGCTCGAGCCGTATCTGACCGACCAGTGGTACGTGAAGATCGCCCCGCTCGCCGCGCCGGCGATCGCCGCGGTGGAAAGCGGCCGCACCCGCTTCATCCCGGAGAACTGGGCGAAGACCTACTTCGAGTGGATGCGCAACATCAAGGACTGGTGCATCAGCCGCCAGCTGTGGTGGGGACATCGCATTCCGGCGTGGTACGACGAACAGGGCAACGTATACGTCGGGCGCAGCGAGCAAGACGCGCGCGCGCGGCACGGTGTGGCGGCGGATGTCGCGCTGCGCCAAGACCCCGACGTGCTCGACACGTGGTTCTCCTCGGCGCTCTGGCCGTTCTCGACGCTCGGTTGGCCGCAGTCCACCGCGGAGCTCGCACGCTACTACCCCACCACGGTGCTGATCACCGGCTTTGACATCATCTTCTTCTGGGTGGCCCGGATGATGATGATGGGGCTGAAGTTCATGGGCGACGTGCCGTTCCGGGACGTCTACGTCCATGGACTGATCCGCGACGAGTCCGGCGAGAAGATGTCCAAGTCCAAGGGCAACGTCATCGACCCGCTCGACATCGTCGACGGCATCGACCTGCCGGCGCTCGTCGAGAAGCGCACCAGCGGGCTGATGCAGCCGCACAAGCGCCCGGCCATCGAGAAGGCGACGCGCAAGCAGTTCCCCGATGGCATCGCCGCGCACGGCACCGACGCGCTGCGCTTCACCTTCGCCGCGCTCGCCTCCCCGAGCCGTGACATCCGCTTCGACCTGGCGCGCGTGGCCGGCTACCGCAACTTCTGCAACAAGCTGTGGAACGCCGCGCGCTTCGTCACGATGGTCTGCGAGCAGGAGCCCTTCGCCACCGGCCCGGCCGAACTGTCGGTCGCCGACCGCTGGATCCGCTCGCGCTTCGGGCGCGCACTCGCGACCGTCGAGAAGGCCCTGGCCGAATACCGCTTCGATTACGCCGCCAACGCGCTCTACGAGTTCACCTGGTACGAGTACTGCGACTGGTACCTGGAGCTGACCAAGCCGGTGCTGCAGTCCGAGACGGTGAGCCCGGCCGCCCGCCGCGCGGCCCGGCGCACGCTGGCCGAGATCCTCGAGGCGCTGCAGCGCGCGCTGCACCCGATCATGCCCTTCATCACCGAGGAGATCTGGCAGCGCGCAGCGCCGCTCGCCGGCTGTCCGGGTCCGACCGTGATGCAAGCCGCCTACCCGCGCAGCGAAACATTCCCGGCCGATGCGACCAGCGAGCGCGAGATCGGTTGGCTGCAGGCACTGGTGCTCGCGGTGCGCCAGATCCGCGGTGAGATGAACATCAACCCCTCACGGCGCATCCCGGTGCTGCTGCAGGGAGCGAGCGCGCAGGACCGGGCCGACCTTAAGGTCCACCGCGCCTCCCTCGAGCGCCTCGCGGGCATCGAGTCGATCAGGCTGCTCGAGAGCAGCGAGAGCGCACCGCAGTGCGCAACGGCGCTGCTCGGGTCACTCACCGTGCTCGTGCCGATGGCCGGACTGATCGACGCGGCGGCCGAAGCGGAGCGCCTCGGCAAGCTGCTCGCGCGCGCGCAGGCCGATCTCACCAAGGTGCGCGCGCGACTCGCCAACGAGAGTTTCGCAGCGAACGCGCCGGCCGCGGTGGTCGCGGCCGAGCGCGAGCGCGTCGTGGAGCTCGAGCGCACCGCCGCCGGACTCACCGCGCAGCTCGAGCGTGTGCGCTCGATGCTCGAGGAGCCGACTAGACATCAGAACGGGTAATTGATGCCCGTGAACACCGCCGCGCCCTCGCTGCCGTAGCCGACATCGACGTAGCCGACGATGAACGGCGCGGCGATGCCGCGAAAGCCGATGCCGCCGACGTTGTGCAGTTTGCCGATGGGGAATGAGCCGATGCGTGCGAACACCCGGCCGGTGTCGTAGAACGGCGCGACCTGCAGCGTAATGCGGGTACCCAAGGTGTTCAGCGCCAGCACGTCCTGGCGGAACTCGACGCTCGCGACGAACGCATTGCGGTCGTAGAAGCGCCCCTCACCGAAGCCGCGCAGCATCTGCGGTCCACCGGCGACGCTGCGGTCGCCGCCCATGCTGCTCAGCGCCCAGAATGGCGCATCGTGCAACGAGGGCATGTAGCGCAAATCGACGTGCGTGGCGATCGTGAGCCTGGAGGTCGGCGACCAGTAGGCGCGCCCGTCGGCGCCGAACTCGGTGAACAGCGCCCCGTCGGGCGCGCCGTTGGGGCTCGCGCCGCCACCGTAGAGGATGACATCCACACCGTGCCGCGGCAGTGTGATGTGGTCGCGAGTGTCGTAGATCACGGCGAGCCGCTCGAGCACCTCGTGCGTCGTGCCGATGCCCCGCAGCTGCGCGAAGCGCTCGGTCAGGGAGACGATTCCCGGCAGATGACCGGCGCTCACCCGCTGCTTGCCGAGGATAAGGATCGCCGCCACCTGCCAGGCGCGGGTGAGGTTCCACCCCAGCTGTGTGCGCAGCCGCAGAGTCTGCTCGGTGTAGACGCTCTGCGCCGAGTACGGCGTGGCATTGCCGATGCCGAAGAACCGTGCGGTGCCGCTGCGATCGTAGAGGAGTTCCTCGCTCTGCGACCAGCGGCGCGTGCGCGTCAGCCCCGTTTCGTAGAGCGCATCGAACTTGCTCTCGACATGCTGCATCAGGCCGGCGACCACCGACCACTGCGTATCGCGCGAGGGAAACGCGAGAATGCGCGCGTGTCCGCCCCAGCCGAAGTTCGCGTTGTGCACGATGTCCGGGGCGATGATGCGCACGATGCGCCCGCCGCGGTCATGGCCGAGCAGCGTGGGGATGAGTCCGAGCGTCACGCCGTTGGTGGGATCGACCGAGATGTTCGGCACCGGCACCACCGGCCAGGTGGTTGGGTTCAACCAGCTGAACCGCTGCGCGGGCCGGTCGGCCGCGGCGGCCGGGCCGAACAGCGCCGCGGCGGCAAGCAGCCCGAGGAGCCCTCGCCGGCCCGCGCACCGCCTGGGTAGCGCCGGGTTCACTTGCTGTCGGACAGCCCCGCGAGCGCCCGTCCGCCCTCCACCGCCTGCCAGATACCGAGCGCCGGCACGCCAAGGAGCATCTCCCGCACCCGCCGGATGAGCGAGAGGGCAACCGCCGGGGCGGCCGGCACGCCGACCAGCGCGCAGGCGAGCACGTAACCGGCCTCCTGTACCCCGAGCGCCGCCGGCACGGCGAATCCGACCGTGCGCAGCCCGCTGAACAGGCTGTCGATCACCAGCGCCTGCGGCGGACTCACCGCGAGTCCCATCAGGTGGCACACCACCCATGTTTCGCCCGCCCCGAGCACCCAGGTGACGGCATGGGTCGCGAATGCCGCGAGCGCGCGCCGGTCCCAGCGCCACAGCCGCTCGAGCGAGGTGGCGCCCTCCACCGCGAGCGCCGGCCAGCGGCTCGCCAGCGCCGCAGCGCCGCGCCTGAGCAGGCCAACGAACCGCGCGCGACCCAGGAGCGCAGCGAGCACGAGTAACCCGAGCGGTGCCAGCGCTGCGCCCACCAGGCGCAGCGGCGCATCCCGGCCGCCGAGCAGCAGCACGGCGAGGCCGGCGAGCACGTAGGGCACCTTCGCCAACTGCTCGAGCAGCAGGTCCTTCAGCAGTGTCGCGGCGACCGGCAGCGAGTTCAGTCCGGCCAGTCGCAGCGAGCGCGCGCCGGCGAGGATGCCGCCGAGCTGCGAGAACGGCAGCACCTCGGCCGTCGCCTCGCGCACGTAGCGGGCCCAGATGAACTTCCACGCCGAGGCGCCGGGCAAGTCCGCGCCAATGAGCCACCATGCCGAGCCGGTCAGCGCGATCACCGGCAGGTGGATCAGCGCCACGAGCAGCAGTCCGGCAATGCCGAGCCGCAGCACGGCCTGCTCAACGCCGCCGATGCCGGCGTAGACGATGGTCGCGACGAGCGCCGCCACGCCGAGCAGGAGCGCGATGAGCGCCGTGCGTCTCACGCCGGTCTCGCGGTGAACACGCCGCGTGCCGGCTCGCGGATCCGTTCCACCGGAACATCGAATGTGTTGACGTACCGCGCGAACTGATCGCGCAGCAATCGCGGCTCGAGACCGAACTCCGCGAGGCTGTGCGCATGCACGCCGTAGCCGCCCCGCGGTGTGCGCCGCACATACTCGTGCATGCGCTGCTCGGCCGTTGGGCTCAGCGTCAGTCCACAGTGCCGGTAGAGCCGCGCCACGGTCTGCAGGGGCGCGGCCACGATGTCGCGGTAGTACAGATGCAGGATCTCGCGCGAGGCGGCGCGAGCGGCGAGCATCCGCTCGGCTCCCTCGGCCCAGCGCGCGCTGATTTCCCGGCCGATCTGCGCACGTTCCAGGCGCGAGGTGAACGGACGACGCAGCAGCTCGGTGAGCTTGGCGACCGAGGCGAGCACCTTGAGCGGATCACGGTGCAGCATGACGATGTGCGCCTCAGGATAGCTCTGGCGCAGCGCGGCGAGCGCGAACACGTGATCGGGACTCTTGAGCACCCACTGCCGCCCGGCCGGGCCCTGCGCATCCAGGTGCTGCAGGAAGCGCCGATGAAAGCGGTACGCCGGCTCGTGTCCATCCGCATCCACCCAGTCGCGGTACGCCGGGATGTGATAGATCGTGTCCAGACGCAGACTGCGGAAGACGTGCGCGGTGATGTCAGTGCATTCCTGCGGCGTGTCCGCGTGCAGCGGATGCATGTGCGCGAGCCCCGGGGCGATCAGGCGGAACAGCGCCAGCTGGCGCGCCACGTGCGCACGGCGATGATCGCCCGGCAGCCAGGCCTCGCGCCGCGGGTAGGGGTAGATGAGCTGCCAGCTGAGCGGCGCGACGTTGGCCGGGTCGAGCGCGAGCAGCGAGTGCAGGAACGTCGTGCCGCTGCGCGGCAGGCCGGTAATGAAGATCGGTCGGCCGATGGAACGAGCACGAATGCCCGGATCCTGCTCCTCGGCCTGATCCATGCGCAGCACGTTGTGCATGCAGCGCAGCAGGTCGAAGCGGGCGGCAATGTGACCAAACACCCCGAGGTCTGCCTGCGCCTCGAGTGCCTCGAGCAACCGCTCGAGCGCCGCGCGGAAGCTCGTATCCGCGAATCGCTCCCGACCGGCGATGCTCAGCGCGGTCGCCATCAACGCATCCGCCTCGAGCGGCAAGCCGCGCCGCAGCGCCCCCAGTGTCATCCGTTGAATGATGCGCATGCGCCTCTCGCCTCCTATCCGACCGCAACGACTCCTGAGGCCCGCCGGGGGCGTACAGACCGTCACCGCACATCCAACGCGTGCGTCCGCAAGAGATCGGATGATCGGCGCGCCGACATCCGCCCGTGCAGCGGCTGCATGCCCCGTGACCCATCGCCCCCGCCCGCATCGGTGGGGACTTCCGCGGCCACCGCCCAGACCGTGCACGGCCGGCGAGCTTCTCGCGCCGGCCCGCGCGCTCTGCTGATCCAACCCAGCGGTCCGGCGTGCGCGCAGTCAAGCGCGGCGTCCGCGTACCGGCGCACGGTGAGGCCCGCAGGCCGGCAGCGAAATACGTAATTTCCGGCAGCGGCGCCGCCGGGGGCGCCTACAGCGCGTGCTCGCGGGTCTCGCGGAAGGTGACTTGCGGCCAGCGCTCGAGCGTCAGTTCCAAGTTGACGCGCGAGGGAGCGAGATAGACCAGCGTTCCGCTGTGATCGAGCGCCAGATGCTCGTAGGCGCGGGAGCGGAATTCCTCGAGCTTGCGCGCATCGTCGCAGGCGATCCAGCGCGCCGTCGCGACGTTGACCGGCTCGAACACGCAGCTCACCCCGTACTCGTCCTGCAGACGGAACGCGACGACCTCGAACTGCAGCTGCCCGACCGCGCCCAGGATCATGTCATTGTTGCGCAGCGGCTTGAACAGCTGGGTGGCGCCCTCCTCGCACAGCTGCTCGAGCCCCTTGCTGAGCGCCTTCATCTTGAGCGGGTCCTTGAGCACGGCGCGGCGGAAGATCTCCGGGGCAAAGTTCGGAATGCCGGTGAACACCAGCCGCTCGCCCTCGCTGAAGGTATCGCCGATGTTGATCGTGCCGTGGTTGTGCAGGCCGATGATGTCGCCGGCGAAGGCCTCCTCGGCATGCTCGCGCTCGGCGGCCATGAACGTGAGCGCATCGGCGATGCGCACCTCCTTGCCAAGCCGCACGTGATGCAGGCGCATGCCGCGGCTGTAGCGCCCCGAGCACAGCCGCAGGAACGCGATGCGATCGCGGTGGGCCGGATCCATGTTGGCCTGGATCTTGAAGACGAAGCCGGTGAGCGCCGGCTCGAGCGGATCGACCTGGCGCTCGCGCGCCGTGCGCGGCAGCGGCCCCGGGGCGTAGCGGGTGAAGGCAGCGAGCAGTTCCTCGACACCGAAATTGTTGATCGCCGAGCCGAAGAACACCGGCGTCTGCGTACCGGCGCGGTAGGCCTCCAGATCGAACGCCGGGCTCGCGCCGCGCACCAGCTCGATCTCGTCGCGTGCCGCGGCCGTCTCCGCGCCGAGAAACGCCTCGGCCGCCTCGCTTGCCAGCCCCTCGATCACCCGGTTCTCGCCCATCCGGCCGCGCTCGGCGGCGTTGTACACGTACAGCCGGTCTTCGAGCAGGTGATAGATGCCGCGCAGCGCGCGGCCCATGCCGATCGGCCAGGTCACCGGCGCGGTGCGGATGCCGAGCACCCGCTCGATCTCATCGAGCAGATCGATCGGCGCACGGCCCTCGCGATCAAGCTTGTTGATGAACGTCATGATGGGCGTGGCGCGCAGCCGGCACACCTCCATCAGCTTGATCGTGCGCTCCTCGACGCCCTTGGCGCAGTCGATGACCATCAGCGCCGAGTCGACCGCCGTCAGCGTGCGGTAGGTATCCTCGGAGAAGTCCTCGTGGCCCGGAGTGTCGAGCAGGTTCACGATGCACTCCCCATAGGGAAACTGCATCACCGAGGAGGTCACCGAGATGCCGCGCTGCTGCTCGAGGCGCATCCAGTCGGAGGTGGCGTGACGGGCGGCCTTGCGACCCTTGACGGTGCCGGCCATCTGGATGGCGCCGCCGAACAACAGCAGCTTCTCGGTGAGCGTGGTCTTGCCCGCATCGGGGTGCGAGATGATGGCAAACGTCCGCCGCCTGCGGACTTCGGCAGTCAGGTCAGTCATGGATGGGGACAGTTCAGGTATCGGTAGCGCGGCGCGCGCGCAGGGTCAGTTTCAGTACGCAGGCGTCTTCGCGGCCGTTGACCGCCTGGTAGTAGCCGCGGCGCAGTCCCACCTGCTCGAAGCCGAGCGAGCGGTACAGCGCGAGCGCCGCGCAGTTCGACGGGCGCACCTCGAGGAATGCCTCGCTCATGCCCATCGCCGCGCCGTGCACGAGCAGATGCTCGAGCATGCTGCGGCCGAAGCCGCGGCTGCGCTCGGCCTCGGCGATGCACAGATTGAGGATGTGCACCTCGCCGGCCCCGAGGCTCATCACCCCGTAGCCGCAGATCCGCTCCTCGACGGTGATCACCCGGCAGAAATAGCCGACCCGCAGGCAGTCGCGGAAAATCCCCGCGCTCCAGGGAAACGGATAGGACTCGCGCTCGATCGCGAAGACCTCGGGGACGTCGAGCACCCCCATCGCCCGGATTACCGCCGGCGAGACCGGCTCGAGCAGCTCAGGAGCGGTGGCCATCGTTCGGTTCGTCGTTCATGCCCTGCGCGAACACGGTACGCGCGAACTGCAGATCTTCCCACGCCTTGCGCTTATCCGCAGGCGTGCGCAGCAGGTAGGCCGGATGATACGTGACCACGAGCGGGACATTGTGCTCACCGAAGCGGTGCACCTGGCCGCGCAGGCGTGCCAGCGGTGCATCGGTTTGCAGCAGGTTCTGCGCGGCGATCCGTCCCACCGCCAGCAGCAGCCGCGGCCGCACGAGCGCGATCTGCCGGTGCAGGTACGGCAGACAGGCGGTGACCTCCTCGGGTTTCGGATCGCGGTTGCCCGGTGGGCGGCTCTTGAGGATATTGGCGATGTAGACGTTGGTGGCGCGCGACAGGCCGATCGCGCGCAGCATCGCGTCGAGCAGCTGTCCGGCCCGCCCGACGAACGGCTCCCCGCGCCGGTCTTCCTCCGCGCCCGGGGCTTCTCCGATCACCATCCACTGCGCCTCGGGGTTGCCCACGCCGAGCACGGCCTGGGTGCGCGTCTGGTGCAGCGCGCAGCGGGTGCAGGTCCGCACCTCCTCGCGCAGGCGCTCCCAGCCCGCGGCCGCCCCGGGGTCAGGTGCGCCCGCGTCTATCGGCCCAAGCGGTACCTTGATCTCGGCTGGTAGCGGGACGGCCGGTGCGGGCGCCGCCGGGTGAGCCGGCGGCGCGCGCCGCGCCACCCACTCATCGATGCCGAGCGCCTCCAGGTAGTGCGCGCGCCGGGCGTCGGAGGGCATCAGGTCGGCCGCTCCCGCCGTGGACGGTGCCGACGCCGCAGGCGCCTCCACACCCACATCAGCGGTGCCGAGATCGCATAGCCGCCAAAGATGGCGAGCAGGATCAGCGGCGGGTCGCTCGCGATCAGCACGAAGGCGAGCGGCACGAACAGCAGGAAAATGAAGCGGATCGGCCCGTCGAAGTCGACTTTCTTGAAGCTGAAGAAGCTGAAGCGGCTGACCATCAGCGCACCGGCTAGCACGGTGACGGTGAAGGCCACGATCAGTCCGGTCAGCCCCGGCTCGCGCCACTGGCTCGACACCCACACGAAGCCGGCCACGGTGGCCGCGGCCGAGGGACTCGGCAGTCCCTCGAAATATCGCTTGTCGACCGTCGCGGTGCGCACGTTGAAGCGCGCCAGACGCAGCGCGGCGGCGGCGGCGTAGAAAAAGCAGGCCAGCCAGCCGAACCGTCCCCAGGCGCGCCCGTACTCGGCGATGCGCACCACGCCCCACTGGTAGGCGACGATGGCCGGGGCCAGTCCGAAGGAGACCATGTCCGAGAGGCTGTCGTACTCCTTGCCGAAGGCGCTCTCGGTGCGCGTCAGGCGGGCGATGCGCCCGTCGAGCGAATCGAACACCATGGCCACGAACACCGCCATGCCGGCCGGCGCGAAGTGCTTGTCGATGGCCGCGACGATGGCATAGAAGCCTGAGAAAAGGCTCGCCGTGGTCAGCAGGTTCGGCAGCAGATAGAAGCCCCGGCGCGGGCGGCGCGCAAGCGCCGATTCGCTCGAATCGCTCTCGGGGCTCGGACTGGCGGACATAGTGCGGACGGACTCTGTCGGTCGGATCGGGTGTTTTGCGCCCCCTATCTTATCAGCTCGAGCCCAGCTGTTATGATGCACCTTCACCCTTTGGCCAAGATTGCGCGTCATGAGGCTCACGCAGTACCCCATTCAGACCACCAAGGAAACCCCCGCCGAGGCGGAAATCGTCAGCCACCAGCTGATGCTGCGCGCGGGGCTGATCCGCCGCCTCGCCTCGGGCCTGTACAGCTGGCTGCCGCTCGGCCTGCGCACGCTGCGCAAGGCTGAGGCGATCATCCGCGAGGAGATGAACCGCTCCGGCGCGCTCGAGCTGCTGATGCCGGTGATCCAGCCGGCCGAGCTGTGGCAGGAGTCCGGCCGCTGGCGCGAGTACGGCCCGGAGCTGCTGCGCCTGAAGGACCGCCATCAGCGCGACTTCGTGACCGGACCGACCCACGAGGAGGTCATCACCGACATCGCCCGCCGCGAGCTGCAGAGCTACCGGCAGCTGCCGGTGAATTTCTACCAGATCCAGACGAAGTTCCGCGACGAGATCCGCCCGCGCTTCGGGGTGATGCGCGCGCGCGAGTTCATCATGAAGGACGCCTATTCGTTCCACGCCGATGAGGCGTCGCTCGAGGCCGGCTACCGCCTGATGCATGAGACCTACACGCGCATCTTCTCGCGCATGGGACTGGAGTTTCGTGCCGTGCGCGCCGATTCCGGTCCAATCGGCGGCGACGTGTCGCAGGAGTTTCACGTCCTGGCCGCCTCCGGTGAGGACGCCATCGTGTTCTCCGACGCGGACGGCTACGCGGCGAACATCGAGGCGGCCGAGGCGCTGCCGCCGCCCGAGGCCCGGCCCGCGCCGGGCGCGCCCCTCACGCGGGTATCGACCCCGGGGGCCAAGACCATCGAGTCACTGAGCCGCATGCTCTCGGTCGAGCCGGCCCGGTGCCTCAAGACGCTGCTCGTCGAGGGCGATGGCGAGGGCGATGCGTCGGTGGTGGCGCTGGTGATCCGCGGCGATCACGAGCTGAACGCCACCAAGGCACAGCGCCTGGCAGGCGTGGCGAGCCCGCTGCGCATGGCCGGCGCCGAGCGCATCCAGCGGGCGAGCGGCTCGCAGGCCGGATACCTCGGCCCGATCGGCCTGAAGTGCCGCCTGTACGTCGATCACAGCGCGCTCGCCGTGGCGGATTTCGTCTGCGGCGCGAACGAGACGGACATGCACCTGACGGGCGTCAACTGGGACCGCGACGTGCAGGGGTACGTCGCGGCCGACCTGCGCAATGTCGTCGAGGGCGATCCCAGCCCGAGCGGCCGGGGGCACCTGAAGCTTGCCCGCGGCATCGAAGTCGGTCACATCTTCCAGCTCGGGCGCAAGTACAGCACCGCCATGAAGGCGCTGGTGCTCGACGAATCGGGCCGCGAAGTGACTGTCCTGATGGGCTGTTACGGCATTGGCGTGACGCGCGTCGTGGCAGCGGCCATCGAACAGAATCACGATGCGCGCGGCATCATCTGGCCGGAGCCGCTGGCGCCGTTCCAGCTGGTGCTGGTGAGCCTCGGGGCGCAGAAGTCCCCGCACGTGCGCGAGGCGGCCGATCGACTCTACACGGAGCTCACGGCCGCGGGCATCGAGGTGCTCTACGACGACCGCGACGCGCGTCCCGGGGTGAAGTTCGCCGATGCGGAGCTGCTGGGTATTCCGCACCGGCTGGTGGTGGCCGAGCGCGGCCTGGCGGCCGGCCGCCTGGAGTATCGCCATCGACGCGACAGCGAAAGCGTGGAATTTCCCGCCCATGAGGCCCTGGCGTTCCTGCGCGCGCGCCTGGGCGGCTAAGGCGACCGCGGCGCTGCTCGTCGCGCTCGCCCTCGGCGCCCCGCGCGCCGAGGCGGCCGGGCAGCGCGACTCAGCGCTGCGGCCCATCGTGCAGCAGGCCATCACGCAGGCGCAGTGCTTCCTCAACCGCTACGACGCGGCGGTCTGGTACACACTGATGGAGCCGCGGCTCGAGCGCTTCGTGCACGACCCGGCCGAGCGGCTGCGCATCCTGAGGCAGGTGTACTGCGTGACGCACCAGCCGGGCGCGGCGAAGGTGCCCCCCGGGCTGGTGCTCGCGGTGATGCAGGTGGAGAGCGATTTCAACCGCTGGGCGGTCTCCGGCAGCGGAGCGGTCGGCCTGATGCAGGTGATGCCGTACTGGCCGGAGCGGCTCGGCATGAAGGGCTACGAGCTGGTGCGGGTCGCGGACAACATACGCATGGGCTGCGCGATCCTGCGCTATTACCTCGAGATCACCCACGACGACGTGCGCCTCGCGCTCGAGGAATACAACGGCAGCGTCGGGCGGCACTTCTACCCCGACCGCGTGCTGACGGCCTGGGAGAACTGGAACGGCGCGGACGATCTGGGTTTCCCGGTGCGCGCGCCGGGACGGGCTGCGGCGCGGCGCTAGGCGGTGTGAAACCCCGGCGGGGGCGGCGGGTCGTGGTCGCTGATCTCGACCGTCTCCACCCGGCTCGCCGCCGAGCCTTCCCACAGCCACTCGATGAACCGCATCACCGTGTCCGCCTCGCCGCAGGCCAGCACTTCCACCCGCCCGTCGGGCAGGTTCCGGGCATAGCCGTGCACGCCGAGCTCCAGTGCCCGACGCCGGCAGGTGGCGCGATAGAACACCCCCTGCACGCGGCCCGATACCAGACACTTCTTGCAGATCATTGATGCAATATACGCCACCGGGAATTGCCGCCGAGTCGCACTGAGATGACCGAGATCCTTGTCCTCTACTACTCCCGCGGCGGTGCCACCGCCGAACTCGCCCGCCAGGCCTGTCGCGGCATCGAGAGCGTGCCCGGGGCGAGCGCCAAGCTGCGCTCGGTGCCGCCGGTGAGCGCCGAGAGCGAGGGGCCGGCACGGCCGGTGCCCGCAAGCGGCGCCCCGTACGCGACGCTTGAGGACCTGCGCGCCGCCGACGGCGTGCTGCTGGGCAGCCCGACCCGCTTCGGCAACATGGCCGCACCGATGAAGTACTTCCTCGATGGCACCGGCGGTCTGTGGCTCGCCGGCGCGCTGGCCGGCAAACCGGCGGGCGTGTTCACCTCCACCCAGACGCAGCACGGCGGCCAGGAATCGACGCTGCTGTCGATGATGCTGCCGCTGCTGCACCACGGCATGTTCCTGGTCGGTCTGCCCTACACCGAGGCGGCACTGCACCGCACCGCCGGGGGCGGCACCCCGTACGGCGCCTCACACGTCGCCGGCAGCCAGGACAGCGTGCAGCTGACTGGCGAGGAGCGCGAGCTGGTGCAGGCGCTCGGCCGGCGGGTGGCGGCGTTGGCGGTGCGCCTGGCGGCATCGAGCGCCCCGTAGAGCGCTCAGCGGCGCCCGGAGCGCGAGAGCACCTCGCGGATGAAGGGCACCGTCAGGCGCCGCTGCGCCGCGAGCGCCGCCTCATCGAGCGCGTCGAGCAGCTCGTACAGGCGGCGCATGTCGCGCGGATAGCGCCGCTGCAGCCAGCGGGAGGTCTCCTCCGGCAGCTCCAGCCCGCGCAGCCGCGCGCGCAGCCGCAGCGCCTCCTGCTGCTCGGCCTCATCGAGCGGGCGCAGCGGCTGCACCGCTGCGGCGGTGCAGCGTGAGCCCAGATCCGCCAGCGCCCAGCCGATCAGCGCCGGTGGGCTGCGGGCCGCCATCACCAGTGCCCCGCCCCGCTCGGCCGCTTCGCGCACCAGGGTGAACAGCGCCCGCTCCCATTCGATCTGCCCGAGCACGGCATCCACGTCATCGAGGGCGAGACACTCGAGCGACGGCAGTCCGCTCAGCAGCTCGACGCCGAGATTCGCCAGCTCCCCCAGGGGCACGTAGGCGGCGCGCCGCGTGCGGCCAGCGGCCGCGCACAGTGCCTGCAGCAGATGGGTCTTACCCGCCCCCGGCGGTCCGCACAGCCAGGTGAGTCCGGCCTCGCCCGCGGCCGCGCGACGCGCCTGCTCGAGCGCCTCGGCATTGCGCGCCGGCAGGAAGCTCTCGAACACGGCCCGATCCGCGAGGCGCACGCCCAGCGGCAGCTGCTGCATCGCCATCGGTCAGACCGCCTGCGCTGGAGCCGTCCAGGCGCGGCGCGTGAACGTGAACAGGTAATGCAGGCCCGAGAGCGCCGTGGTCGCCACCACGATGAGCGCGAACGCGCGCAGCTCCCCAGCGAGCGGCAGGCGCACGGCGGCCGTGAGCATCACGCCGGCCAGATACAATAGTTGCGCGGCGGTGTTGATCTTGCTGATCACCGTCGGGCGGCCGCGCAGCGGCCCGAACCACAGCCGGTAGATGAGCGCGCCGAGGGCGATCATCACATCACGCGCCACCGCCGCGGCGGTCACCCACCACGGCACCAGACCCAGCCAAGCCGACTCGACGAACACGATGACGAGCAGCAGCTTGTCGGCGGTCGGATCGAGCACCTTGCCGAGCTGGGAGACCCAGTTGAATCGCTTGGCGAGAAAGCCGTCGAGGCCGTCGGAGACCGCCGCGACGACGAACAGCGCGAGCGCGACATCGTAGTGCCCGGCATGCAGCGCATGGGCCACCGGCCAGATCAACGCCAGCCGGATCAGGCAGATCAGGTTGGGAATGTGGCGCACGGCTCAGGGCGGTGGCGCCGCCGGACTCGCCGCGGGGGAACCCTGGGATGGCGGCGCGATGGCAGCGGCCGGCGGCGCGGACGGCGACGCTGCCGGGGGTGGCGGCGGCACGTAGCGATAGGCGAGCATGCCGGAGCCGCCGATCGGCCGGAAGCGCGGTGAATCGGCCAGCATGCGGCTCACGCCCGCCGCGCCGCCCCGCGCCCACAGATCGAACACCGCGTCGCTCCCGCTCAAACGGGCCACGAGGCTCTGGTGCACGCCGGGCACAGCCGCGAGCATGGTTTCAACCTGCGCGTAATCATCGAGCGTCTGCAGCCCCTCGATGCGCACCGGCGTCTCGACGATGCTATCGGCACCGGTGGCCGCCAGCGCGGGCGCCAGGAGGCGCACCGTGGCGTCGATCCCGGTGGTCACCGAGCCGGTGAACTGTCGCATCATGAACGGGGTCACCAGCGTCCAGCGCCACGTGTCCGCCGGTGCGGACGGCGCGGAAGCCGCCGGAGTCGATGCCCCCCTCGCCAGCGCCGCCGGCGGGCTCGGCGCAGCGGGGGCCGGTGCAGCGGGCGGCGGCGCGGCGCCGGAGGCCAGCGGCGCCGCCCCCTGGGTCAGATCCTGGCCGATGAGCAGCTGCTCAGCGCCGAAGTTGTGCACCATGCCAAGCAGCGACTGGCGCGGCAGCAGCCGGCCGTTCGCATCACGCACGGTGAGCGGCACGATGCTGATCGGCAGCCCGCGCGTCTCGGCGGCCTGCTGCACGGCCGTGGCAGCGAGCCCCTGCTGCGCCGGGTTGGGCAGCGCACCGAGCACGATCAGGGTAAAGGGACGGTCAGCGCTCCAGAGGTTCCGTCCCGCGGCGCGGATCGCCTGCTGCAGCGCGGCAGCCTTGAAGCTCACCTGCAGCTCGCCAGCCGCGCCGTGCTGGTAGCCCTCAACGTACGCGGCCGCGTTGGCCACCAGGGCGGCGAGCTGCGGGTCGCTGGCGGCGCGGGCATGGCCGGTGGCGCGTACCAGTACGGCCCGCATTGCCGGGGCGAGCGCCGCCGGCGTCGAGTCCGCGACGTCCACCGTGAACACCGGCACCTCGCGCGCCGCCCGGCACACCGCCGGAAGCGTCATGCACGCCAGCAGCGTCAACAGGCGCCCTACGCGGCGCAATGGAATGCTCATGCGAACCGGCATTCGATCCTGATGCTTGTACCGCGCTCATGCGCCGAACGGTACAATATCACACGCGACTCGGCCGCACGGCGGCGCATCCCATCCGGAACTTCGACTCCATGAGTGACCCGAAAACCCCGCGCGGCATGACCTATCGTGATGCCGGTGTCGACATCGATGCCGGCGACGAACTTGTCGAGCGCATCAAGCCCCACGTCGCCCGCACGCGCCGCCCGGAGGTGCTGGCCGGCGTCGGCGGATTCGGTGCGCTGGTGGAGATTCCGGCCGGCTACCGCCGTCCGGTCCTGGTCTCCGGCACCGACGGGGTCGGCACCAAGCTGCGCCTGGCGATCGACACCGGCCGGCACGACACGATCGGCATCGACCTGGTGGCGATGTGCGCCAACGATGTGCTGGTGCAGGGCGCCGAGCCGCTGTTCTTCCTCGACTACTACGCCACCGGCAAGCTGCGGGTCGAGGTCGCCGAGGCCGTGGTCCGCGGCGTCACCGAGGGCTGCCTGCAGGCCGGCTGCGCGCTGGTCGGCGGGGAAACCGCCGAGATGCCCGGCCTGTATCATGGCGAAGATTACGATCTCGCTGGCTTCTGCGTCGGGGTGGTGGAGCGCGATGCGATCATCGACGGACGCGACACCCGCCCCGGCGATGCACTCATCGGCCTGCCCTCCTCCGGGCCGCACTCCAACGGCTACTCGCTGATCCGCAAGCTGCTCGCCCAGAGCGGTGCCGACCGGCACACCATGCTCGAGGGCAGCAGCCTGCTCGAGCGACTGCTCGCTCCGACACGCATTTACGTCAAGCCGGTGCTCGCCCTGGTGCGTGGCACGCCGGTGCGCGCCCTGGCGCACATCACCGGCGGCGGCTTACTCGACAACATTCCGCGCGTGCTGCCCGAGGGGCTCGAAGCGGTGCTCAAGCGGCGCAACTGGCCGCAGGATCCGGTGTTCGACTGGCTGCAGCGCACCGGACGGATCGACCCGGCAGAGATGCACCGCACCTTCAACTGCGGCATCGGCATGGTGGTGATTGTGCCGGCCGGGCACGAGACCGCCGCACTCGAATTCCTGGCCGCACAGGGCGAGCCGGCGCACCTGATCGGGGAAGTCCGCGCCGGCACCCGCGGGGTCGTCATCGAATGAGCGGACGGCCGGCGCTGCGGCTCGGCATCCTCATCTCCGGTCGCGGCACGAACATGGCGGCGATCGCTCGCCAGTGCCGCGAGGGGCGCATCGGCGCGCAAGTCGCGATCGTGATCTCCGAGCGCCCCGAGGCCGCTGGCCTCACCACGGCGCGTGAGCACGGGATCCCGACCCGCGCGATTGCCTGGCCCGGGCCGGGCCGGACCGGGGAGTTCGAGACCGCCGCGCAGGCGGCGCTCGCCGAGGCAGGCGCGGAGCTGATCGTGCTGGCCGGCTTCATGCGCATTCTCTCCAGCGCCTTCGTACTCGCCCATGCCGGCGCCATCCTCAATATTCACCCCTCGCTGCTGCCGAAATATCCCGGCCTGCACACTCACCGCCGGGTGCTCGCCGCCGGCGAGCGCACGCACGGGGCCACCGTGCACTTCGTAACGCCCGAGCTCGACGGCGGCCCGCCAGTGCTCCAGTCGCGCATTGCCGTGCGCCCGGCAGACACCGAGGAGACGCTCTCAGCCCGGGTTCAGGCCACCGAGCACATCATTTACCCGCGCGTCATCGGCTGGTGCGCCGAGGGACGCCTCGCCTGGCGCGATGCGCTCCCGTGGCTCGACGGTCAGCCGCTCGCACAACCACTGCTCGAGGATTTCGATGCGTAACGCGTACCGCTCGATACTCAGCGCTGCCGCGCTCGTGATGCTGCTCGGGACGCTCGCACCGTGCCGCGCCGGCACGGAACCCGCCCCGCAGCCCGCCGCCCTGAAGCCCCCGACCTTCGTGGCCACCTACTCGGTGGCGTGGCACGGCATCACCGCCGGGGAGTCCGTACTGACGTTGCGCGAGACCGCCCCGGGCGAATACCAGTACCGCTCCGTGGACCACGCCCACGGCCTGTTCTCGCTGTTTGTACCGCACGCGATCACGCAGGAGAGCCGCTTCCGGCTCGTGGACGGGCAGATCCAGCCCCTCAGCTTCCGCTCCGAGGGCGGCGGCCCGCCGGAGGACGTGCGCTTCGACTGGACGGGCGGCCGGGTCACCGGCACCGCCAAGCGCAAGCCGATCGACTTGAAGCTCGAGCCCGGCACCCAGGACCCCGGATCGGTGCAGATCGCGCTGATGATGGCGTTTCTCGCCGGCCGGCCGCCGGCGAGCTTCTGGATGCTCAACACGGACGTGATCAACCAGTTCGAGTTCGTGCGCCGCGGCGAGGCGACGCTCGACACCCCGCTCGGCCCGCTGCACACGCTGATCTATACCAGCCATCACGACAAGGCGCGCCGCACCACCTACATGTGGCTCGCCCCGACACTAGACTACCTGCCCGTGCGGCTCGAGCAGCACAGCGGCGACAGCACGCTGTTCTCACTCAACCTGCTGCGCTTCAAGCGCACCTAGGGGTTCGCCCGCCGGATCAGGTCTTCGGCAGCGTCACACCGCGCTGGCCCTGGTACTTGCCGCCGCGATCCTTGTAGGAAGTCGAGCAGACTTCGTCGGATTCGAAGAAGAGCATCTGCGCCACACCCTCGTTGGCGTAGATCTTCGCCGGCAACGGCGTCGTGTTGGAAAACTCCAGCGTGACGTGCCCTTCCCACTCCGGCTCCAAGGGCGTTACATTCACGATTATCCCGCAACGTGCATACGTGGAATTATGCACAATCATATCATTGGCAACGAAGTTATGTAGCGTTGGGACACTGATGTCATATACTTCTTCTATTCCAACAGGCTCGACTGAAACAACACTATCCCAGACGGGACCGTCAACGAGTCCTTCCATATACCAGCTACCCGTCGCCCTGAGGACGCGCGCGGCAGCGCCCAGCGGAACCGACTGTCGCGCAGAAGCACGGACACCAAGCGAATAGAGCGATACGCCGGCGACACGCGCCGACAAAGCCAGCGTCGACCAAGCTTCTCTGGGGAGAGTGTCGAAGTTGCTCTTGACGCGCGGATACTTGCAGATGAATTCGAGCACCTCGCCGTCAAGCCGCAACTGCTTGACCGACCCCGGCACGAATCCTACGCGACTCGCAAATCGCTCGACCTGCTCCTTGTCATTGATCTGCAGTGTGAATGCGCGCGTTCCAATCTGCGTCGTCTTTTCGCGGATGAGTGAAAAAATCCCGAATCTAAGCAGGAGGTGGCGGACGTCCTCGATCAGTCGGCGCGAATTCGAGTAATATTCAAGATATACACCGCCACTCGAACAATACAATCCGCCGTCGCCGGCAAACAGCGCCTGCAGAAACAGGCGCACCGATGCCTCCGGCGCAGTAAAGATGCATTGCGGCACGAACTTGGCGCTTGCCCCGACATCCAAACCGTGCTTCTGGAGCCAACGGTGAGCCCGGTTCGCGACCATCTGACCGCCGCGCCCCGCCCGGTTCACCAAGCGATATCCATGGCGCCCCTTGTACGTAACCTCGCCCAGTTCCGAAGCCGCCATCGTTGACTGCAGCAAACGTATGAGCGCTGGATCAGCGGTCGTGTAAGTCGGGCTGTGGCCGGGCGTGTGACATTGCCCTTCGGACAGCATCATTCCAAGGAGCGTTGCCTCCCAATCGGGAATGGGCGTCTTGCCGAAGATTGGTATGTTCCTCGCCACCGCAATCCTGTCGCCCGGACGCAAGTGCTGCAGCTCCGTCCAGCCATTGAACATGAGAAACGGATGATTCGCCGTCGCCCGGATTTTCAATCCGGCGCGCGTCTGCAGTTCAAATACGGCCTTCTTACCCTGAGGGAGGAATGCAGAGACCTTGGCACGCCGCAACTGACCATTATCATGGGCGAGCGTACTCTTGCCCCAACGCATCTCGGTAATGGGGACGTAGGCACCGGTATCAGCATCGACCACACGGGTATCGCCGGTTACACACTTACCCAGACAGACAGTGAGCACACTGCGCGGGATCCGGAAATACTCCACCGTGCGCGCCAGCGCAAAGGAATTCGGCGGAATCACACACACATCTGACTTCAGATCCACGAAGCTCTTCTCGTCGAACGCCTTCGGATCGACGATCGTGGAGTTGATGTTGGTGAAGATCTTGAACTCGTCCGCGCAACGCACGTCGTAGCCATAACTCGACGTGCCGTAGGAGACGATCTTGTGACCGTCGACGTAGCGGACCTGCTCGGGGGCGAACGGCTCGATCATGCCGTGCTCGCGCGCCATGCGCCGGATCCAGTGGTCTGACTTGATGCTCATCGCTTAATGATACCCTCGAAGCTGCGGCACGGGCAGCCCAGGCGGTCCGATTCCGGACACCACAACGTCAGAACCGGACGCCGTCAGGAACGCCGTCAGGGACGCTGTTAGGGACGCCGAATTACGCGTGTCACTAGACGCCAGGAAAGACGTCGAAGCGGTCTCAGCTCTTCTCGACCACGATCTTCGGAAAGACACCACTGCGATCGACGGGCCGCACGGCGAGCGCGCCGGCCGTGCGGCGGGCCATCTCGAGATAGGCCTCGGCCCGGGCGGAGCCCGGCTCGGCGGCGACCGTCGGGCGTCCGCCGTCGGCCTCCTCGCGGATCCGCGCATCGAGCGGCAGTTCCCCGAGCAGCCGCACGCCGTACTGCTCGGCCATGCGCGCCCCGCCACCGGCGCCGAAGATGTGCTCGACGTGTCCGCAGTTCGAGCAGACGTGCACGCTCATGTTCTCGACGATGCCGAGCACCGGCACGGCGACCTTCTCGAACATCTTCAGCCCCTTGCGCGCATCGGACAACGCAATGTCCTGCGGGGTGGTCACGATCACCGCACCGGCGACCGGCACCTTCTGGGCGAGCGTCAGCTGGATGTCCCCGGTGCCGGGCGGCATGTCGATGACCAGGTAGTCGAGCTCGCCCCAGCGCGTCTGGGAGAGCAGCTGCTGCAGCGCCTGGGTGACCATCGGTCCGCGCCAGACCATGGGCTGTTCGGCATCGACCATGAAGCCGATGGACATCGCCTCCACCCCGTGCGCGCGCAGGGGGATGATGTGCTGGCCGTCCGGCGAGTTCGGCCGCTCGCCGGACAACCCGAGCATCAGCGGCTGGCTCGGTCCGTAGATGTCCGCGTCCAACACCCCGACGCGCGCGCCCTGGGCGGCCCAGGCGAGGGCCAGATTCACCGCGACGGTCGACTTGCCGACCCCGCCCTTGCCGGAGGCCACGGCGATCACGTTCTTGATGCCCGCGAGCGGTTGCAGGGGACGCTGCACCGCGTGGGCGCGGATCTGCCCCTCGATGGTAAAGCGCACCGGCTGGTGCACGCCGGCGGCGGCCACATGCGCGCCGAGCGCCCCGGCCAGCCTCTCCTGGTAGCCCCCGACCGGGAAGCCCAGCTCGATGCGCGCCGCGTAGCCCTGCGGCGCTGCGCTCAGCTCGCGCAGCGCCCCGGCTTCCCGCAGGCTCTGGTGCAAATGGGGCTCGACATAGCTCTCGATGGCCGCGCGCAGGGCATCCAGGGTCGGATCATCGGACATGGGACGTGTGCAACCCGAACCGGTGAAGGGGAGGCAATTGTAGAGGCAAGCGGCGGGGCGCGCATCGGGCGCTACCGCCCCGGGGGCTATGGCATACTTCGGGCGCGTCCGGTCCCTGCCCGCGCCGTAGTGCGGAGTGCGACCCAGATCTCACGCGGCGGGACCGGAATACGAGGATGCTAGGGCATGCAAGCGGACCCCTCTGCGGGGCCCGGCGGATCGGTTGAATGGCGTTTTTGACCAATTTACGGGCCGACCGGCTGGTCACCAGCCTCCGGTCGTCGACGGACCCGACTCACCCGGAAACCCAGAAGGCCGTCGCGCGGCTGAAGGATCTGGGCGCGGGCGCCATTGCCCCGGTGCTCGCGGCGCTGCCGGAGGCCGACAAGAACGCCACGGTCGCCTTCGTTGATGTGCTCGCCGCACTGGTCAGCGCCAAGACCTTTCCCCAGTTCGCCGAGGGCCTGGTGCAGGGCAGCCCACGGGTGATCGCCGGCATCGCCTGGGCGCTCACCAGCAGCCGCAACTACCCGCCGCACCTGCTACTCGATGCGCTCTCGAGCCCCGGGATCGCCAAATCGGCGCTGCTCGAGGTCATCAGCGCGCACAAGGCGCGCTTTACGCTGCGCGAGCTGCTCGCGGCGGCCTACAACCAGGAGCCGAACGAGAAGGCGGCACTGTTCCGGATCATCGGGGAGCTGGCCACGCCAGCGACGCTGCCGGAGCTGCTGCAGCGCCTGGAGGGCAAGGACCCCATCGCCCGGGTGCACATCATCAACATCCTCTCGCGCTTCAACCTGCCGGAGGTGCACACGGCGCTGCAGCGGCTGCTGCGCGACCCGAACAAGCTGATCCGCGGCGCGGTGCTCTCGGCGCTGCAGCGCATGGACGGACAGATCGATGTCGAGCGGGTCTGCGAGCTGCTGAAGGACCCGGAAATCGATGTGCAGAACCGCGCCATCGACGTGGTGATCAAGGCGAATCACCCCGAGACCATCCGCCACCTGATCGCGGTGTTGAAGGACGAGAACGAGAACGCCCGGCGCGCGGCCGTCGAGGTGCTCAACGAGGTCGGTGATGCCAAGTCGGTCAAGCACCTGCTGGAGGCGCTGAAGGACAGCGACTGGTGGGTGCGCTCGCGCGCGGCCGATGCGCTCGGGCGGATCGGCGGACCGCGCGTCATCGACGCGGTGCTGCAGCTGGTTCGGGACAAGGACGAGGACATCCGCCGCTCGGCCATCGAGATCCTCAACCAGACCAAGGATCCGCGGGCGGTGGATTCGCTGATCCAGGCGACGCGCGATCCGGACTGGTGGGTCAGCGAGCGGGCGGTCGACGCGCTGGCGGAAATTGGCAGCAAGCGCGCCGTGCCGCGGCTGCTCGAGATGCTCCAGGGCGGCAATGCCAAGATCCTGCCGGTGGTGGTACGCGCCCTGGGCAAGCTCGGCGACGGACAGGTCACCGGCACGCTCGTGCCGCTGCTCTCGCGCCCCGAGCGCGAGGTGCGCATCGAGGCGATGCAGGCCCTGGCGCACATCGCCGATCCGGCGAGCGCCGACGTGCTGCGCACGCAGCTGAAGAGCCAGGCAAGCGGTACCGACCAGACCATCGCCCGCGCCGCGGAAGCGGCGCTCGCCGACCTGGAGCGACGCCTCACGGGCGCCACCGCGGCGACCTCGCTCGGCTCGACCCAGCCGCAACCGCCGCCGGAGGCCGCGCCGGAGCCGCCCGAAGCGCCGCCCGCCGCACGCCCGGCGGTCGAGCGGCTGGACATCCAGACGCTGCGCACCGGCGATGTCCTCGAGGGCCGCTACAAGTACCTCGAGCGCATCGGCCGCGGCGCCTTCGGCACCGTGCTGCTGATGGAGGACACGGTCGTCGATGAGCGGCTGATCCTGAAGTTCCTCAATCCGAACGTCGCGACGGACGAAGAAGTGATGAAGCGCTTCGTCCACGAGCTGCGCTACTCGCGCAAGATCACACACCACAACGTGATCCGTATCTACGACTTCCTCTACATCCAGGGCAATTACGCCATCTCGATGGAGTACTTCCCCTCGCACACCCTGTCGGGCGAGATCGTCGGGGAGAAGCCGCTCGAGCTCAAGCGCGCGCTGCAGTTCGGCATCGACATCTGCACCGGCATGGCGGTGGCACACCAGGCCGGAATCGTGCATCGCGACCTGAAGCCGGCCAACGTGCTGATCAACCACGAAGGGCTGCTCAAGATCGTGGATTTCGGCGTCGCCGCGGCGCAGCGCGAAACCGAGACACAGCTGACGCGCACCGGTTACGTGATCGGCTCGCCGAAGTACATGGCCCCGGAGCAGATCCTCGGCAAGCGCGTCGATGAGCGCGCCGATATCTACGCCCTCGGGGTGATTCTCTACGAGATGGTGACCGGCAGCCCGCCGTACTCGCGCGGCGATCACATGTCGGTGATGTACCAGCACGTGCAGGGCAAGGCGCGTGCGCCGGCGGAGCTGAACCCGGCGCTGCCGGCCGGGCTGTCCGACACGGTGATGCGCGCCATGGCAGTCGACAAGAACAAGCGCTTTCAGACCATGGACGAGGTGCGCGCGGCGCTGGAGAAGTTCCTCTAGCCGCCGCCGAGCGGCCGCTGCGCCAGCGCTCCCAGCGTGCAGCAGCTCAAGGTTTCATGCACATGCGGTTGATTTCCCGCGGGAAGAGGCGCGAAAGTAGCGCCTTCGGACCGGTCGGGGACCCCGAGCGGCGCACGGCGCCCGCGGAGTCCTGTCCGCCGCGTCCCCCGGGGGCAAGTACCGGCAACTCCGGGAGGCCCCGTATGACTCGGCTCAGGAGACTGTGCGTATCAACAGTGCGATGAAATCCGCAGCACGGCGGCGCGCGCCAGGGGCTCGATCGGCCCTGCCGCGGGCCACGGCCCCCTGCACCCGCGAGAGGGCCGGCTGATGGCCCGGATCGACGCCTTCCTGAAGCTCGGCGTGCAGCAGGGCTGCTCGGATGTGCACCTGGCCGTCGGCGTACCGCCCATGCTGCGCATGCAGGGCGACCTGATGCCCATCAAGTTCCGCGACCTGCGCGGCCCGGAGCTCGAGGGCTACATCACCGAGATCCTCACGCCCTCGCAGGCGGAGCGCTTCAACGCCGGCAATGACCTCGACTTCTCCTACGTCGCGACCGAGGGGGGGCGGTTCCGCGTCAACGTCTTTCGCAAGGACACCGGTATCGGGGCGACCTTCCGCGCCATCCCCTCCACGGTGCCCTCGCTCGCGACCATGGGCCTGCCAGCGGTGCTGGCCAAGCTGTGCGACCACCACCAGGGCATGATCCTGGTCACCGGCGCCACCGGCACCGGTAAGTCAACCACGCTCGCGGCGATGATCGATCTGATCAACCAGACGCGCAAACTCAACATCATCACCCTCGAGGATCCGATCGAGGTGGTGCACCGCAGCAAGATGAGCCAGGTCATCCAGCGCGAGCTCGGCACGCACATCCCGAGCTTCGCCGAGGGCGTGCGCGCGGCGATGCGCGAGGATCCCGACGTCATCCTGGTCGGCGAAATGCGCGACGCCGAGACGATTTCCATGGCGATGACCGCCGCGGAGACCGGGCACCTGGTGCTCGGCACGCTGCACACGACCAGCTCGGTGAAAACCGTCGACCGCATCGTCGATGCGCTGCCGGCGGAGCAGCGCGAGCAGACCAAGAGCTTCCTCGCCCAGAGCCTGCTCGCCGTGGTCACCCAGATCCTGGTGAAGACCCCCGACGGGCGGGGCCGGCGGCCGGTCTGCGAGATCATGATCATGACCCGCGCGATCGCCAAGCTCATCCAGACCGAGCAGACCTTCCAAATTCCCAGCCTCGTGCAGACCGGGCGCGATCTTGGCATGCAGCAGCTCGATCAGGCGCTGCTCGCCGCCGTCAACGCGCGCGAGATCGATCCGGACGAGGCCTACGTGTACGCGACCGACAAGCGGCCGTTCCAGAAGCTCGTGAGCGACACGAATCTTCTGCCCAAGACGGATCTGACCGGGGCCTGAGGAGCCGAACGCCGTGGCCGAAATCGACTCGCTGCTGATCGAGATCCTGCAAAAGCGCGGCTCCGACCTGCACTACATCGCCGGTGAGCCGCCGCGCATCCGCCTGTACGGGGAGCTGATGCCGCTGCGCAACGAGACGCTCGCCCCCGAGGCGGTCAAGCAGGCCCTCTACGAGATCATGCCGAAGCTTGCCCAGGAGCGCTTCGAGGCGCACGACGGGGCGGACTTCGCCTACCACATCCCGGAGCGCGGGCGCTTTCGCGTCAACGTGCTGCGCCAGCTGAACGGCATGGGAGCGGTGTTCCGCGCCATTCCCTCCCGGGCGCTCACGCTCGAGGAGCTCGGCATGCCGCCCGCGGTGATCCAGCTGTG
Organism: Pseudomonadota bacterium; assembly: GCA_021815925.1. Classification (GTDB taxonomy): domain Bacteria; phylum Pseudomonadota; class Gammaproteobacteria; order Steroidobacterales; family Steroidobacteraceae; genus 13-2-20CM-66-19. The sequence continues at coordinate 16,846 of JAKAZL010000007.1, read as the reverse complement.
CCGGGCCAACAATGGCCTGGTCCTGGTCACCGGCAAGACCGGCTCGGGCAAGTCGACCACGCTCGCGGCGATGATCGACGATATCAACACGCGCGAGAAGGGTCACATCCTCACCATCGAGGACCCGATCGAGTTCGTGCATCAGCGCAAGAGCTGCCTGATCAGCCAGCGCGAGATCGGCGTGCACAGCTCGAGCTTCGCCGCGGCGCTGCATTCGGCGCTGCGCGAGGATCCGGATGTCATTCTGGTCGGCGAATTGCGTGACCTGGAGACCATGAGCATCGCGGTCACCGCGGCCGAGACCGGCATCCTGGTGATGGGCACCCTGCACACCAACGGGGCGGCCCAGACCGTCGACCGCATGGTGAACGTGTTCCCGTCGGACAAGCAATCGCACGTGCGTGCGATGCTCTCCACCTCGCTGCGCGGGGTGATCTCCCAGCAGCTGCTGCAAAAGACCGACCGTCAGGGCCGGGTGGCAGCGCTCGAGATCCTGATCAACACCCCGGCGGCGGCGAGCCTGATCCGCCAGGGCAAGCTCGACCAGCTGGAGAACACCATGCAGGCCGGCGCCCAGTTCGGCATGCGCACCATGGACTCGGCGATTCAACAGCTGCTCGAGCAGCGGCTGGTCAGTCCGCGCGAGGCCTACAATAAGGCCATTAACAAGTCGCGCTTCGAGGCTCTGAAGGACACCGGCTGAGCCCCACGGGGGTGTCTCGGCCGGTCCGCTCCCGGTAGACTTGCCGGATGAGCGAGACATTCTTCGTCACCACCGCCCTGCCCTATGCCAACGGCCCGTTCCACATCGGGCACATCATGGAGTACATCCAGGCCGACATCTGGGTGCGCTTCGAGCGCATGCAGGGCAAGCAGGTGCATTTCGTCGGCGCCGACGACGCGCACGGCGCGCCCATCATGCTCAAGGCCGAAGCCGAGCACGTAAGCCCCGAGGCGCTCGTGGCGCGGGTCGCCGCCGGCCGGGCGCGCTACCTGGACGGCTTTCACATCGGCTTCGATCACTGGCACTCGACCCACTCCCCCGAGAACACCGCGCTCTCGCAGGACATCTACCGGCGGCTGCGGGCAGCCGGCCTGATCTATGCCCGGCCCGTCGAGCAGTTCTTCGATCCGCTCAAGGGCATGTTCCTGGCCGACCGCTACATCAAGGGCGAGTGCCCCAAGTGCCATGCCAAGGACCAGTACGGGGACGCCTGCGAGGTCTGCGGCAGCGTGTACGCGCCGACCGAGCTGATCGAGCCGTACTCGGCGCTCACCGGCGCCCGGCCGGTGCTCAAGACCTCGGACCACTTCTTCTTCAAGCTCTCCGACCCGCGCTGCGTGAATTTCCTGCAGGAGTGGCTCGAGGCCGCCGGCCACGTGCAGCCGCAGGTCGCCAACAAGGCGCGCGAGTGGCTCGCGGGACAGGGCGAGCAGGCGCTCGGGGACTGGGACATCTCGCGCGATGCGCCTTACTTCGGCATCCCGATCCCGGATGCACCCGGGAAGTTCTTCTATGTCTGGCTCGATGCGCCGATCGGCTATCTCGCCGCGCTGAAGAGCTACTTCGAGAGCGGCAAGGCGCGCGCCCGCGGCGAGACGCGCACGTTCGAGGCCTTCCTCGCCGCCCCCGACACGCGCCAGGTGCACTTCATCGGCAAGGACATCATTTACTTCCACACCCTGTTCTGGCCGGCCATGCTGCACTTTGCGGGCGCCCCGTTCCGGGCTCCCGACAACGTGCACGTGCACGGTTTCATCACCGTGTCGGGCGAGAAGATGTCCAAGTCGCGCGGCACCGGCATCAGTCCGCTGCGCTACCTCGAACTCGGCATGAACCCCGAGTGGCTGCGCTACTACATCGCCGCCAAGCTCAATGCCAACGTCGAGGACCTGGACTTCAACCCCGCGGACTTCGCCGCCCGGGTCAACAGCGACCTGATTGGCAAGTACGTCAACATTGCCAGCCGCGCGGCCAATTTCATCACGCGCCACTTCGGCGGCGCGCTCGATTACCCGCGCGGCACCGCCGCGCTCACCGAACGCGCCCGCGAGGTACTCGAGCGGGTCCGCACCAGTTACGCCGCGCGCGACTTCGGTCGCGCGATGCGCGAGATCATGGCCTTCGCCGACCGGGTGAACCAGGAATTCGATGCGCGCGAGCCGTGGGTGCTCGCCAAGGACCCGGCCCGGCGCGAGGCGCTGCAGGACAGCTGCGCGCAGGCGCTGTACGGGTTCAAGACCCTCACCTGCCTGCTGGCCCCGGTTCTGCCGGCGCTCGCCGAGCGCGTGGCGCGCGAGCTGTTCGGGCTCGAGCGAGCGCTCAGCTTCGCCGACGCGCTCGAACCGCCGCGGCACATCAATCCCTACCAGCACCTCATGACGCGCGTCGATCCGAAGCAGCTCGATGCACTGCTCGAACCGCCCGCCCCGCCGCCGGCCCCGGCCGCCGCCGCCAAAGCCCCTGCCGAGCCGCCGGCCCCGGCGGGTCCCGCAGCCGGCACGCCGATTTCGATCGAGACGTTCAAGCAGATCGACCTGCGCGTGGCGCGCATCGCCGCGGCCGAGGCCGTCATCGGCGCCGACAAGCTGCTCAAACTCACGCTCGATCTCGGCGGGGAGACCCGCACCGTGTTCGCCGGCATCAAGTCTGCCTACGATCCGGCCGTCCTCGTCGGGCGCCTGACCGTGATGGTGGCAAACCTCGCGCCGCGCAAGATGAAGTTCGGACTGTCCGAGGGCATGGTGCTCGCCGCGAGTGGTGCGGACGGCGGGCCATTCCTGCTCAGCCCGGACGCCGGCGCGCTGCCCGGCATGCGCATCAGCTGAAGCAGCCCGCGAGCCCGCCGTGAACCAGGCCGAGGCGATCGACGCTCTGCTACCGCAGACGCAGTGCACGCGCTGCGGCTATGACGGGTGCCGCCCCTACGCCGAGGCGGTCGCGCGCGGGGCGGCCGATATCAACCAGTGCCCGCCGGGGGGCGTCGCCGTGATTGCACAGCTCGCCGCGCTGCTCGGGCGCGCCCCGCTGCCGCTGAATCCGGCCAACGGCCTGGAAGCACCGCCGCAGGTCGCGCGCATCGACGAGCAGGCCTGCATCGGGTGCGCCAAGTGCCTGCCGCCGTGTCCGGTCGATGCCATCATCGGGGCGCGCAAACACATGCACACCGTGCTTGAGGACGCGTGCACCGGCTGCGAGCTGTGCATCGCGCCCTGTCCGGTCGACTGCATCACCCTGGTGCCGCGAGCGGCACAGTCCCCGGCACCCGGGCCGGCGGTCAATCGCGCGCGCTACGCGGCGCACACTGCCCGGCTGGCGCGGCGCAGCGAGGAACGGTCGGCGCTGCTCGCCGCGCGCAAGCTTCTCGCGGGCGCCTCGCGCCCGCCCGGGCATTGAGCGCGATGCACGCGGCCACCCGCCACGCCCTGTTCCGTCGCCTGCGCGAGGCCAATCCCGAGCCGCGCAGCGAGCTCGAATACACGACGCCCTTTGAGCTGCTGGTGGCGGTGATGCTCTCGGCGCACACGACGGACAAGAGCGTCAACGCCGCCACCGGCAAGCTCTTCCCGATCGCCAACACGCCGCGCGCGCTCGTCGATCTGGGCGTCGAGGGCGTCAAGCCCTACCTGCGCTCCGTCGGCCTGTACAACACCAAGTCGCGGAATCTCATCGGGCTCAGCCGCCAGATCCTCGAGCACCATGGCGGGCAAGTGCCGCACGATCGCGCCGCGCTCGAGGCACTGCCCGGGGTCGGGCGCAAGACCGCCAACATCATCCTGAACATCGTGTTCGGCCAGGCCGAGATCGCCGTCGATACGCACATCTTCCGCGTGGCCAACCGCACCGGGCTCGCCCCCGGGCGCACGCCGCTCGAGGTCGAGCGGGCCCTGACCCGCAACACCCCCGAGCCCTTCCGGCGCGATGCCCACCACTGGCTGCTGCTGCACGGCCGCTACGTGTGCACGGCGCGCGCTCCACACTGTGCGAGCTGCATTTTGCGGGATCTGTGCGAGTACCCGCAGCCGAGCGGGGCGACCAAGCCGGCCGGCACGCGCCCGCGGCGCTCGGCCCGGCGCGGAGGCGGCTGAGCACCATGCCGGTCTTCGCCCAGCACAACCGTGAGCAGCTGCGCCGGATGTACCTTGAGGCCTGGCGCAAGTACCAGGCGCGCCTGCCGCTCGAGCCGCTCGAGGGCCAGATCGCCGCGGTGATCGCCGAGCACCCGGAGTACCTGCCGGTGCTCGAGGCGAGCGCGGCGCTCGAGGCGGACTTCACCCCCGAGGGCGGCCGGGAAAATCCGTTTCTGCACATGGGGCTGCATCTGGCGATCCGCGAGCAGGTGGCCACCGACCGTCCGGCCGGCATCGCCCGCATCTACCGGGAACTGGCTGCACGGCTCGGCGATGCGCACGCCGCCGAGCATGCCATGCTCGAGCGGCTCGCCGAGACGCTGTGGGAGGCCCAGCGCCGCGGCGGCCTGCCCGACGAGCAGCGCTACATCGAGCGGCTGCTCACACTCTAGAGACCCGCGCATGCGCGCGGCGCCGTGCGGCTGCTACACTCGGAGCCTCCCCTGCGTACCGAGGACCGGCTATGGACTGGAGTCGCGGGAACAGGACCGCCACCGAGGTGCCCGCTGAGGGCACCGCAGTCGAGCAACTGCGGCGCGTGCAGCTTCAGCGGCTGCGCGAGTCGGTGCAGCATGCCTGGGAAAATGTCCCACACTACCGGCGCAGCTTCGCGGCCCGCGGCGTTGAGCCGCAGGATCTGCGCAGCCTCGAGGACCTCGGGCGCTTTCCATTCCTGACCAAGTCGGACTTCCGCGCCAACTATCCGTTCGGACTGTTCGCCGTGCCGCGCGAGCGCGTCGTACGCATCCACACCTCGAGCGGCACGACCGGCAAGCCCACCGTGGTCGGCTACACCGCGCGCGACATCGCCACCTGGGCGGAGCTGATGGGTCGGTGCATCCGCGCCGCCGGGGCACGCACCGGCGACATCGTCCACATCGCCTACGACTATGGCCTGTTCACCGGCGGGTTGGGATCGCACTTCGGCGCCGAGCGGCTCGGCTGCACGGTGATCCCGATCTCGAGCGGACGCAGCGGCTGGCAGGTGGAGCTGATCGAGGACTTCCGTCCCGACATCCTCATGGCCACCCCCTCCTACGCGCTGCACCTCGCCGAGGCGTTCGAGCAGCGCGGGTTGCGGGCGCGTGACAGCTCGCTGCGCATCGGCATCTTTGGGGCCGAGCCTTGGGACGAGGCGACCCGCTCGCAACTGCAGGAGCAGCTGGGTCTGGAGGCCTACGACCTCTACGGCCTCGCTGAAGTGATCGGCCCGGGCGTTGCCTGCGAGAGCGCCGCTCGTCCCGGTGGGCTGACGCTGTGGGAGGACCACTTCTACCCGGAGGTGATCGATCCGCGCACCGGCGCGGTGCTGCCCGACGGCGAGGAGGGCGAACTGGTGCTGACTTCCCTCACGAAGGAGGCCCTGCCGGTGATCCGCTACCGCACGCGCGATCTGACCCGCCTGCTGCCCCCGCAGGACGGCCCCATGCGACGGATCGCGCGCATCACGGACCGCAGCGATGACATGCTGGTCATTCACGGCGTCAACGTGTATCCCTCGCAGCTCGAGGCGCTGATCGCGCACGCCGGGGGACTCTCGCCGCATTACAAGCTCGAGACGAACCGCAGAGGTCCGCTCGATGACCTGACGGTGCACGTCGAGACGCTGCAGCGCGCGCACGACAGCGAGGCGGCCCGCAGCCACATCGCCGCCGAACTTGCCCGCCGGGTGAAGACTTACGTGGGAGTGAGCGTCACGGTCATCGTGCATCGCTCCGGAACCCTCGAGCGGGCCCCCGGCAAAGCGACTCACCTGCCCGCGCGCCATGCCGGCTGAGCCGGCCCGCGCTCAGCGCTTCTTCGGCAGATACAGATCGGTCAGCGTGCCCTCGTAGGCCTCGGCCGCCGCGCCCACGGTCTCCGCAAGGGTCGGGTGCGGATGAATGGTCAGGCCGACATCGGCCGCATCGCAGCCCATCTCGATCGCCAGCGCCACCTCGCTGATCAGCTCCCCGGCGTTCGGTCCGACGATGCCCCCGCCGAGCACCCGGTGCGTGTCCGGATCGAACAGCAGCTTCGTCAGGCCCTCATCGCGCGCCAGTGACAGTGCCCGACCGCTCGCGGCCCACGGAAAGACGGCCTTCTCCATGCGGATGCCCTGGCTCTTCGCCTCGGTCTCGGTCAGGCCCACCCAGGCGATCTCCGGATCGGTGTACGCGACGGAGGGAATGACGCGCGCGTCGAACGCGCGCTTGTGCCCCGCAGCCACCTCCGCGGCCACCTTGGCCTCGTGCGTTGCTTTGTGGGCCAGCATGGGCGGGCCCACGACATCACCGATCGCAAAGATGTGCGGCACGTTGGTGCGCATCTGCCGGTCGACCGGAATGAAGCCGCGGTCCGTGACATGGACGCCAGCCGCCGCCGCGCCGATGCGCTTGCCGTTCGGCGCGCGGCCGACGGCGACCAGGACCCGCTCGTAGACGGTCGGTGCCGGCGTCTTCTCGCCCTCGAAGCTCACCCGCAGCCCCTCGGGGAGCGGTTCGACGCGGCTGACGCGGGTGCCGAGCAGGATCTGCTCGTACCGCGGCCGGATGCGCTTCTCAAGCGGCCGCACCAGATCGGGGTCGCAGCCCGGGATGAGCTGCTGCGTCAGCTCCACCACGCTCACCGGGGTGCCGAGGGCTTCGTACACGCAGGCCATCTCCAGCCCGATGATGCCCCCGCCGATCACGAGCAAAGGACCCGCGAAGGGCTCCAGCTCCAGCGCGCCGGTGGAGTCGATCAGGCGAGGATCGTCGGGCAGTCCCGGCAGCCGGACCGCCTCGGAGCCCGCAGCGATGATGCACTGCTCGAAGCGGATGCGCTCGGCGCCCGCCTCGCTCCGGACCTCGAGGACGTTCGGGCCGAGGAAGGTGCCGACACCGCGGACGACCTCCACCTTGCGCTGGCGGGCGAGCGCCGTAAGTCCGCCGGTCAGGCGCCCGACCACCGAATTCTTCCAGTCGCGCAGCTTGCCGCGGTCGATCCGGGGCGCACCGAAGCTGATGCCGTGGGCGGCCATGTGCGCGGCCTCGTCGATCACCTTGGCGGCGTGCAGCAGCGCCTTGGAAGGAATGCACCCGACGTTCAGGCAAACCCCGCCCAGGGTGGGCCAGCGCTCCACCAGCGTCACCTTCATGCCGAGGTCCGCGGCGCGGAACGCCGCCGAATACCCACCCGGCCCGGCGCCGAGCACCAGCAGCTGCGTCGAGCGGTCGTACCCCTCGGTCGGTCCGGGCGCACCCGCCGCGCCCGTCGGGGCGAGGGGCGGCGCGACAGGCGGCGGCGGAGCCGGTGGAGCGGCGTGCCCCGTATCGGTCGGCGCCGCGGCCGGCGCGTCGGCCTCCAGGCGAACGATGGGCGTGCCCTTGGACACCTTCTGGCCGGCCTTCACCAGCACCTCGGCGATCACGCCCGCGGCGGTCGCCGGCACGTCCATGGAGGCCTTGTCGGTCTCCAGGGTGAGCAGCGGGGTGTCCAGTTCGATGCGCTGGCCGGCCTTGACCAGCACCTCGACCACCGCCACTTCGCTGAAATTGCCGAGATCCGGCACCTGCAGCTCGAGGCGGCTCACGGCACGGCCTCGAGCAGTCCCTGCGGATCGGCCAGGATCTTGGCGAGAAAGCTGGTGAAGCGCGCCGCGGCGGCCCCGTCGATGACCCGATGATCGTACGAGAGCGACAGCGGCAGCATCAGCCGCGGGACGAACTGCCCATCGAGGTACACCGGCTTGAGCGCCGAGCGCGACACGCCGAGGATGGCGACCTCGGGGGCGTTGATGATGGGCGTGAACGCGGTACCGCCGATGCCGCCGAGGCTGGAAATCGTGAAGCAGCCGCCCTGCATCTGCGCCGCGGCGAGCTTGCCGGCGCGCGCCGCGCCGGACAGCTCCCCGAGCTGACGGGCCACCTCGTAGACGTCCTTGCGGTCGGCCTCGCGCAGCACCGGCACCACCAGACCGTTCGGCGTATCGGCGGCGAAGCCGATGTGCACGTACTTCTTCAGCACCAGGTTGGTGCCGGAGGGATCCAGCGAGGCGTTGAATGTCGGGAACGCCTGCAGCGCCTTGACGCAGGCGCGCACGATGAAGGCGAGCGGCGTCAGCTTGATGCCACGCTCGGCGGCCGCATCCTTCAGCCGCGCGCGCATCGCCTCGAGCTCGGTGATGTCGGCCTCATCGAACTGGGTGACGTGCGGCACGTTGACCCAACTTGCGTGCAGCCGTGGGCCGGAGATGCGTTGAATGCGCGACAGCGGCTGCGTCTCGATCGGGCCGAACGCGGCGAAGTCGACCGCGGGCAGCGCCGGCAGTGCGCCCCCACCGCCACCGGGTGCGCCGAGCGCGCTTTTGACGAACGCCTTGATGTCCTCGTGGGTGATGCGGCCCTTCAGACCGCTACCCTTGACGCGCGACAGATCCACCCCGAGCTCGCGTGCGAACTTGCGCACGCTCGGCCCGGCGTAGGCGCGCGAGAAGCCGGGTTCGTCGATCGGCGGCAGGTCGGTCCGCTCGCCCGCCGCAGCGTCAGCCGGGAGCGGCACGGCGGGCGGTGCAGCCGGTGCAGGTGTCGGCGCAGGTGCCGGCGTCGGCGCCGGTGCAGGTGTCGGCGCGGCAGCCGGCTCGCTCACCGGCGCGGCCGCGGCAGCCGCCTGCGCGCGCACCGTGGCGATCAGATCGCCGGCCGATACGGTGCCGCCCTTGCTGACATGCAGCTTCTCGATCACGCCGGCGACCGTCGAGGGCACGTCCATGGTCGCCTTCTCGGTCTCGAGCGTCACCAGGGGCGCATCCCGCTCGATCGCATCGCCGGCCTTGACCAGCACGTCGATGACGGCGACATCTTTGAAATTGCCCATGTCGGGCACGCGCACTTCAACGAGGCTCTCTGCCGCGCTCATGGCGATACTGCCTTCAGCTTTCAGACTTTCCAGGGAACCGGCTTATCGCCGCTCACACCAAGCTTGGCCATGGCGCCAGTCACCACCGCCGGCTCGACCTTGCCGTCATCGGCGAGCGCCTTCAGCGTCGCGACCGTGATGTAGTTGCGGTCGACCTCGAAGTGCTGGCGCAGCGCCGCGCGCGAGTCGGAGCGACCGAAGCCATCCGTGCCGAGGCTGACGTAGCGGCCCGGGAGCCACTGGCGGATCTGGTCGGCGACGGCGCGCATGTAATCGGTCGAGGCGACGATCGGTCCCTTGGCCTCAGCGAAGCACTCGCGCACGTACGGAACGCGCTCCGGTTCACCCGGATGCAGCAGGTTCCAACGCTCGCACTCCAACGCCTCACGCCGCAGCTCGCTGAAGCTCGTGACCGAGAACACCTCGGCGCGCACGCCGTAGTCGGCTTCGAGCATCTCGGCGGCGGCCAGACACTCCAGGAGAATCGTCCCCGACCCGAGCAGCGTTGCGCGCAGCTTGCCGCCCTTGGCGGCCGTGCGCACCCGGTAGGCCCCCTTGAGAATGCCCGCCTCGGCCTGCGGCGGGAGCGCCGGCTGCGGGTAGTTCTCGTTCATGGTCGTGATGTAGTAGAAGACGTTTTCCTGCTCGACGTACATCCGGCGCATGCCGTCGCGGATGATCACGGCCAGCTCGTAACCATAGGCCGGATCGTAGGCGATGCAATTCGGCACCGTGGTGGCCACCAGCTGGCTGTGCCCATCCTGGTGCTGCAGTCCCTCGCCGGCGAGCGTGGTGCGTCCGGCGGTGGCCCCGATCAGGAAGCCGCGCACCTGCTGATCGCCGGCGGCCCAGATGAAGTCCCCGACGCGCTGGAACCCAAACATCGAGTAGAAGACGTAGAACGGCACCATGCTGATGCCGTGATTGCTGTAGGCCGTGCCGGCGGCGATCCACGAGCACAACGCGCCGGCCTCGTTGATGCCCTCCTCGATGATCTGGCCCTTCTTGTCCTCGCGATAGGACATGAGCGTATCGGCGTCCTGCGGCGTGTAGAGCTGTCCGACCGAGGAGTAGATGCCGACCTGGCGGAACAGGCCCTCCATGCCGAAGGTGCGTGCCTCATCGGGCACGATCGGCACGATGTTGCGGCCGATCTCCTTGTCCTTCAGCAGCGTCGTGAGAATGCGCACGAACGCCATGGTGGTGGAAATCTCGCGCTCTGCGGTGCCCTCGAGCACCTGGGCGAATGCCTCGAGCGGCGGTACCGCGATCGCCGGCGCCTCACGCCGGCGTGCCGGCAGCGAGCCGCCGAGCGGCGCACGCCGCTCGCGCAGGTAGCGCGCCTCCTCGGAGTCCTCCGGCGGCTTGCGGAACGGCAGCCGCGCGATTTCCTCGTCGGAGATCGGGATGTGGAAGCGGTCGCGGAAGGCGCGCAGGTCCTCCTCGGAGAGCTTCTTCTGCTGGTGCGCCACCATCTGGCCCTCACCGCCCTTGCCGAGCCCGAAGCCCTTGACGGTCTTGGCCAGGATCACCGTCGGCTGGCCTTTGTGGGCCATCGCTGCGGCGTAGGCGGCATAGACTTTGCGCGCATCGTGGCCGCCGCGATTGAGTCGCCAGATCTCCTCATCGGACATGTTGGCGACCATGGCGCGCAGCTCCGGGTACTTGCCGAAGAAGTGCTCGCGCGTGTAGGCGCCGCCCTTGGCCTTGAAATTCTGGTACTCCCCGTCGACGCACTCGTCCATCAGCCGCCGCAGCAGCCCCTGGGTATCGCGCGCGAGCAGCGGATCCCAGCGCGAGCCCCACAACACCTTGATGACGTTCCAGCCGGCGCCGAGGAAGGCCGCCTCGAGCTCCTGGATGATCTTGCCGTTGCCGCGCACCGGTCCGTCGAGCCGCTGCAGGTTGCAGTTGATGACGAACACGAGGTTGTCGAGTCCCTCGCGGACCGGCATGGTGAGCGCGCCCATCGACTCCGGCTCGTCCATCTCGCCGTCGCCGAGAAACGCCCAGACCTTGCGGTCGGAAGGCGCGAGCAGTCCGCGATGCTCCAGGTAACGGATGAAGCGCGCCTGGAAGATCGCCTGCATGGGCCCGAGGCCCATCGAGACGGTGGGAAACTGCCAGAAATCCGGCATCAGCCACGGATGCGGATACGAGGACAGTCCCTGGCCGGGGCCACCGGCCTCCTGACGGAAGTGATGCAGCTGGCTTTCCGACAGGCGCCCTTCGAGATAGGCACGCGCATAGATGCCGGGCGAGGAGTGACCCTGGAAATACACCAGATCGCCGGGATGCTGAGCCGAGGCGGCGCGCCAGAAGTGATTGAAACCAACCTCGTACAGCGTCGCCGAGGAGGCATAGCTCGCCAGGTGCCCGCCGTACTCGGAGGACTTGCGGTTCGCGGCCACCACCATCGCGAGCGCGTTCCAGCGGATGTACGCCTCGATGCGCTTTTCCAGCTCGCGGTTGCCCGGATAGGCCGGCTCGCGTCCCGGCGGGATGCTGTTGACGTAGGCGGTATTGGCCTTGAACGGCAGGTAGGCGCCGCTGCGGCGCGAGTAATCGATCAGCCGCTCGAGCAGGTAGTGCGCGCGCAGCGGTCCGTGCGTCTTCAGCACCGAGTCGATCGACTCGAGCCACTCCTGGGTTTCAACCGGATCGATGTCTGTGAGTTTTGGCGGTTCGGTCATGCGGTCTCACGCTCGGCTGCGCAGCGCCCGGCGCGCGCGGCCCAAGGGGTCGGATTTCTCGACATCCGCCGCGCGATCCAGCGGCGCACCCGGACCTACGACGCATACGCCCGATGCGAAACGCGCCGGCCGAATGGAGTACGATGCGCCGCCAGCATCCCCTGCGAGCGAAAGTCGCCTGTCAATGAGCCGCGCAATAATCCGGGTTTCATCCCCGATGGTCAAGCAAGCCTCGCCGCCGCGCGCAGGCGCGCACGGCCCGGCTGCGCTGCTGCCGCCCGCGACACGCCCGCAAATCGTGCGCTCGCGCACACACGAGGCTCTCGACACCCTACTTGTGGTGATGCCCGAGTCTGCCGGAAGAGAGAGCCTCGCGGCGCTGCCGGACGGCGCGCGCTGGCAGGCGCTGCACGCGCGCGAGCGGCCTCGCGCCGCAGCGGTGCGCAGCACCGTGCTGACCAACCCGCGCCAGACCCTGGGGGTGCTCGGCTTCCTGCCCGATGCGCCGAGCCGCTTCGAGCAGCTGCAGCTGGCCGGCCGCATGCTCAAGGTCACGGCGGAGCGCGCGCCGCAGACGGTGGGCCTCGTGGCGCTCGGCTCGAGCGAGCACGCTGCGGCGGCGCTCGAGGCGCTGCTCGCCGCGACGCTCGCCGAGGGCTTCGCGTTGCCCAGCTTCAAGAGCGCTGCGGACGCCCCACCGACGCTGCGACGCATCGTGCTGCCGCACACGCCGCGCATCGACACGCGCCAGGCGAGCGCCAGTGCCGCCGGCACCAACCTGGCGCGCTGGCTGACCGCGCTGCCGCCCAACATGCTCGACTCGAGCGGCTTTCACTCGATACTGCGGCGCCTGGCGCGCCGCCACGGCCTGCGCATGAGCTGGCTCGGCGAGGGGGCGCTGCGCCGCCTCGGGGCCAACGCCTTCCTCGCGGTCGCGGCCGGCAACGCGCACCCGACCGCAGGCATCGCTCGCCTCTCCTACCGTCCAGCGCGCCGGCAACGCGGCGCGCCGGACCTGGCGCTGATCGGCAAGGGCATCGTATTCGACACCGGCGGGGTGAACCTCAAGCCGCATCGCAGCATGCTCGAGATGCACACCGACATGGGTGGCAGCGCCGTGGCGCTCGCGACGCTCATCGCCTTGGCCGAGCTGCGTGCGCCGATCGCAGCCGATGCGTGGCTCGCGATCAGCGAGAACAGCATCGGCCCGCGCGCCTACCGCCCGCAGGAGGTGGTGCGCGCGGCGAACGGCGTGACCATCCAGGTCGTGCACACCGACGCGGAGGGCCGCATGGCGCTCGCCGACACACTGGCACTCGCGGCGCGCACCCGTCCACGCCTGATGCTCGATTTCGCGACGCTGACCGGGGCCTGCGTGCACGCGCTGACCGAACGGATGAGCGGCGTGTTCACCAACCGCCCGGCGCTCGATGAGCGGCTGCTCGCCGCCGGGCGCGCCAGCGGCGAGCGCGTCTGGCCGTTCCCGTGCGAGGCGGACTTCGACACCGATCTCGAGAGCAAGGTGGCGGACGTGCTGCAGTGCGCGGTGGACGGCAAGGGCGATCACATCCTCGCGGCGCGCTTTCTCGGACGCTTCGTGCCACGGGAGATTCCCTGGGCGCACGTCGATCTGTCCGCTGCGACGCGCACCGGCGGCCTGGGCCACGTCAACACCGAGATCACCGGCTTCGGGGTGCGCCTGGCCCTGGAGCTGCTGCTGCGCCAGAATGTCTGGGACGCCCTGGAGAAACGCTCATGAGCACGGCGGACACGCTCACGCTGCGCCGTCCCGACGATTTTCATCTGCACGTGCGCGACGGCCAGGCGCTCGCGGCGGTCGTGCCGTTCAGCGCGGCACGCTTCGCGCGCGCGCTGGTGATGCCGAACCTGCGGCCCCCGGTGCGTACCGCCGCCGAGGCGCTGGCGTACCGCGAGCGCATCCTCGCCGTGCTACCGGCCGGCACACCGTTCACGCCGCTGATGAGCCTGTACCTGACGGATACGACCGCCCCGGAGGAGGTCGAGCGTGCCCGGGCGAGCGGCGGCATTCTCGGCTTCAAACTGTACCCGGCCGGTGCGACCACCCACTCGGACGCCGGCGTGACGCAGATCCGTCGCGTCGATGGCGTGCTCGAGCGGCTACAGGAGACCGGACTCGCCCTGCAGGTGCACGGGGAGGTCACCGATGCGCGTACCGACGTGTTCGATCGCGAGGCGCGCTTCATCGACACCGTGCTCGCTCCGCTCGCCGAGCGCTTCCCGCGACTGCGTATCGTGTTCGAACACATCACCACGCGTGCGGCGGTCGAGTTCGTCCTCGGCGCGCGCGCGGGCATCGCCGCCACCGTGACGCCGCAGCACCTGCTGATGAACCGCAATGCGCTGTTCGCCGGCGGGCTGCGTCCGCACCATTACTGCCTGCCGGTACTGAAGTCCGAGACGGACCGCGAGGCGCTCTGCGCGGCGGTGGGTTCCGGCTCGCCGCGACTTTTTCTCGGCACCGACAGCGCCCCGCACGAGCGCGCGACCAAGGAGAGCGCCTGTGGCTGCGCCGGGATCTTCTCCGCGCACGCCGGACTCGAGCTGTATGCCGAGGCGTTCGAGGCGATCGGCGCGCTCGATCGGCTCGAGGCGTTCGCGGCCCACCACGGGGCTGACTTTTACGGTCTGCCGCGCAACGCGGGGCAGGTGCGCCTGGTGAAGGAGGACTGGACGGTGCCGCCGGCCTATCCGTTCGGCAATGGGACGCTGGTTGCGCTGCGCGCCGGGGAGCGCATCGCCTGGCGCCTGGCAGCGGTGGAGGGTCCATGAGCGAGCCACCCGCGAGCGGTGAGACGCTGACCCCGCCCGGACCGATGGCCGGCCGCTTCCGCGGCTTCCTGCCGGTGGTCGTCGACGTGGAGACCGGGGGATTCAACGCCGGCACCGACGCGCTGCTCGAGATCGCCGCAGTGCTGATCGACATCGAGGCCGACGGCACGCTGCGCCGCGGCGCGACCCACTGCTACCACGTGCAGCCGTTCGCGGGCGCGCGGATCGAACCGGCCGCGCTGCAGGTCAATGGCATCGACCCGTTCCATCCACTGCGCCCCGCCCTGCCGGAGCGCGATGCGCTGCAGCGGATCTTCCGCGACATCCGTCACGCCATGCGCGACCAGGGCTGCCGCCGCGCGATTCTGGTCGGACACAACGCCGCGTTTGATCTGGGCTTTCTCAACGCCGCGGTCCGGCGCACCGACATCAAGCGCAATCCGTTCCACCCGTTCTCGTGCTTTGACACCGCGACGCTCGCGGGCGCGGCGCTCGGCCAGACCGTGCTCGCCAAGGCGGCGATGGTTGCCGGACTCGACTGGGATCCCGCGAGCGCGCACTCGGCGAGCTACGACGCCGAGCGGACCGCGGAGCTGTTCTGCCTGGTGTGCAACCGCTTGCGCGAGAGCTTCCTCGAGGCGCACGAGCGCGCCCTGGCGCTCGGCTGGCGGACGCAGTCGAGCGAGGGTGAGCCCGTCGAGGAGAGCTGATTGCGCTGCGCCGGCCGCGACCGGCGCAGCGGCTCAGCCGTGCGCCCCGATCGCCCCGGCGCTGGAGAGCACCTGCTGCAGCTCCCCGCTCTGGTACATCTCGAGCGCAATGTCGCAGCCGCCGAGCAGCTCGCCCTTGACGTACAGCTGCGGATAGGTCGGCCAGTTGGAATAGCGCTTCAGCGCCTCGCGCAGCTCGGGATCCTCGAAAATGTTGACGGCCTTGAACTCGGCGCCGAGCGCCCGCAGGGCCGCCACCGTCTGTGCCGAGAAGCCGCACTGCGGGAAGTCCGGCGTGCCCTTCATGAACAGCACCACTGGCTGCGCGCCGATCTCGGCCTTGATTCGCTCGACCACGTCCATCGCTTCACCTCTTGAGGGATACCTTGCGCCGCTCGATTGCGGCGATCACTTGCCATTGCTCCGCAGCGCTGAGCACGCTCCAGCGGGCGATCTCCTCGAGCGTGCGCAGGCAGCCGGCGCAGTAGCCCCGCTCATCCAGCGAGCAGACCTTCACGCACGGAGAGGGGGGGCGGCGCGGCGCCAGTGCGCAAACCTCGGACATCGCCCACCATTATGAGGCCGGCACGGCCCGGTTCAATCGCCCGCATGATAGCCTGAGTGCATGAACCCGCCCAGCCGCCCCGTTCCTGCGCCACCGCTGGACCTGCCGGCGCAGGTGGCCGCCGCATTGCGCGAGGACATCGGCAGCGGCGATCTCACCGCCGCGCTCGTGCCACAGGACCAGCGCGTGCGCGGCCGCATCATCAGCCGCGAAGCGGCGGTGCTGTGCGGACAGCCCTGGGCCGAAGCGTGCTTCGGCCAGCTCGACCCGACGATCCGGCTCACCTGGCAGAGCGCCGAGGGCGCCACGCTCGCCCCCGGTGCGCTGGTGTGCCTCCTCGAGGGGCCGGCCCGTCCGGTGCTCAGCGCCGAGCGGACTGCGCTCAACTTCCTGCAGCTGCTCTCGGCCACCGCCACGGCAGCGAGCCGCTTCGTCGCGGCCGTGGCCGGCACCGGCTGCACCGTGCTCGATACCCGCAAGACCCTGCCCGGGCTGCGCAGCGCGCAGAAGTACGCGGTCCGCTGCGGCGGCGGCGGCAACCACCGCATGGGTCTGTACGACATGGTGCTCATCAAGGAGAACCACATTCTGGCGGCCGGCTCGATCGGCCAGGCCGTCGAGGCGGCCCGCGCGCTGGCGGCGGGCGTGCGCATCGAGGTGGAGGTCGAATCGCTGCAGGAGCTCGAGGAGGCGTTCGCGGCCGCGCCCGACGTCGTGATGCTCGATGACTTCACGCTCGCGGACATGGCCACAGCCGTGGCCCGTAACCGCGCGCGCGGCCGACCCGTGCAGCTCGAGGCATCCGGCAGCGTCGAGTTCGAGACGGTGCGCGCCATCGCGGCCACCGGCGTCGACTTCGTGTCGGTCGGGGCGCTGACGAAGCACGTGCGCGCCGTCGACCTGTCGATGCGCCTGGAGTTCGACGGGCGCTGAGGCGCCGCTCAGCCGGCGAGCTTGCTCTCGATATGGCGGGCGAGCTCGGCGATGGTCGGGTAGTCGAACAGCTCCGTCAGGTCGATCAGGCCCGGGTACTCGCGGTCGATCTGCTCGTGGATCTC
>JAKAZL010000052.1:12343-16684 GCA_021815925.1 Pseudomonadota bacterium | reverse complement strand
CCGGCGGGGCCGCCGGCGAAGGACCCCGATGGCGGATCCAGTAATCTGCTATGCTTCGAAGTCTTTGTCAGCCGGCCACGACACGGCCCTGCGATCCTCCCATGAGCCAGCCCATCCGCAACATCGCCATCATCGCGCACGTCGATCACGGCAAGACCACCCTGGTCGACTGCCTCCTGAAGCAGTCCGGGACCTTCGCCGCCCATGAGAAGCTCGCCGAGCGCATCATGGACTCCAACGATTTGGAGCGCGAGCGCGGCATCACCATCCTCGCCAAGAACTGCGCGATCGAATACCACGGCACGCGCATCAACATCGTCGACACCCCCGGACACGCCGATTTCGGCGGCGAGGTGGAGCGCGTGTTGTCCATGGTCGACGGGGTACTGCTGGTGGTCGACGCGGTTGACGGTCCCATGCCGCAGACCCGATTCGTCACCCGCAAGGCGCTCTCGCTCGGCCTGAAGGCGATCGTGGTGGTGAACAAGATCGACCGGCCGGGGGCCCGTCCCGACTGGGTCGTTGACCAGACCTTCGAGCTGTTCGACAAGCTCGGCGCGAGCGATGCGCAGCTCGACTTCCCGGTGATCTATGCATCCGCGTTGCAGGGGCGGGCCGGCACCGACCACGCCGCACCGGGCGCGGACATGAGCGCGCTGTTCGATGCGATCCTGGCGTACGTCCCGGCGCCGGCGGCCGACGAGGCGCTGCCGCTGCAGCTGCAGATCTCCACGCTCGACTACAACAGTTACGTCGGCCGCATCGGCATCGGCCGCATCCGCCGTGGCGTGATCCGTCCCGGCCAGGCCGTCGCCCTTCGCTACGGCGAGGAGGACCGGGGCACGGCCCGCATCGCCCAGGTGCTCACGTTCACCGGCCTGCAGCGCCACCCCGTTGATGCGGCGTTCGCCGGGGACATCGTCGCGGTGACCGGGATCGAGGACGTGAACATCGGCATGACCGTATGCGACAGCGAGTCCGCCGAAGGGCTGCCGCCGATCCGCGTCGACGAGCCGACCCTGGCGATGAACTTCCAGGTGAACACCTCGCCGTTCGCCGGGCGCGAGGGCAAGTTCGTCACCAGCCGCCAGCTGCGCGAGCGTCTGCAGCGCGAGCTGCAGAGCAACGTCGCGCTGCGCGTCGAGGACACGGACTCCCCGGACATCTTCCGGGTCTGCGGCCGCGGCGAGCTGCACCTGACCATCCTGATCGAGAACATGCGGCGCGAGGGCTACGAGCTCGCCGTGTCGCGGCCTCAGGTGCTGACGCACCTGGTCGGCGGTGAGGTGCATGAGCCGTTCGAGGCGCTCACGGTGGACGTCGAGGAGGCGCACCAGGGCGCGGTCATGGAAGCGCTCGGCCGACGGCGCGCCGAGCTCACCGACATGGCGGTCGACGGCAACGGCCGCGCGCGACTCGAGTACCGCGTGCCGGCCCGCGGCCTGATCGGCTTCCAGGGCGAGTTCCTCACGATGACGCGTGGCACGGGCTTGATGAGCCACATCTTCGACGGCTTCGCACCCGTCAAGGGCGACATTCCGGACCGGCGCAACGGCGTGCTGGTGAGCAACGAGCAGGGCGAGGCGGTCGCCTACGCGTTGTTCAACCTGCAGGAGCGCGGCCGGCTGTTCGTCTCCCCGGGCGAGAAGCTCTACGAGGGGATGATCATCGGCATCCACAGCCGGGACAACGATCTGGTCGTCAACCCGATCAAGACGAAGAAGCTGACCAATATCCGCGCCGCCGGCAAGGATGACGCGATTCTGCTCACGCCGCCGATCGAGCTGACCCTCGAGTATGCGGTGGAGTTCATCGCCGACGACGAGTTGGTCGAGGTCACCCCGGAGTCGATCCGGATCCGCAAGCGCTACCTGAAGGAACAGGACCGACGCCGCGCACAGCGCGAGACCGGCACGGACTCTCAGGCCCTCATCGCCTGAGCAGCCGCTCCATTCGCGCCACCAGCGTCGAGGGCGCGACCTGCAGGACCCGGGAGAGCTTCACCAGGGTGGTGAGCGTCGGCTGGCGAAGGCCGCGCTCGATCTGACTGACGAACGTGCGATCCACCTCGGCGTGCAGCGCGAGCTGCTCCTGCGAGAGCTGCAGGCGCTTGCGCTCCTCGCGCAGCACGCGGCCGAAAACGGCGGGAATCTGGTTGAGACTGGTGTGATTCGACGCCTTCATGCCGGCCTTGCGCATCGCCCCGAGGGCGGCGCGACGATGCGGTGGGGCGCCGGATCCGGTCCACGGGATATAGCCGACAGATCTCGGGTGGCAGGCGCGACGACGGTTGGATGGCGCAACGCCACCCGCGCCGCATTGCCTCAGGGCCCCAGCTGAACGCGCCGTCAGCGCGCCCGCTGCTCGAGCCCGGCCTCAGCACAGAGGCCCTTCCGCCGACATGACGTAAGTCACTGATATTCCAGCACTCCGCCGGCCACACGGCGCGACGTTGCTTGCGCGCGACATCAAAAACCCTCGGCCGGCCTAGCGCAACGTGCGCTTTTGCGCTGCGCGCCACAGTTGCTGTTGCATTGAAAACATGACATCGATATCATTTGTTATCGATGTCATCGACCCTCGCGTAGATGGCATGGATTTTCTCAGCGGTATTTCGGGGGGGAACCGCCATGCGTTCTGTATTCGGATCGGCATTCGCCGCAGCCAGATCGCCCCGGGCGAGGGTTGCGGCCGGCCGCCCGTCCGGGCACACCACGCGGCGGGGCGGCAGGGGACGTACCGATGTGATCTCGGGGCAATACCGGGGTCCGGTTTCAGCCGCAGCGCCCGGACAGTCAGTCCTGGGGCGCACATTCCACTCACGGAGATTCCTCTGTTGCCGACGCGCGCGCGGGTCAGCCGGCGCGGCCATCCACATCTGACACGTTCAGTTTTCCTATTAGGAGGATCTTGCATGAGAGTGAACCAGAAGAACGCGCCCCGCGCGGGCGTCGGTCGAGCCGGTCGGATGGCGGCTGCGCCCACCGCCACCAGCAGCGTCGCGGCGGTCGTCGCCGGCATCCTCGGCACCGCCGCGGGCCTGGGCGTCGCGCCCGCCTTCGCGCAGAGCGCACCTACCCCGCCCCCGGCAACGATCAACGCCGGGAACATCCAGACCTCCCAGAACCTGCAGGAAGTGGTGGTCACCGCCACCGCGACCCACGTCAAGCTGCTGGACGCGAGCTACAACATCGTGGCGGCCAACCGTCAGCTCATCCAGGAAACCAATCCGATGAGCTCGGCGGACATCCTGAAGCTCTCCCCGGGCATCTGGCCGGAGTCGACCGGCGGGCAGACCGGCGCGAACATCGAGGTCGCCGGCTTCCCGAGCGGCGGTGATGCGCCGTTCTTCACCAACATGATCGAAGGTATGCCGCTGTACGGCACGCCGTCGCTGTCCTTCATGGACTCGAGCTCCCTGTACCGGCTCGATGACACCATCGAGCGCGTGGAAATCGTGCAGGGCGGTCCGTCGGCCATCTTCGGTCCCGGCCAGATGGGCGCCACCGCGAACTACATCCTGCGCACCGGCTCGGCCGACCCGCACGGCGAGGTCAAGGTGACCTACGGGAACCAGGGCCTGTGGCGCACCGACATGTTCTACGGCTTCCCGATCGCCCCGGGCTGGTACGGCAGCATCGGCGGCTTCTACCGCGTCTCCAAGGGCGTACGCGCGCCGCAATTCCCTGCCGACAATGGTGGCCAGTTCACGGCCACCCTGAAGCATGATCTCGACGGCGGCTCGGTCGTGTTCTGGACCCGCGTCCTCGACGATAAGAACCAGTTCATGGCGCCCTTCCCGCTCATCGAGAACTCGAGCGGGTCGTACTCCGCCTATCCCGGCTTCAGCCCGCTGACCGGCACCTACGGCAGCTACGCCATCCAGAACGTTACCCTGCCGAACCCGGCCGGCGGCTTCGAGCACGCCAACCTCGCCAACGGCCGTGGCGGCAAGCTGTACTACTTCGGCAGCAACTACAACCAGGACATCAACGGCTGGAACCTGCACAACGGGTTCCTGATCGACGGCGGCGGCCTCGACACCAACGCGCTGTTCTCCGGCACGAACCCGCGCCCGCTGAGCTATTACCTGTACGGCTGCCAGGTCGCCGAGCCCGCCGGGTTCTGCAACGGCTCGACCGCGATCGACGCGAACAACCTCGGCCCTAACGGCCAGGGTCTCTCTCCCAGCCTGAACGTGTCGGCCAATTACGCCGGATCCGGCACGCCGGTGCCCATGAGCCAGAGCGTGATCTCACAGGGCTGGTGGTACATCCAGAAATCCCTGCAGAGCATCACCGACGAGTTCCGTGCCAGCCACAAGATATTCAAGGGCGACAC